>NZ_CP080269.1:2577500-2877500 GCF_019431355.1 Paenibacillus sp. R14(2021)
CGCAGGCCATGATTTGGTGGAGTTTTATTTCAATGGCGTAGGCGTCTCCGCCGCTCGGATAGGCGATGACCCCGATCCACGCCAGCTTCGGGCCCCTAGGCGACGGACGAGTACAAATCTGCCGAAAGAATTGTCAGCGCGATCGCCCACAAAAGCTTCGTATGCTGGGCATGCAATCCTTGTAAGCATCGGCCGGCCGATGAAGATTCTTTTTTGACAAACGTGAAATTGGCGAAAGCGTACCAGATGGAGACCAAAGCAGCTAATGCCAATTGCAGCTCGAAATGTTTGGACAGATGAATATGCAAGTAAGCACATCTCTTTCAGCGGACTGACGGACATCTAATATCCTCTGCCTCCTGTCATTATTTCATGCACAGGAATTCAGGTGCAGCCTATGGCATATCCACACAACCACGCTTCTCCAAAATCATTCATGCTCCGTTATTGTTTTCATGCATGACGAAGCAGAAATCAATCAAAATAGAAAAGGGATGGAACAGATATAACTCTGTTCCATCCCTGTTTCGTTGTTTAGTCTTACGCGCTGCAGCCTTCGCATTCGTAATATTGATTGCCTGTTGTTTCTTTCGCTTCAAGAACCTTGCCGATTACAATATCCGTTAGTTCCATAAATTCGAAATCAGCTACTTTCGCGTGGACGGCAGTGCGTGCTTCTTCTTCGCTCTTGCCGATCCAGCTGAACGTTGCCTTCTTGCCTGAAGAAGGAACTTCATATTCAAAAAGAAATCGTGTCATGGTACTGCTCCTTTCTCTCTCTTCTCTCTCTAACCTACCCCTATTATATCATAAACGGTCGCTTAAAACTTGAGAATAGCCATAAGCACAAGCCGCATTGAAAACCATGATATAACAGCAATGCCTCTTAGGTTGGATGAGTACGCGACGACGGAATCGAATACTGGATGCCGTTTCGTCGTTTCCCAATGATCCGGTATTTATCGTTGAACAGCAGCGAGAAGTATCTCGGATTCGCTATGCCGACCAATGTGGAGATTTCGCAGATTTTGAGATCTGACTGCGCAACCATCGCCTTCGCCTGTCCCGGTCTGTATTCCTGAAGAAAATCTAGAAAGCTGCGTCCTGTTTCGGTGGTTCCCCCATGCCTGTCTGACGATACACGAAAACCCGCGGAATCCGCGGGCTTCATCCTGGAACATATGGCAAGGTATATCCAAATGGCTGGCTTCTATACTACGAATGGCTTCTTCAAGGACGTAATGTCAAGCTAGCCCGTTATAAAACCTCGACAACGCTCCCATTAGCGTCATAAAGCCCTCTTCATAGATCTTCCCGTAACGGTGATGGCGCTCTAAATCAGGAACAAACCGATTTCCTTCCGGCCTGCGGACCGCAGCGGCCGCTTCCCGGAACGAACTGTAGACACCGGATCCGACACCGGCAGACACGGCTGCCCCAAGAAGTGTCGCCTCAGCCATGTCGGGCGCGATCAATTCGATACCCGACACATCGGCCTTGATCTGCAGCCAGACGCTGTTCTTCACGCCCCCGCCGACCACATTCATTCGTTCGATCGGACTTCCACTGATCTGCTCGGCGCTCCTGCGAATAAACTCCAACTGATAGGCGTTGCCTTCCAGCACCGCTCTGAGCATGTCTCCTTTGCCGTGCTTTGCCATCAGGCCGATGAACGCTGCTCTGGCCGCTGGATTCGCCTGAGGCGCGCCGCTGCCGGCCAGATAAGGATAATAAAGAATGCCTGTCGGACCGGGCTCCGTTTGCGCCAGCAGCTTCATTAATGCCTCATAGGAAAATCGAGTGTCGCCGAGCGTTTCGCGAAACCATTCCACCGAGCCGCCCGAGAAAGAGTGTCCGCCCATCCAGAACATCTGATTCGGGAAGGCGTTGCGTCCAAACGACAAACCGGACTCGAAGTCTCTCGTATCCAGTCCTCGTTCGGCAAAGCCGCCGACAAGCGTCTCCGCGGTACCCATCGAGTTATAGACATCGTTCCCTCCGGCCGAACAAATGACCGAAGCAGCAATATGATCATGTCCCGCCAGACAGACAACAGTATCTTTGCTCAATCCCAGTTTGGCCGCTGCATCGGGCATTACCGTCCCGACGGCACTGCCCACAGGCACGACGCGAGGAAACAGCTCCGGCTCGAAGCCGAAATGGCGGATGAACGGTACGTCCCATTCGCGGCGGTCGATCAGGTAAGCGAACGTACGGGCCGCCAGTGTTTCGTCCTCGGCAATCTCACCAGTAAGGCAATGGGCAATATAGGCTGATACCGACACCCACACGCCGCTTCCTACAAAAGCTTCCGGGCATTGCTCCCGCAGCCAGAGCAGCTTGGGCAGCCCATACTTGAACGAAGCATGAAGGCCTGTACGACAGAAATGCTCCTTTGCGTCGATTTCCCGTTTCACCAGCTCGGCCTGCTCGATAGAGCAGGTTTCGAACCACGGCAGGATCTGTGAACGCGGTTTCCCGCTCCGCGGATCCAACAGCAATCCACTTTCCGCCATGCTCGTTATGCCGACCGTTTGTACACGAGGAGAACCCGCGGCTGCCATGACGTCTCGAATGAGGTCAGCAGCCGCTCCCCACAGCCGGTCGGGATCGCAGGCCACCGTCCCTGCCGGACCGGGAACCCTCGTATTTGGACTCACCGCCTGCGCGACGGCAAATCCATCGTCACGGAATAACCCTGCTTTAATATTCGTGGTGCCAATGTCGATGGCAAGCAGCATGCCACGCAGCCTCCTTTATGCCGTACGGGGCCGATGCCGCTTCTTTCGGCACCGGAATCGCGGCGCGGTCGCTCCTTAGCTTCTTCATCCGGCGTTCCTTCATTACGCCATAACGATCTCGATTTGGACGGACCGATCCGCTGTTCCTCTGTCGATCTCGTACACGTAGTCGCCGATCTGATTGATTGCGGCCTCTTTCCCGTTGACGCTGGCGTGCAGAGGATGCCCCTTGGCGGCAAACACGAAACGTCCGCCTTCGCGCAGCGTCAACACCGTTGAACCGCCTTCCGAAGCGCTGCTTGTCACAGATGCCGGGGACATATATTTATCCGCCAATCCGATCGGCGCCACTCCGCCTGTGACTGGCACGATCACGAACAACGCGTATTCCCGCTCTTCCAGACGGACCGCTTCGCGCTGATCCGCTTTCATGAACGAACAGCTTTGGGTGAAGTGCTCGTATACCGCGAACTCGGTGCCTGCCAGCCCAGGAACGTCCCCTGGGCCGATGAAGCCGTCCACCACAGCGGCTTCCGGGTGAATATGAAACGCTGCTACGACGCCCGCGACGCCAGCCGTATTCCACAGCTTCATTGGAATGGGACGTGCGGCGGGATCTGCAAGCAGACAATCCGGCGTCGGGTTTGCCGTGCCGTTGCAGCGAATGATGGTTCCGTCGGCATAAATAAGCGGCCAAACGTTCGCAGGATTTGTAGACCCCGGCGCGTCGCTGATATAAATCGGCCCGCCGCTAACGGAGCGCAGAACGGCGCTTTGCTTGTCGTCATGGTTGTTAGACCAGTACATATCCCAGTCACCCCAATAGAAGGCTCCGTGATAGTAGGAGTTATAACCGTTTTGTAATGCATGCTCCGGAAAGCCGCGTTCCTCCTGCGGCACGAAATCGTCGCTGTTGCGCGAAACAGCCGATTTCGGACGATGCCAGATGTTCTCGGACGCCATCCCCATGCAGTTGATGATCGTATCGTTAAAATGCAGCGCCACCGACGCTTCAAGCGCCTCGTGCGCCGCAGCTGCCGCTTCGCCGATGGAGCGGCGTTCTTTTAAATAGTTCAGCACGGCGCTTTGGCTGTCCACCTTGACGAAATCGACGCCCTGCCGGCGCAGGAAGCTATGCCAGGCATGCCAGAAGCCGAAGCCTCTCCCCGCCTCGGGATATGGAATGAGATTGCCGCGCGGCACCTGATAGAGCGAATCGCGGCTGTCCCGGGCGATGATACTGTCCTCGTGAACGCCGCCCCAGTACCCGGCGATCGTATGCCAGACGCCGACGTCGCGAATGCCGAAACGATCTTTGAGCGCGGATACGGTCCGCTTCAGTCCGCCCGGGAATTTGACAGGGTCTGCTTCGAAGGAGACGAGCTTGCCGTCTTTCGTATCGGACCAGCCATCGTCGATCATCACCCATCCAACCGGCAGCCCAAGCGATTGCAGCTCCTCAGCTTTCGTAAGAAGCCCTTCCTCGTTGACTTGGTGGTAGAACGCATCCCAGCTGCACCAGCCGAGCCGGTCAAGCAGCTCGGGATACGTTTTGCTCTCGCGCGGCAGCGTGGGGTAGTCCAGCTCCTTCAGCGCGGCAGCGACGCCGCTCTGTACGAGACGATACGGATCGTCGCCAGCCGAGAATGCAAATGCTAGTGCATCGCAACGGGTGCGGCCGCTTTCGTAAGCTGACAGTCGGAGCGCGAAGCCGTCCTCTGTTCCGATGGCATCCGTCCTCCACACCGGTCCAACGACCGGCAGCAGGTGATAATAGCCGCTTTCCGTTTGCCATAATATCGATTGCGTCCGACCCGGAAGGTCTGCGGTCGACGTGCTGAAGTGCGGACGCGTCCACCAGTCTTTATGCTGGTAATTAGCCATCAGCCCTTCAATCGTCTCCGTTGGACGAACCGTTACGATGATACCATGCTCGGCAGCGAACACGCGCTGCCGGCCGAAGTCGTTCTCGTTGATCGCCTCTGCACGCACGGTGACGAGCACGCTGCCATTCTCGCTCATGGATACGCGGATATGCGCCCGTACGTTATCGGCTTCGTTTTTATAATGATAAACGACCGTCTTTTGTTCCTCGCTGTCCGTCCCGCAAGGCGTCAGCACCTCCGGCTGCGTCTGGGAATCCAGCTTTACCGCAACGCCGAAAGGGCCGAATAGGGCCGATGATGGATCCGTAATGGAATCAAATGCGCCTGTATCGTTGAATTGCAACATGAGCTCCTCCTGCCATTTTATAAGTAGCGTCTATTCCAAGGCATGCAGCGCGACTGACAAGCTCGCCGCGTCTCCGACATGCTCGCCGAGCTTCGAGGGCACGATTTCGCATGCCTCAAGCGATAATGGCAGTGCCTCGCGGGCCAGCTCCTCCATAACAAGCGGCCGCAGCAGCGCTTCCTGCCGCGCATAAATACTGCCGATGACGATGCGCTCGGGATTGAGCAGGTCGACAAGCAGCGCCAGACCTCTGCCAAGCTTCCGTCCTACGATCCCCACAGTCTCAAGCGCCAGCGCATCGCCACCGTTTGCGGCGTCGAACACCGCTTTGGCCGTGATGCCCTCAAGTCCTTCAAGATTCGTGCAAATGGCCGTTGTGCCTCCCTGGCGGATATGCGCCTCCGCCAAGGTGCGCCCAAGCCGCGCGATACCGCCGCCGCTGCAAAAGCCTTCGAACGAACCCGCTTTCCCGTATCCGACGGGACCGTCTTCTTCAAGTCGCATATGACCGGCCTCGCCTGCCATATCGCTGATTCCGGCATACAGCCTGCCGTCCAAAATCAAGCCTGCGCCCATCCCCGTGCCGAACGTTAGAAATACCATGCTCGATACGCCCCGGCCCGCGCCCCAACGCCATTCGGCAAGCGCGCAAGCGTTCGCGTCGTTCTGGAGCGCAACGGGCACACCGAAACGCTCGCGCAGCGGCGTCACAACATCAATTCTATCCCAGCCCGGCAGATTCGGCGGGGACAAGACGAGCCCCCTGCGGCTGTCGAGCGGTCCGCCGCAGCTGATACCGATTGCCTTAAGCGGCGAGGCGGCATCGGCGGCTTTCAGCAGCTCGCCCATCGCTTCGGAGAACTTCGCAATCGTTTCCTCCGGCGTTGCGGGTGTCGGAAAGCTGTGTTTCGCCGTTATTTCGACCTTGCCGTCCGCGGCGGAGCCAAGCACGGCTGCGCATTTAGTCCCGCCGATATCGAAACCTCCAAGGAGCACACTCATGCAAAAAAAGCCTCCTCGAGCATCATGCACAGCGCATGATAAATCGGAAGATGCCGCTCCTGGATATCCGGCGTACTCGTGTACGGCACGCGGACCGTAATGTCGCATAGCTCCTTCAGCCGGCCCCCGCCTTGGCCGGTGAAACCGATCGTCGTCATGCCGAGCGATTTGGCTACCTGCACGGCGCGGACCACATTGGCGGAATTGCCTGACGTGCTGAACACGACAAGCGTATCTTCCTGTCGGCCATAACCATACACCTGCTGGGCAAATACCATATCCGCCGCAACGTCATTAATGTAGGCCGTCGCCAGCGCGCTTTGGCTGACAAGCGAAATCGCGGGCAGTGCGCCCTGCAGCCTGTCGGCGATATAAGCTCCTTCTTCGCCGTGAACGAGCATTTTCTCCCGTTCGGACGGCGGAAGCGGACGCTGTGACATAAAGCCTTTCATCAGCTCGCCGACGACATGCTCACAATCGGCCGCGCTGCCGCCGTTGCCGGCAAGCAGCATTTTCCCACACTGCTCATAGGAGCGCTTCATGGCTTCGAAGGCTCCCTTAACTTCTTCCCTGCAAGGCTCCAGATCCGGATATTTATGAAAAAGCCCGCTAAAGACCGTGCTCATTACAATCACTTCCCTTTCCCCGTTACGCAATGGTTTCTTTCAAATGCGCGATGGCCTTGACAAAAAACGATTCGCTGCCGAAGCTGCCCGATTTAAGCACCAGTTCATAAGGTGTGCCGCCGATCGCCAGGCACGAAGGTAATCCCGGCTCTATCTCACGCAGCAAACGAAGTCCGCTCACGCCCAGCGCCGCGCATACCGCTGACGACGTCTCGCCGCCCGCTATGAGCAGCTTCCGTTGGCCGGTCCGTTCCGAGATTGCGGCAACGACGGACGACAACGCATCCGATACGATCCGCGATATGTCCGTATTGCCGGTGCCGAGCTTACTTGCCCGACGCTTCGTTTCCGCGACCTTGTCCGGATCATTCGAAGCATGCACCAATACGTCGCGTCCGGCTTGCAGCACGGCGCTTGCCTGCACGATAAGCTGTTCGAGATGGGTTTCTTTCCCTTCCACCTGAAGCAGTATAAGCGAATCGAGCTCAAATGCCGCAATGCCGCTCCGTTTCGCGTATTCAATCTGTGCCGCTGTCTGCGGCATCAGACTGCCGGCTGCGCAGAGCACGCTGCCTGAAGGTCTGCCAAGCGCTGCCTGATCGAACGGTACCCGCGGGAAGCCGCCGCTCTCCATCCCCGCTTTCCGGGACTCCCCTGGGTGCATGGACCGCGACAGAATCGCCAGCTCCTCCGACAGCGCGGAGCTGCCGCATAGAATCGGCTCATCCTGCACCGCCTCCGCGATGATGCGGAGCGAACCTTGGTCGCGCACATCGAGGATCAAGTAGGAGCACCGCTCCCGCATTCGTTCAATCTCTGCCCGAAGCGCGCCCGGTCCTTGCTCGATAAGCGCGATCGGAACGAAATCAACGGTCCGTTTGGTCTGCTTTTGCAAGATCGAGATCAAATTCGATTCTGTCATGGGATGAACGGGATCGCGTCGGAACTCGGAAGCCTCAAGCAGCTTCCCGTGGACGTAATGAACGCCGCCAATCGTCGTCCGGCCATTCTTCGGGAAACCCAGCACGATGACCGCGAACGAAGCGCCGAGTGCATCCAGCATGGCGTCGAATTCAGCGCCGACGTTGCCCCGGAAGACGGAGCAGGTCTTGTTGAAGAAGCGGTCGCAGCCGGCGGCCTGCACCGCTTTGGTTGCCGCGAACACCTTGCGGTATGCTTCTTCCGCGCTGTCAAGCCGGGAATTCGTGTCGAGCACGAGCACATCCGGCAAATCTCCCGCAGCCGCTTCCGCATGCCAAAGCTCAAGCGGATAGACATCCGTCCTGTAATCCGCCTTCGCGTACATAATACCAATATCGTTCGCGCCCGTGATATCGTCAGCGACGATGCCGATCATGCTTCCCACTTCCTTCTCGTCCGGTAGCCGGAACGCTCCAGGAAATCGCGCTCCATCGTCTTCGGCAGCGCGTTCAGCGATATACCCGCGCTCCGTGATTCAATGATCATCCGGCATGCCATTTCCAGCGTCTGCAGAGCCATTCTTGCTTCCTTGATATTCACGTCATAAACAAGCACCCCGTGATTGTCCAGCAGCAGCACGTTGGACAGACGCGCTTTCTTCCCCACCGCATCGCCAAGCTCCGCGGAGCCGGGGTGATAGTAGCCTATGCGCTCGATCCGCTCGAGATAATACATCGTTTCGACGAACAAGTTCGAAGGAATTCCTTCCGTGGCGCATGCGAACAGCGTGCTGTAGAAAGGAGAAGCATGAAGCACCGCTCCGATGTCTGGTCTTGATTCATATATCGCCCGGTGCATCGGCACTTCCTTGGAAGGCTTCTTCCCTGGGCTTGGATTTACTCCTGCGCCCGTCTCGGCCGAAGCCGGTCCGCCTTCCACGAGGAAACACTCGGCGAAATCATCCTCGCCGAGCTCTCCCAGAAACGTGCCTGTCGCCGTAATTAAGAAGCTACCGTCACTAAGACGGGCGCTTATATTACCGGCGTTGCCCCAGGCCAAACCGTTATCCATCATATATTTACCTGCTGCGCGAAGCTCGGAAACCGTCTCCTCCCGCCGCATCATTTTACTCCAGCTCCCATTCGAGCATGCTTGTTTCCGTCACCGGAAGGTCGGCATTAGCCGGCACGCGGAACGTCTTGATATCCGAGGGCTTGAAGTCTGCACGAATGACCCGGTTCCACTTTGGCAGCAGGATTTCGGCTGACGTCGCCCGTTTGTCCGTCTCGTAGCAGCGTACGATCAAGTCATCGTTATCTTCCGCTTTCTTAATGGCGCTGACGATGATGTTTTCCTTGTCGACGGAAACGTAGGAGTCGGTTTGCGGCAGCTTGCCTTCATGGAACGTCTCAATGACCGCTACCGGCTTGCAGTTCAGCTCGGCCGCGCGGCGCACCGTGCCCGCCTGCTCCCAAGTGCCTTCATGCGGCAGCAAGGAATAATTGAAGCGCTGAATGCCTTGATCGATGAATGCATACTCGCCGTCCGCTTCAGGCACGTAAGGGACATGATGCGCGTAGATCGGGCTGCGAAGCACCGTCAGCGCCATCTCTTTGTTATGCATGCTGTAGCTGTATTTGGCGTCGTTCATCAGGCTGAGCCCGTACACATCGTTTGTCTCCTGCACGATGCCCGAGTAGTCAACCCAGCTTTGGCCCGGCTCTTCCTCGCCGTTATGCTCTCTCTCGATGGTGCCGTACGGAATTTCATAGGTTTGCTTGCTAAAGATGACGTTGACTGGGAAGACAAGCTTAAGCATCTTAAACTTCTCGCGCCAATCCACCGTTACGCTGACGTCGATTTGTCTGCTGCCTGGATACATCGCGAAATCCTGTACGAGCTTGGAGCTGCCGTATTCACTCACGACGCGGATGACCGATTTGACCGGCCCGTGCTCGATGCGGAGCACCTTCGTTGCCTTGAACGTTTCCGAAGGTCCGTTGAAATGCAGCACGTCATGGCTCCACGTATCCGACGTATCTTCTATAACGACAGGCCTCGCGCCCTCGCCCTTCAGCACCTCATGATTCAGCTTCTTGTCGCGCAGGCTCTTGATGAATCCGGTATTCCGGTCGAATTCAAGACGAAGCAGGCTGTTCTCGAGCACGAGATCGCTTGCCGTAATCGGTTCGCCGACCGGCTTGATCGAAGCGGACTCCGTCACGAGCTTGTAAAGGCGGTAGCCGAGCGGCGGCAGATCCGCCATGAAGCTGAGCCGGTATCGGCCGCGTGCTGCAGCCTGTGATTTCACCGTCTGGAACGGAACCGGCTTGCCGGTCTCGTCAAGCAGCACGGTCTTCTCCTTGATCCCGCCGACTTCGAGCTCGACATTAACGCGGCTCTGCCACGCGTGCGGATTGAACACGACGATCGGACGCATGGACTCGTCCTGCTCGATGCCGATATTCCACGACAGCGATTGGACGGCGTAGTTGAGGGAACGATCGGCGATCGCCATTGCTTCGCCGAACAAATACCGGGCATCGTCATAAGCAGGCTCCAAGCTTGTGCCTGCCAAGATATCATGGAACTGGTTGAAGAGCACATTTTTCCATGCGCGATCGAGATCCGTAGGGTACGGCTGTCCCGTGATCCAAGAAGCGAGCGCGGAGAACTTCTCCGCGGCGATTAAACGGTTCTCCGCCTGACGGTTCCACTGTTTAATACCGGAATGCGCGGCGTAGCAGCCGCTGGCATGATGCTGAAGATCATCGTGGACGACCGGGAATGACAATCCCGATTTCTCCATATCCTCGAAATACTGATCGGGCGTCGCGAACTCGAGCTTCGGCAAATCCGCTTCCCCGTTCATTCTGCGAATACTCGAAATATTCTCTTTCGTCGGACCGCCGCCGTGGTTGCCTACGCCGTAGAACAGCATCAGGTCGTTCAGCGGTTCTTTGAATTCACCCAAGCAGCGGCGTACATGGTTCTCCAGATCCTTGCCCCACGACAAATATTCAAACATGATGCGGAACGTCAGCACCTTCGAGCCATCGTCGGACTGCCACCAGAACAGACGCCCCGGGAGGCCCTTTTCGTTCGGCATCGGGCGCATCATAACGTAATAGTCCATACCGCTTTTCTTCAGAATTTGTGGCAGCATGGCGTTATGGCCGAAGCTGTCCACGTTGTAGCCGACTTTAGCCGTAACGCCAAGCTTCTCCTTGAAATAGCGCTGTCCGTACAGCCCCTGGCGGACAAAAGATTCGCCGCTCGGAATGTTGCAGTCGGGCTGAATCCACCAGCCGCCGACAATGTTCCAGCGGCCTTCGGCTGCGCGCGCCTGAATTTCCTTGAACATGCCGGGGTCGTTGTTCTCGATCCATTCGTACATCGCGGCCGAGCTGGATGTGAAAATAAAGTCTTCCGATTCCTTCATCCGGTCGAGCGCGGAACGGAACGTTGCTTTCGCTTCCTGAAAGCCTTCCTGCCACTGCCACAGCCACACTGGATCCAGATGCGCGTTGCCGATCATATAAAGCTTCTTGTCTTTCATATGATTACATTCATCTCCTCGTAAGCAAGTTAAAATCTATGAATGAATTTCGTTTCGGAACATAGCTAAGCATTACAGTATAAATCGACCGGCTTCACCCGCGCTGCATACGAAGCTTTCCATTTTATCGATAACCGTGCGTTTAACGGCATCACGGCCGAGTGCCAGACGATCCGGAGCGAGCGACAGACATTCCGCGTTCGTCATCCGCTCTTCGCGGCCGAGTGCCGCAAGCAGCGACAGCTCCAGGTCAGTAGCGATATTCACCTTGCTTACGCCGCCGCCAGGCAAACGGAATGCTTGCTGCATCATCTCGGCCGGAACGCCCGAGCCGCCGTGCAGGACAAGATAGACCGGCGTTAACGTGCGGATAGCGGACAACCGAGCATAGTCGATTTTCGGCAGCTTCACGTTGTAAACGCCGTGTGCCGTGCCGCAGGATACGGCAAGCGCATCGACGCCGGTCAAACGGACGAATTCAGCCGCTTCCTGCGGATCGGTGTACAGCTCCTCGTCCTTATCTGTTTCAACGAAGTCGGTCGTGCCGATCATGCCGAGCTCCGCTTCGACCGATACGCCCTTGGCGTGCGCATAGTCGACGACTTCCTTGCTGTCCTTGACGTTGCCGTCGAACGGCTTCTCGGAAGCATCGATCATGACCGACGTAAATCCGGCATCGATGGCTTCGGCTATCGTCGCCAGCTCCTTCGTATGATCCAGATGGAGCACGACAGGAACGGTGATGTTCAGTGCTCCAATTTGAGCGTAAAATTCGTCGCCGAATTCCGCCGGCGTTATCCCATAGCGAATAAGCTCCTTGTGCGAAATTTGCACGATCATCGGCGAGCTCGCCTGCTGACCGGCCTGCAATACGGCCGCAATCATCGGCGTATACCGAGGCGAGAAGGAGCCGATCGCGAACCGGCCCGCTTCCGCGAATTCCAATGCTTTCTTAAGCGTGATTACATTTTGAGGTTTTGTTTGATTAAACAAGTTGTCCCTCTCCTCTCCAATGGTAAACAATTTATCTGCCTATTTATCTATCTGGGTTATTTATCTGTTTATCTATCCTATTGGTTCTGCAAAACTTGCTTTACGCGAGCCATGCCAAGCTCCGGACTTGTCAGGAACCGCTTGCGCTCTTCCGGCGAAAACCGTTCTACCACCCGGGCCATCGATGCCTGCGCCAGCACGACCACTTCCGTATCCTCCGCCAATCGGCGGAGGGTCTCCGCCAGTTCGGTATCATGTCCATCCTTGTCGCCGGCAAGCAGCAGCTTGTAGGCAGTAGAGGCGACAACGGCAACAAGCTCGACTTCCTTGCCGGCCTGCTCCGCTTTGGCCCGCAGCTGACGCTGCGTAGGTGCGAGCGTAGTAGCCAGTGTTGCGGCAACCCCGATTTTCGATGCCGTCCGCACTGCATATTCCGCCACGGCTTCGTCGATTCTGACGATCGGAACGCCAATTTCCGGCTGGACTTGCCCGCACAGCTCGCCAATGGACGAGCAAGCGTTCAGAATGCATTCAGCCCCAAGCTGTTCCGCGATACGGGCATATTCGCTCCAGCGGACCCGGATTTCTTCCACGCGGTCACCGTTTGCCGCGAGCTGCGGCAGGATCGAATCGTCAACCAGATTGACGATTTCGATGCCTGGCATCTGCTCGTTCGCGAGCACCTTAAGTGTTTCGACCGTTAGCGGCGTCGTATGAATAATGGCCAGCTTGCGGCCGGACCAGTACGCCGGTTTACTCTCTCCCATACCTATCACCCTTTCTTCATTGCAGCCATTCTGTTTATGCTCTCAGCCCCGCCTGGAATCGAATTCACCTAAACCGGCTGCAAGTTCAGCGCTTCCGCATAAGCCTCCGCCTCTTGAGACGCGTATAAGATAAGCCCGATGCACCAAGAATGCGACAACGTGAGCATCATGCCTTTGGGTTGAAAGCAGTTGGTGTTATAGAAACGTTCGGTTACCATCCCTTTATACGCATTGAAATCGCCATCTTCCCTTGCGATAAACTGCAGGAAGCAGGCGATATGGTCCCTCGTGCGATCAAGATAATAACGGTCCTTCGTGTACGTCCACAAACGCAGCATCTCCGGTACGCAGAACAGGCCATAGTTGTGCAGATGCTGATTAGACGTCGATGCCTGATCCGCGCCCCGCGAGCGGAAATCATACTGCGCGAGCAAAGAATGGCGCGGGAAATTCAGATTGTACGTCCACCGGAACGTCATCATCCAATCCGCCGCGCTGGATGCAAGCTCCAGCCACAGCGGGTTCCTGTCGAATTCATACAGATGCACATATGCGGCGACCGCGTTGTATGCATCCTCGGAGGTTGGCGTCAAGTGGACGTCCTCGGGGGCTCCGTAAATATACTCATTTCTTATGAAGCGTTCATAGTAAGCGCCGGCTTTCACAGCCGATTCAGAGAATGCATTCTCTCCAAAATAGGTTGCTCCTTCGAGGAGCGCGGCAATCCATAGCATGCCACCGGCGCCATCCCATTCCTCTACATGGCCTGTTTGGCAATTGTAGTACGAGCCGAAGTTTCCATCCTCCCGCTGATGGGAAGCCGCGAAGCGCAGATTGGACGCTACGGCCGCTTCCCAGTCGGGATGCGCCGCTCCGCGTTCGCGTTCGAAGGTAAGCGCGCGCGTCATGAACAGCGTGGCCTCTGCGATCGTACGTGCCTGCAGCCAGTCGGATTTCGGATTCCACCCGGCGGTCCAGCCTTTGCCTTCCACCCACGATGCCCAGAAAATGCCGCTCGGCGAAACGCCGCCCGCAATCTTATCCAGCACTGCGATTCCAGCTTCCGTATAGGCGCCGATATCTTTCTTCCTGCCGTACGCAAGGAGCGCATAGGCATATGGCGCTCCGCTAACCCAGCCGACATGCATATGGGGACGGTCGCCCATCCCTTTCACGTTATTATTGAATTCCCGGTCGAATGCCGCAGTTTCGTTCAAGATGCCTTGGTCCTTATTGTAGTGCCATGTATAAAGTCCATGAGCGGTCAGCTCCGCTGCTTCTTCCAGTCCCATCCACGGATTCAGGTCATGCTCCGCCGCATGCTGCCGGTACATGCGCCGCACAAACGGATCGTAGGCATGGGGGTCGGGCCCCGCGGCGTACACCTTCAGCTTCAGCATCACCTGCTGGCCCGGCTGAAAGCGGGCAGACACTATATCAGCGGGCCTTGGCAGCGGATCACCGACAAATGTCACCGGCTCTTCCCGGTAAGGGAAATTCAGCCAAATCGCCGTCCCTTCGGCATTCCCCTTGAAGCCGAGGCCGGACAAGCCAAGCTCCGACATTTCGTCGGTGCACAAGGCGCCGCAAGCTTCGTCGTTCCAAGCGAATACTGCCGGGAGCGCCGCGCGGTCCGAACGAAATGACCAGTAATCGGACACCATTTCATCCGAATTGCCGCCCCGGTAATCGTACCGGGGATACCGGCGCAAATTTTTCTCGAACCGGTTTTCTTTGTAGAATGCGCCGGGGATCATCCAATCCGGACGACCCGGACCGATCAGCTCGCAGCCGAAGGTCAGCCCGAAATCCGCAGGCTCGCTGCCCTTATAGACGAACCGAAGCTTCACGTCGTAACCGCCGCATTCATCATCTGTTACGGCCGTCCATGCCGCTTCCGCCTCGAACAACTCCGAAGCGCCCGTCATCCGCAGTCCGCCTTCACCGTCCGGAGCGATGTCCGAGATCGCCAGCTCGGCGATTTCGCGGCCTTCCGCATTCCATATGCCGAGAAGACGAGCGAACCGCATGTACGCCGGACCGTCATCCTTCCCAGGTTCGTATACCCGAAGCTCGCTGCCGTTTTGTTCTGCTCTCCATCCCACTGTCCGGGCCCCCTTCCGATTCGTTTAGATGTCCAGCTTGTAGAGTTCAATCAGATTGTCCCGGAAAATTCGGTCCGCGAAGCGCAGCGCGTCCGCTTCCTTCATCGCACCTTCTGCCACCTTCTCGGTCAGCGTGTCTGCGATGATGCCGCGCGCCAGCTTCAAATGCGCATAGGTGCCTTCGATGTGGCTGTAATCTCCGCCGAAGCCTTGAATCTTCGTCTGCGGTACCATCTCGATCATTTGATGCAGGATCTGCTTGGCTGCCGTCGGAGAAATAATATAAGTCCATGTAAAATCGGCGTACACGTTTGGATAGTTTTTGACAATGCTTAGGTAAGCATCGTGATAAGGGAAGCCGCAATGCAGCAGCACGAACTTGGCGTCCGTGTATTCGGCCAGCAAAGGAAGAAGCAGCGCCGCATTAGAGTTCGGAATCAGATTCCCGTTGCTTGAGACGCTTGTTTCGTGATGGCCGGTATGAATTTGGATCGGCAGCTCATAAGCAATGGAACGCTGGATAATAAAATGAATGAGATAGTCTTGAAGCGCCTCCGTCTCCCGCTGAGACAGTCCGTCCTCCAGCGTGCAGCCCATCAGCCGATTGAATATGGATTCGGCATCCTGGAGAGACGGTTTCGTGCATGCCAGCGACCGCCAATAAGCATGACCGAGCTTTGTCGCGACCATGCCCTCCTGCTTGTATCTATGCAATAAGGCATCCACGGCATCCAGGTAGCCCGTGAGCGTATGCACGTTCATCCGCGCGTTCCGCTCGACGTCGTGAATATCCTTGCGTGTTCGAAGTTTATAGGTGAAATCCAAGAACATAATCGGCCGGAATAGCTCATAGTCCAGCTTTGTCGTTTGAATCAGCGTAAAAGCCAAGTCAATACCCGATTTCTCAAACAATACCTGGTTGTACCAGTCAGGGTTATGCGACGCTGCTTTCACTTTCTCGTTCACGTCCAAAATCCCCGTAACGCTCCAGTCGTTAAACGCGTACAAATCGTTCATCGCGGTTCGGAACATGCGCGCGTAAGTCGTATTGCTCGTTCGTTCCCAATACTTCATGAACACGGCCGCCTTCTCCTCGTCGCTGCGGCCATTTCTGCTGAGAGCGCCTCGGACCATACCGGCCGTAATTAGATCGGAATCCAAATAATGAAGCAATGAGAAAAAATCGTGGTTCTCTTTCTTGCGGATTTGCGGAGTCGCCAGATGCTCATGTCCATCGATGATCCGGAGTTGATTTACATATTCATGAATGCTGCTCATCGGGCCTTTCTCCTTCCAAAAATAGGGAGACTGCTTCTCATTCGAGAGAAGCAGTCTCCCCTCAATTAATCTACATCTTAAGCTCTGGGAAGGCGTTCTTGACTTCCTTCTTGAATGCTGCTACTACATCGTCGAAGCTCTTATTGTTCGTAATGCCAGCGCCGGCGACTTTTCTCCATCTGCTGAGAATTTCCTCGCCGTATTTGTCCGCCTTCGTTGCCGGAATTTTTGTAACCGTTTCATAGTACGGCTTCAAAATGTTCTGATCGCCGAAGAACGGGGCTTTAAACGTTTCGAGGTTGCTCTCATATACTTTGCCGTTACCTGGCATATTGCCGGTTTTCTCCAGGTTGTGCTGCTGCCATTCTTCACCGGCGATATATTTGATAAACTCGTACGCCAGCTCTTTATTGTCCGATTTGTCGTAAATGCCGCGGTATGTGCCGCCGACGTAGAAGCCTTCCGGCGTTTTGGCCACGCCATACTTGCCTTTTGCTTTATCGTCTTTGTTATCAATCATGAAGCCAGCCCAAGCTGGCATCGAAGTAAGCACGACGCTGCCGTCGTTAAGCGCATTGCCCCAGCCAGCCGACATGAAAGATAGCTTGGCGTCCACGTTGTTTTGGCGGATGCTTTGCTGTGTTTCGTATACCGTCTGCCATTTCGGATCGATATTCAGCTTGCCGTCCATTACCCATGGCTGCGTGTTGTACGCCTCGATGTCGAACAGGTCGCCCGAGTTTTGAATCAGATGGACTTTGCCGCCGCTGTCCGCAGCTACCTTTTTGCCGAGTTCGATTACTTTATCCCAGGAGCTGACCATCTCGCTGATTTTGTCTGAATCGTCCGTGCCCAGCACTTTCTTGGCATTCTCTTTCAGATACCAGAAGCCGCCCGGCGAGGAATGGTCGGATATCGCGCGAAGCTTGTTATCAGTTGAACGTCCAAGCTCTTGCACGTAAGGAATGTAATCCTTCACCAAATCGTCGCCGCCCATGGCCGAAAGGTCGGTCAGGAACTTGGAGTCGATGAATTTGCCGATATAGCCGCGCTCCAGATCGAAAATATCGGGAACGTCTCTGCCCGATTGAAGCGCCGAAAGCAGCTTCGTTTGGTACTGGTCACCCGGGAACATTTTCACATCTACGGTGACACCCGGATTCTTCGCATGAAATTGCTCAGCCATATCTTTCACTTGATCGAAGAACGTCCAGATAACCAGTTTGCCCTTCAGCTCTGTAGTGCCGCCGTTATTGCCAGCTTGATTGCCGCTATCCGCTGCGCCGCTGTTTGCATTTCCGGTATCCGCCTTCGTGCCGTTAGCATTACCGCCGTTGTTAGTGTTACCGCTGTTGCCGCAGCCTGCAAGCAGGCCGGCAGCCAGAACAACGGAAGTCGCCATGGTCAGCCATTTTTTCGTTTTCAAAACCGTTCTCCCCTTTAAATGTGGTTTAAATGAGATGCTTAAATGATGATCCCCTTGGTAGCAAAACGCTTTCATTGATAGCCTTGTTATTCCTTGCCCTGACGCATCACCTCTTTCAATGGAGTCTTCTTCTCACGCCGTTAACCTTTCACTGCTCCTGCCGCAACGCCGTCGATGATCCGTTTGGACATGAGGGAGAAGAAGACCAGTACTGGAACGACGGCAATGACGATACCGACATATTGTGCGCCGAAATCCGATGTAAACTGCGACTTCAGACTCGCGATCATTACCGGCAGCGTTTGCAGGTTGTTGTCGAACAGTACGATCAACGGCGTCAAGAAATCGTTCCACTTTCCGATGAAGGCGAAGATGCCCAGGGTCGCGAGCGCCGGGCTCATAATCGGCAGCACGATCCGGTTGAAAATTTGCAGCTCGCCGTAGCCGTCCATCCGGCCCGATTCGATCACTTCCATCGGCACCGACGCATCGGCGAACTGCCGCATCAGAAAGATGCCGAAGGCGTTATACAGCGACGTAAGAATAAGCGGCCAATAGGTGTTAAGCATATGCAGCGCGTCCATGAGCTTGTAAAACCCGATAATGCCGAGCTGTCCCGGAATCATCATCGTTCCGATCACGAACAGAAACAGTACGCCGCGGTACCGGAAGTTGTATTTCGAGAAGCCGTAGCCGGCCAGTGCTGCGAAATAAACATTAATGATTGTTGCCGTTACCGAAATGAATGCCGAGTTTCCAAACCCGCGCCAAATGTTAACCGTTTCCTTAAGCCGCGCATAGTTATCCAGAAACTGGTCTCCCGGAATAAGCAGCAGCTTGCGGGCAATATCTGAATTGGTGTGCGTCGAAGTGATAATCATGCTGTAAAACGGCAGCAGGCACGTAGCCGCGACCACAATGAGAAACAGATACAATATGACTCTATTAATTGCTTTCATGTGCTTCGCCTCCTTAGTCGTTCAGCTTCGAGGCTCTGGCGGTAATAGCCGTGAAGAACATGACGACGATGAAAATGCCGTAAGCAACCGCTGCGCCATAACTGTAATCGAAGTTTTTAAATGCGGTCTCATACAAATACATCACCATGGTTCTGGCCGTATTATCCGGACCGTCTCCGAGGATTAGCGGCGCGTCGAACAACTGCAGCCCGCCAATGACGGAGGTGATAAAAACAAACAGAAATACCGGTTTGAGCAGCGGGAGCGTAATATGGATGGCCGTTTGCGTTTTCGTCGCGCCGTCTACCTCCGCCGCTTCGAATACTTCGTTCGGTATGGATTGCAGCCCCGCAATAAAGATAATCATGTTAAAGCCAAAATACTGCCAAGCCACGACCGCCGAGGTGATCACGCGCGCCCACCAAGGGCTGTTGAACCAGTTAACCGGATTCTCGATGATGCCAAGGCTCAGCAAAATCTTGTTAATGCTGCCTGTCTGCCAGTCGAACATCAGGGAGAAGATAACGCCCAGCGTGACCGGTGTAATGATGTGCGGGAAAAAGTACACCGCCCGGAAGAAATGCTTGCCCCGAATAAATTTCTCATTAAGCACCAAAGCCAGCAGCATCGCGAGAATAAGCTGCGGGGCGTTCGATAAGATCCAAATCAGGAGCGAGTTCCCGATCGTCTGATAGAAGAAGCTGTCATGCAGCAGACGCGTATAGTTCGCGATGCCGACGTACACGGGATCGTTGAAGCCGTCCCATTTCATGAAGCTTAAGTACAAGGTATACAGAATTGGCGCCAAACCGAATACGGCAAACCCGATGAAAAAAGGCGCGATGAAAAAGTAGCCGTAATACGATTTGTTAACCTTCGAGCCCATTCCCTCTCACCTCTTTCTAATATTTTCCGCAGGAATCGCGTATGATGAGCCTTGGCTTTAACAGATAATGGTTGTCCTGATCGCCGTTCGCGGTACCGTCGATCTTCTGGAACAAACCATGTGCCGCCTTCATGCCAATATCCTGAAACGGCTGCCGGACGGTCGTAAGCGACGGATAGACCCATTCGGAAATCGGAATATCGTCGAACCCGACGATCGACATCTGCTTCGGCACATTCAATCCATGCTCTTGCGTGGCCCGCAGGGCTCCGATCGCCGTCTCGTCGTTTGAAGCAATGACGGCCGTGAATCCCTTGGCAAGTAGAAGTTTCTTCATGGATTGGTAGCCGCCTTGATTGCTCCAGTCGGATTGAACAACCCACTCGGGATTATAGTTGAGACCAAGCGTTTCCATCGCTTTCAAATAACCTTTGAACCTGTATTTGTTCGCGGCCGCATGATCGGGACCCGAGATGTAGGCGATGTCGCGATGTCCGAGGCCATGCAAATATTGGACGATTTCGTAAACGCCTGCAGCATTATCCACATCGACGGATAAAATATCCTCCATTTCGCCGTGATCTCCGACCAGCGCTACGGGATAACTGGAATCACGGATTTGCTCCAGGTCCCGCTTCGCGCGTTTCTGGAAACTGACGAGAATGACACCGTCTACCTGGCCCTCGTAAAGCATGTTTAGGAACGAAATCTCTTCCTCGTAATTAGAGGTCCAGCTTAGGAAAATGCAATTGTAGCCCTTCATGTTCGCTACGATTTCGATCCCGCGTATAATGCCGGAATAGAAATAGTTGGAGATGTTGTCGACGACGACGGCAATGATGTTAGTCCGATCGAGAACAAGCCTTCGTGCATTGGCATTACGATGAAAGTTAAGATCTTTAATCGCTTTCTCCAGTGCTTCCTGCGTCGCTTTTTTAACCTGCTGTCCATTTAAATATCGGGATACAGTACTTTTGGACGTCCCCGCCAATCTTGCTACATCGTGAATTGTCGGCCCCACTTACGATCACTCTTCTCCTTTATTGTTTCCCCTTTCAGATCTGCAACCTTTTTTTGGGAACGTTCCCATTTTAACAAAGGGAATGGATTCTCGATACAACCATTTTGGGAACGTTCCCATTTTGTAATAATCGGCCGACATATATTTTTATTACAGCTGTGCGGCGTGGTTGGATCACTACTAGATGAAACAACATCAATTTGAATTATTGTTTTGGGAACGTTCCCAAAATAGCTGTTCCTTAAAAATAAAACACATGGCCACCTACATTATTGAAACTCCCAAACCATACTTTTGGGAACGTTCCAATTTTCTTTGAAAAGACTATTGAGATAATAGTAGCGCTTACAACACCTGTTGTCAACCTTTGATTTTCACTATTTCAAAGACGAATATTAGCCTATACTTACTCTCCAAAGCGGCATGTAACGCCCAGTTAATCACCGGAATGTCATCCTGGATTGCGTTTTTTCTCCTCTCCGTATGCATATGCTGAAAAACGGAAACCAAGACCAAGTTTGGTTTCCGCAGCAGTTGGTTATTGGAGAATCTCAGCGCTCGTACGCTTTCATTTGAGCACCGCCAGAGCTCTCTCGGACGATTAATTCCGTCGGAATGACGATCTTCCGCACAGTCCGCCGTCCCGGCTCCGTATCGAGCGCGAGAAGCAGCAGTTGAACCAGCCATTACCGGGGGCATGGCCACCCCTTGTTTGGTAACGAATTGCAGACGAGCTTGCACAAGTTGGCGGCGCAATTCGAACAGCCTGGCCATACCGGCCTAATCAAGGTAAATCCAATGCCGTTTGCATCGTTTGCAGATCCAAGCGGAACTGTTCCTTCAGATGCCACGGATGATACCATCCCTTATCGAGCATGAACGTCAAGATCCTTTCGTGGGTGTCGATCGCTTCCTCCAGCTGCCTTGTCAATATCGCCTTGATCTCGGGCGTACCGGCCTCCGTGACGGCCATCGCATAGTCTCTCACACCGCTCTTCGATGTGTGTTCATGTCGTTCACCTCCGTTTAGGATTGGCGTCGGCCGGAATTCCGGGACGAGGGCATGGAATGGGGCTTTCGCGTACAGGTCTTGCAAGTCCGCAATCGCCTGGATGGACTGCCAGACATCCTTCTGCATCAGGTCCTTCAGTTCTTGATCGAACACCAAGCCCTGCATGAGTTTGGACTTGGCCAGGCATAACGTTTTGAAGTTAATCATTTCGTGAAGTTCAAGGGACTCATGAGCGGCTAAGGTCTGCTGTTGTTGGTTCATGTACCCACCTTTTTCTGAGAAATTACGGCATGAGTATCTTGTCCCTGATAAGTCAATTTATTCAAATGTGTTAGCGTAATGATGTTCAGTTCGAACCGAGGGCCCAATGGCCTGAAGTTCGGCCCGAGCCTTGTTGCACAGCATCCTGGATAAGTTCAAAACAATCACTTGGCGTTAGGGTTGTTCCGTTTCCTTCGGGTTATTTAAACGTAACAGTATGATCACTCCCAGCACAATAAGCAGTTCAACTGCCCCCGTCATTATTCCTCCCAAACTGTTCGCTTTTAAAAAGAATTGGTAATGATTCATATTGTCCCTAAAGAAAAACGCTCTTAACAGACCAAAAACGACGCCTATCAAATAAATGAGATTGTTATTGGGGATCCCAAAAACAATTTGAATGCTTCGAAATAACACGTACACCTCCAAGGAAAGCTTCGCAAACACGGTAGGAATCCAAAATAAAAAAAGAACTAAATCCAATCGGTCAAACTGCTCGGTAAATGCCAGTTCTCTAATTAACGACAACGTAGGATGAACCTGAGTACTCAATAAATCACTTCCAAATACGCCGATTTCCAAAAAAATAATGACGTATAAAAATGCAAGGCCGCCTATCGTCCCTGTGACTGCGGCTAAACGAAGATACTTTAACGGCTGCATATGGCCTAATATGAAATATAAAATGACGATTTCTCCAGCCCAAGGCACAGCATTATATACAGCCTGCATCAATGAGAAGTACGTGTTTGGATTTAAAATAGGCACGACATTTAAAAAATCGATTTTAGGCAACAAATTGATTGGATTTATTGACATCACAAGGACGAAGGGGAAAAAAAATAAACCATTGAAATTAGCAATTGTCCCGATGCCTTTCTTAGCGACATAGCTTACTAATAACATGATGATTATCGTGGTCATAATTGTAGATGTCATTGGCAGCAGTGCGAGCTGTATGGCACTAATAAACGATTGAACATCGTTCAAAAGCAGTAATGTAATAAAAAAAATAAAAAGCATCGCCATTCCCTTTTCTGCTGCCGGGTGCTTTTTTCTTTGGTCAGAAAACAGATTCCAAGTGGGCAGTTTTTGGTAACCCTTCAGTCCCAAAAGGATAAGCAGTACCGGAAAAGGGACGATGAGAAAAAAAACGAACCAACCATTACTTCCAGCCGGCACGACCTGAGTTATTGGGAATTGAATAAATGAAGTGGTCACAACAAAATTGGCAAGCAACAGAGCTAACTGAAAATGTGTTATCAATGCTCGCATCATCGTACTCCTTCTTGTTGGCTTTCTTGCATTTCTATTTTGGACTTGAAGCACGATCAACGTTTAGTCCCGTTTGTTCAAGAACAAATTTTACGTCGATGTTCGTATGTATGCTGTGCAGTCTCTGCTCCCAGTTGTTTTTCCATTTTGATTCCCAGCTTGTATTATGAAATATGCGTGCATAGTTCCCAAATCCAAACGAATCGCTCCCATGCGCAAAACTTTTATCAAGGATACTCTTTATATTGTTACGGATCTGTTCTTCAAGTTGTCCCTCTAGCTCTTGGTTCTCCCTTTTATTTTGTAATTTATTAATTTGCTCTCCTTCACGAATAATACCTCTTCCCTTGACTTGAATACTGAACTCAGGTGTTGCCCCTTTTAACAACGTTTTTATCTTGAAATGTTGTTTCGTAATTAAAATCGAAACATAACCGCCTTCAACTGGGTATGTCAGCGTTTTTCCCTTTAGACAGTTTTTTTTCAACCAGCAAACTCCTATTGTTTCATTTTTCTTCGTCTCGAACTTCATCGTATTGTCATGGAATACAGCAAAGGAGCTAATCGAAACTTTACCATGATCATAATGAACAACGGGCAGGATGGGATCCTTCCCCTTACTGTTTATTTCCGAAAGCAGTTCTCTTGCGGTAACCGAAAACCCCATTATTTTTCCTATCTCTCTTATATGTTCTGATGTAATTTTGTCCAATTCGGAATGTGCCTTTAAAATATCGGTAATTTCATTGCGCGTCACATAGACCTGGGTAGAAAGTCTGGACTCTAGGTTTCGATTAATAAAATCAAGGACTTCTGTAATTCCCGCTTTGGCGATATTCTCATGAATGAGAATGATGCGCCTATGCGAAAATCGGAGGATTCGGGATGAATGGTTTTGAATATTTTGATCCGCGTCAAGAATATTCCGGCCCATGCTTGTTTCAACATAATAAGGATTTTTCTCGGGTGACGATCCGCCATTGTTCGTAGACATGGGAATCGCAATCAGCAGGCTAACTTGAACGCCTTCATTTACTTTCTTAATGCCGGTCGCTAGTACGACAGCCACATTATTAAGCTCTCTGCTGTCTGAACATCCAGATAGGAGTAAGGTCATAAATAAGAAAATGGCAGTCAGGCATTTTATCAGTCTCATTTTCTCCCTTGACTCCTAACATATTTGATCAATAGGCTCTGCATCCAACCGGAATTGGCATGTCCCCTAGGATTCTTCAACTTTGACCAATGTAACCTTACTAAGGTGTCTTTCAAGCCCGTCAAAGATAATGGGGCCACCGGAGACAAAAAGGGTGTGCCGAAAGATTGCATACTGCATAGATGAGCGGCTACGAAAGCAAGACCTATTGTAATACCAAACAGACCGAATATTCCGGCTAAAATGATTAAAGGAAAACGTAGTAATCGAAATGAATTAGCGATATTGTTTAACGGAATCGTCGATCCGCAAATCCCAGTAAACGACACAATAATGACCATGGGCGCCGATACGATACCCGCTTCAACCGTAGCGGTTCCGATGACAATCGCGCCAAGAATACTGATTGTTTGCCCGGCGGCTTTCGGAAGACGAAGACCTGCTTCCCTGAGAATTTCCGCCAATAGCTCCATCATAAAGGCTTCTAATACGGCAGGGAACGGGATTTTATCCCGACTGGCCATGAAAGTAAGCAGAAACTTAGTGGGAATCATTTCAATATGGTAGGTGGATATTGCGACATATAGAGCGGGGAGCAGAAAAGAGACTAATACAGAGAAGTAACGCACTGCTCTTTGAAAGATGGAGAAATAATATCGATTATAATAATCCTCGCTGCTTTGCATCATTTGCCAGAATGTGCTCGGGACGATAAGCACGGAAGGAGACCCGTCGCAAATAATGGCAATACGTCCTTCCAATAAATTGCCCGCCACCTTATCCGGCCGTTCCGTATTCTGAATTTGCGGAAATAGGCTATTGGGATGATCTTCAATCATTTCTTCGATGTATTCGCTCTCTAAAACACCGTTTATTTTGATTCGATCCAATCTACGATGAACTTCTAAAAGCAGATCCTGCTTAACAACATGCCCCAAATACACGACCCCGACTTTTGTTTTTGTGTTCTCGCCTAATTCTTTGTAAGCAATCTTCAGTTGCGGGCTGTGAATTTTTTGCCGAAGCAGTGCAATGTTTGCAGAGCAATTCTCGATAAACCCCTCTTTCGATCCACGAAGAGCCGACTCATTCTTAGGCTCGGTAATATCTCGAAACAATCCTCCCTGTGCTTTAATCACTAATGCTTTGTCAAGCTTATCTATGAATAAAATCGCACTACCCTCTAGAATGGAACTTACGATTTCGGTCATTTCTCTTGTTTCCGAAACAGGGACTGTTATAATTGCATTCTCTTCAAGTTCGATTAGATTAGCATCCATCCGTTCAACGTGCTTTAAAAGATGTTCCAACATATGAAAGGTGATTCTTTCTTCTTTAATTAGACCTACAAAAAAAACAAGGCAGGCATTCGTATTCCGTTCAGAATAATGTTTATAGATCAGGTCGGGACAGTCGTAAAATAGCTGTTGTAAATCATTTATGTTTTCTGACATTGACTTTTTTACAGATAGATCTGTTTGATTAACGAGTGTCATAACTGCCTTCCTTCCGCTGCCGTGTTTCAGATAAGTGAATTATTCCCCCTATTTCATTTGTTATGCAGTGCATGTCTCATGCCCGTCGCAGGAACCTCGGCATAAGTGCTAGACTTTCGATGGATACCATGATCTTCTCCAGTGAGATAAACTATTGGACTTTGATGATTGCAATCGCATACGCGCCGCCGCTAGCATGCTAGACAATATGATTAAAAAGGAGTAAACTAATTAGTACCTGATACTAATATCTAATACTAAGGAGTTGAACGGCCATGCAGCAACATCCCCTGCAGTCGCATGCGGCAATTACGGCATTCGGTGCCTATGTCCCTGACCGGATCTTATCTAATAATGACTTGGAACAAATGGTTGATACCAACGACGAGTGGATTTTCCAGCGGACCGGCATCAAAGAGCGCCGCATCGCGGCTGAAGAGCAGTTCTGCAGCGATATGTGCTTCGGCGCCGTCCGGGATCTGCAGCTTCGTTATGGCGTCGTTCTTGAAGATATAGACTATGTACTTGTTGCGACAACTACACCGGATACGTACTTCCCGAGCATGGCTGCCCGGGTTCAAGCGGAATTCGGCATTCCGGCAAGCGGCGCAGCCGACATTCAAGCTGCATGCGCCGGTTTTGTCTCCGCGCTCCAGCTCGCCAACGGCCTGATTCTATCCGGCGCCTACCGTAAAATTCTCGTCATCGGTGCTGAGACGCTGTCGAAGGCGACCGATTATACAGATCGTTCAACCTGCATCCTGTTCGGCGACGGCGCCGGCGCCATGCTGCTCGAGCGCCGCGAAGAAGGAGCATTCCTTGCCTCGTACAATTTGACGAACGGCAGCAACGGCCATAACCTGTACCGATCGTCCCTATCGCCGACGATCGCGGGCGTGCCGATCCAAACGAACAGCCTCATCGTGCAAAATGGGCGCGAGGTTTACCGCTGGGCCGTTACGACGGTACCGAAGGGCATTAATGCCTTGCTTGAACGAAATGGCTTCACAACCGAGGATATCAATTGGTTCGTGCCTCACAGTGCCAATATGCGGATCGTTGAATCCATCTGCGAACGGACAGGCATTTCCTTGGATCAGACGCTGACGAGCATGCAGCAATACGGCAACACCTCGGCGGCTTCCATCCCGCTGTCCATCGACCTTGCTCTGAAGGAAGAGCGGATCAAAACCGGCGATACGCTGCTGCTCTACGGCTTCGGAGGCGGCTTGACGGAATCGGCCCTGCTTCTTCGCTGGACCTTGTAATGCACAATAAACGGCTCTTTCGGCTTGCTGCCAAGGAGCCGTTTTGTTTTATTTTGTCGATTGGGGATAAAGGCGCTATACTAGGAGATACAAGAACCTATAGAAAGCGAAGGTAGCCCCGCCATGGACGAACTGAAACAGGCTTATGAGCTGCTCGGCCTGACTGAAGGCGCAGCGAAGGAAGACGTCGAGAAACGCTATTTCCTCTTGATCCGGCGCGACCGCTCGAACAAACAGCGCGAAGCATCCGAGCAAACGTCCGAGCCAGGTATTAGCTTGGAGGACATCAATCGAGCGTACAAGCTCATTTTGGATCATGAAGAGAAGAAGACGATGGAGCAGTTTAACCAAGCCGCTTACGGCAAGTACAAAGGAATGGCTGGATCCGCCCAGAAATTCGATCATTTCTTCAGCTATTATAAGTTCCATGTGCTGGGTGCCATTGCCGTCATCCTCATTATCATCTTCGGGACTAAAGCCTATATCGACCACCGTCATGAGCAGGCCGAATTGGCTAAGCTGCCGCCAATCGATGTAAGCGTCTCCTTTTTCGGCGATTTTTACAGCCAGGACGGCAGCTATCCGATCGGTGACTTGAAGCCGCTCGAGAGCAAATTCTTATCGTCGTTCCCGGACTGGAAGCGAGTTTCTGCTTTCTTCACGTATGTGCCGACCGACATTAAGAGCGAGCAGGATTCCGCCCTCCTCCAAAAAAGCATGATTGACCTCATGATGAACAAAGCCGACGTCTATATCTTGGATAAGGTTAATTTTGAGAAGCTCGCGAAGGAAGGTTCGCTGCTTCCGCTCGACGGCAGCAATGCGAGTAAACTGGGACCCGGCTTCAAGCCCGAGCTCGGCCTGAAGTCCGCGACGCAGGACGACCCGACCGAGCATGTGTACGGCGTCGATATTTCCGCCAGTCCGCTTTTGAAAGGCCTCCCCGTTGTCGGCAAGGAATATATCGCCGGCATCCGCATCAATGCCGACAAGCCTGACAACGGCTTTAAGTTTATCGCGAAATATTTGGAATAGCGCGTATCCGCGCCGATTGTAACCGCAGCTGGATCTCATCGATCCGGGTGCGGTTCCGAGCAAAAAGCGCCTGAACGTACCGATGATTCGAGCGTAGACTTATACCTGAGCGCAGGATATATCGATGCTTCTACTGAAGTACACCTGGATTTTGCTCCACCCTCGAAAAAGGCTGTGCGAACGTCATTACCACCTGACGCTCGCGCAGCCTTTTTGTTCGTTCAGCCCTTCAGCACGAGATGCTTCAGCCCCGTGTACCGATCACGCAGCTTATATGCTTCCTTCATCGCATCCTCAATCAGCGCTTCGGTGAGGCCAATCCCGGCTGGATCCGCCGGCCCGCCCGCCTGCTGCAGCCAAGCGCGCAGCTGCTCCGCTTCTGGCAGCTTGCCGAATATCGCGGGATAAGCGCCGCCGAGCTCCTCGCGGTAACGCTTGGCCAGCATAACCGAAGCAACGCCTACCTTTGCCCCGTGCAGCAGCTGCCTGCGGCCCTCCTGGATATACGCCATCTCCCAGTGATGAGACAAATGATGCTCGCCGCCGGATGCAGGACGCGAATGACCGACCAGCAGCATCGACCAGCCGGAAAGCAGCAGCGCCTCCATCAGCACTTCAACCCCGCGCTGCGATCCCGTCGCGATCTCGTCAACCGCTTCCACGCATTGCTGCAGCGCCCGCTCGGTCAGCTCGTAAGCAAGTGGACAAAACGGCTCTTCCGCCATCTCGTGCGAGAACCGCCAGTCCGCGAGCGACGTGAACTTCCCCAGCATGTCCGCGAAGCCCGCAGCCGTCAAGCGCTGCGGCGCCGCCGCAAGGACGAGCAGATCGGCGAATACTGCGACCGGAGCAATCGCCGGCACCGTCTGCTTGAATCCGTCCACGATGATCGGCGCGCCGACGGACGTGAAGCCGTCAACGGAAGCGGCGGTCGGCACCGAGATAAAATCGCGGCCTGTCTGACTGCAGACGAACCGGACGACGTCGTGAATCGTGCCTGAGCCGACGGCCAATACTGCCTTTGCCCGCTGCGGCGTCTCTAGCAGAACCTGAACGATCGTACGCTCGTCTGCGATAACGTCGCCTTGACCGTTAGGCTTCAGGCTACATACGCCGAACGCAATGCCTTCCTGCTTCAGCAGCTCCGCAAGCGCACTGCCTGCCGCTTCCCACGTATTCGCATCGACGACGAGAACGACTTCGCCGTAATCTTTCTTCCGCAAGTAAGGAGCCGCTTCCTTCAGTGCTCCTGCCTCCAATACCCCTTCCATCTGGATCGGCGCGTACACGACGCCTTCAGGCTGCTTAACGGCTGCATCATTGACCTGGCTTAACGCTGCTCGAATGTTCATTCCGCTTCAGTCCCCTTTAGCTGAGTTTAGGGCCATTTTATCACATGCTAGATTCCAAGTCTTCCAAGAATAGGAGACGAGTACCCAATCGGGCCGGCGTCTCGGGGCATAAACTGCGGCGGGATCGAGACGCTTAACCGGCTTCGTTACCATGCGCTTTACCTGTGGGACGGCACCGGAAGGCAAAACATGGCGGACATACCGCATTTCGTGACGAATAACGATTTTGAAACCCGGCATGTGCTGGAATAGGTCATCGCGCCTTGGTAGCCGAGTCCGCGCGGGCTTGCCGTCGCTAGAACGCAAAAAAACCGGCCCTGCGCTAGCTCCAGCCGGTTCATGCCATTATTATGAAGTTAATAGAAGTGCAGTCCATTCGAGCGGCAAGCGGATCGCCAGTAACAAGTCATATCATCTTCACGAAATAGCCGATTAACAATGCCGCAGGCACCAGCACCAGCTGGGCGAGCATCGTCCCGAGGAAACGTGTCGTCATCAGTAGTACATAAATTTTGCCTAATTGTGTGCGATATTCCGTGTTGTTCAGCGCCTTGTCCGTAATGAGGCCAAGCTGCGGGTCGATGAAGATGGTGAGCAGAATCGTAGCAACGCCGTTAATGATGCCGGAGGCCTGCGACGCTGTCGTGCTGAGCGCGGGAAACAAATGCGCGGCGTAGAGCGCCGCCAGCACTCCGACGGTATAGAACGAAGTAACGATGACGTTGATGAGGATAAATGTTTTCGAAATGCCGAGATAGCGAAAGCGGCTGATCCGAAACCGCGGCAGCCGGATATAATGCTTCGTGTTCTTCAACTGCCCGATCGTGACGCTGGAGACCAGCTTCGGGATCGAGCCGGCCACCTCCAGCTTCGCGATCAGCCTGCCGAACAGGTTGACGCAGGTCGGAAACAGCATGATGGCCGCCAAGGTCCCAACCGACGAAGCCAGCAGCGTGACGCGCAAATAATGCAGCATGTCGAAGGAAGCATGTGCCCTTGCGTAGTCCACGAACTTCGCAGCAATCGGCCCCTGTACCATATTCGCCGTCCTGGACACGAGCACGATAATGCCGGTCAAGGACAGCGCCACGGCGATCTTGTTCAGACGAACGCCGGCAAACCGGACGGCATAGGAGAGCGTCTCCGCCGTATGGATGATCGACGTCATGATGAAGACAATCACGAGATTGGTCAACAAAGCCCGCATCAACTCCGCTTCGGGGTGATTTTCGCGCGCCTCCGGCTCGGACGCGCCAGTAAGCTAAGCCTCGTCAAACAGCGCTGTCGACAGGTATCTTTCTCCCGTATCCGGAAGCAAGACAACGATATTCTTGCCTTCATTCTCAGGCCGTTTGGCGAGCGTCATCGCGGCAAACACGGCCGCTCCGGACGAAATTCCAACCAACAGTCCCTCCACTCTAGCGAGCTGACGCGCGGTCTCCACCGCTTCTTCGTTGCGAACAGGGAGGATCTCGTCCACAACAGCCCGATTGAAGTTGCCTGGCACGAAGCCCGCGCCGATCCCTTGGATCATATGCCCGCCTTTCGGCCCACCGGCAAGCACCTGGGAATCGAACGGCTCCACGGCCACGATGCGCACGGATGGCTTCCGTTGCTTCAGCACTTCGCCTACGCCGGAGATCGTACCGCCCGTACCGACGCCGGCTACGAAAATATCGACATCGCCCTCTGTGTCCCGCCATATTTCTTCCGCGGTCGTACGCTTATGAACATCAGGGTTCGCTGCGTTATTAAACTGCTGCGGAATGAACGCATGCGGAATATCGGCTGCCAGCTGCTCAGCCTTATGAATGGCGCCTGCCATCCCTTCCTGCGCTGGCGTAAGGATAAGCTCCGCGCCAAGCGCAGTCAGCAGCTTCCGGCGCTCAACGCTGAAGCTCTCCGGCAGCGTAATGATGAGCCGATAGCCGAGCGCAGCTGCCGCAAAGGCAAGTCCGACGCCCGTGTTCCCGCTCGTCGGCTCGATAATGACGGAGTCCGGCTGGAGCAGCCCTCGCGCCTCCGCGTCCTTGATCATCGCGTAGCCGATGCGGTCCTTCACGCTGCCCGCGGGATTGAAATATTCCAGCTTGGCGATCAGCTTGGCCTGAAGCCCCTGCTTGTCCGCAAAATTAGCAAGCTCCAGCAGCGGAGTATTCCCGATCAATTCCGTCAAGTTTTTTGCAATGCCAGTCATTTTATTACCTCCTCTTGGGGTTCATCCCAGCTTCTTCTCGAAACAAACGCTTGACGGACAATCCACGTACTCGCCGTAAGGCGCGATAGCATAATACCCGTTCTTCTTATAGAACTGAATGGCTTCGAACTGCGGATCACCGGTTTCAAGCCGGATATACGTGTACTGCTTCTCTGCGGCTTTCCCCTCCAAATAACGGAGAATCCGCCCTGCTATGCCTCGATTTCGATACGCCGGATCGACATAGAACCGTTTTAGCTCGGTAGACGCTTCATCGATTTCCTTAATCGCGCCGCAGCCGACCGGGCTCCCGTCCGCATACGCAACGACAAAATGGATAGCAGCCAAATCCGGATCATCCAGGTCGACAACGAATACCTCCTCCGGGGGATAGATTTCGTAGAGGTAGGTGTCAAGCTTATCGATCAAACCAAGCAAATCGGGATCCTTAATTGCCGCGTCTTTCAGTACAATATCATTCATGTCCGTTTTCTCCTTTTCCAACCACGCATTCACATGCTGTATCCATGCACCGCCCGAATCCGCCAGCAAGGTTTTCCAGCCCAGCCGGCCGGCGGCCTCTAAATTGTTGCCCGAATCATCGACGAACATAATCGGCGCCTCTTGTATGACCTGCGTGTTCGCAAGCGCAAATATGCCTTCATCCGGCTTGCTCATGCCCGCATCGCTTGAAATCGTGATACTGCGGAGGTATGGCTTCGCATCCTCCAGCAAGGGAAGCAGCCACTCCGCCCGATGATTGCTCAAAATATGAATATCCGCGAGCTCGCTCCACCTCGGCAGGCAATGATAGCCCGGAAGCGGACTTAGATGCTGATTGAGCAGCTCTTTCGCTAGGCGGATCTCCACGCCCGGACAGCGAGCCTGAAGCCAGTCCCAGAATTCGCCCTCCGTCAGTTCGCCCGTCCACAGCCTCCCGCGAATGTCCGCCCGGTATGCGGTTCTGATTTCTTCATAAGTCAGGAAAGCGGCGTCCGCAAGCTCCTGCCAGTATGCCGGCGTCAAATTCGTGACGAGGACACCGCCTGCATCCAGAATGAGCTGGGGTCTATTCATGTTCATCCGCCTTTCAGGGAATCATGGCAAAAATATACGTATCCCGCAGTGTGCTTCCATCTGCTGATAAATCATCGTTGCGCAGCGTGCCTTCATGCCAATAGCCTAGACGCATCGGAATGGCTTGGCTCTTCTCGTTCAGCGCATCGCAGCGGATTTCGACCCTGCGCGCCAGCAATTCGGTAAAAGCAAACGCCGTGATTCCTTCCACGGCTTCCGTCATATAGCCCTTGCCGCTCTGCCGCGTGTCGATCCAATAGCCGATCTCGAACTTGCGGACGCTCCAGTTGGGATTATGAAGGCCGGAAGAGCCGATGAAGCTGCCGCTGCTCTTATCGAAGATCAGCAGCCTCATGTCTTCCCGCAGTATGAATTTCGAGCTGGCTAAGCGCAGGTTCGCTTCGATGGTTTCTTCGGTTTGCTCCGTTTGCGCAAAGGGAAGCCATGCCTTCAGCTCGGCCACGGATGCCGCATACGCCTCGTAGACGGCGCGGCCGTCTCCCGGACGCGGCACGCGAATCAGCAGCCGCTGCGTTTCGAATTGCGTAGGAATGTCGATCAGCAATGGATTCATCGTTTATCCTCCTCCTGCTTCTACACCTATTGCTATGCCTATGTCTGGCCATTCATTTCAAGTATACCAAATTACAGCCGATTCATAGAATTCATCGGCCCGACAAGCCGAAGCAATGTGCTCGCCACAATGAAAGAAGCCCTCTCTTAGATCGAAGAGGGGCTCACGCAAGAGATAGACTATAGAGAAGCTGCAAAACGTGCCGGCTGCTCGGAATTTCATTTCAAGAAGGTGTTTGCATTTCTAGCACGACCTCACTGCCCGAAAATATCCGCCGCGGACGCCGAGGCTGACTTTTTGCGGATGGCCCATTCGGCTGCAGCGAGGTTGATCGCCCAGCCCGCACCCATCAGCAGCGCTTTGCTAAGCTCACCCGCCGGGCCGTAGACGAGTGTCCAGGCCATCTCGGTTAACGCCTGCGTACCCGCGCCAAGCCCAATCGCGTAAGCGCGTGTCATCCATATCCGGTGCCGGGCAACATCCCCTCGCAGGATCGCGGTAAAGCCGAGGAGAATGAAGACGACCATGGCCGAGCCAAACAGTAACCGCAAGACATAAAGCAGCTTACCGCTATACGGGATTGAATAGAATAGCGTCATCCACAGCCCTGTAAACCCGACCAACAGGCCGCATACAACCAGAAGCCGCCCTGCCGCGCGGTGCCAGCCCGGACTGCGCCGCCTGAAACCGGGTGCAAACTGGAATGCGCCAAGGACGGCATACACGCTGGCGCTCAGGATATGCAGCACAACCGGCAGGGGCGACGCAAAGAACCGTGCGTTGTCCGGCGTAATTTCCGCACCGACTGCAAGCGTGACAAGACGGTAAGCTCCTCCGAAGAGCGGAATGACGCACAGAAGAAGAAGTACGGCGACAAGCCGCTTAGCCGAGCCTTCTTTTGCCGCCGCTTTGACTTTCTTAGACGCAGATTTTCTTGACTTCTTGTGCCGAGGCACGCCGGGGTCTTGATGTTCCGTGTAGGCATTCGTTTGCATATCAGGCTTTCTCAGGCCGCTCACGCCAGAGCGAATATCCCATCCAAGCTAGGCTTATTCCCATCGGTACTGCAAAATACCGATCGTAGGGGTGATGGACCAACGAAGACAATAAGAGGGGGAGAATGGTACTGAACACAAGCAGTCCAGCCCCCCAGCGCGACAGGATGCCGGCACGCATTACAGCGATTCCAAACAGCAGGCCACCGAGTAAATACAGGACTCCTGTCAGCATATATACCGTTGCCATGGCCCCGAGGTTCACCTCGCTGACTGTCCCGCTCACGATTCCCAAGATGCTCTCCTCAAGCTTCGGCGCATGGGTCGCCAACACTGGCGAGATAAAGGCTTCCACGAATTGAAAGGCCATGGTGAGCGCATAGAACAGGCTTAGTACGAGATAACCTGCCAAACCCAGCCAACCGGTCTCTTCCACTTGCCTGGCATAGATCCCCGCAATACCGATCAGGCCGAGGAAGCACATCGCGATGCCCAAGCAGTGAACGATTGCCCACCGCCCAGTGGTAACTGACGAAAGAATATCGGCTGGATGGATCGTCTGAATGACGATGAACAGGATTCCGGATGCCATAGCTACTAAGCCTGTGCTGCGAATGAGCTGTTGGATTGTTATCGCAGCTCGCCGCTTGGTGTACGGGCTGCGGCTGCCTTTCATGTCTGCGGTTAGTCGATTCGTGTTCATGTGTTTGGCTCCTTTTCTCTCGAATAATTGTGATCCGTACTCACGCAGTCACCCAGTCCGTTCGCCTGTTTGGGATCCATCTGAATGACTGACACCAAGGGCAGGCCGAGATCACGCACCTTCCTGAACAAGCCGTGTAATGCGGACTGATCGGCTACCAAGACAATGAGAACGGTCGTCCCATCGGTTTCGTGGGTGAGGTTTAGCCCGTCAAACCAATTTTTCCATCGTGCATCCAGGTGGCCCTTGAGTCGAAATTCGTACAGTTCAGGCTCGCGAAGGTCTTTCGTTGTTCCATGTGTTTCGCTCATACTTAACCTCCTCCATCATTTTTCTCAGTGGCTGCATCTTCACGTCAATTCATGCGTTCCTATCGTAATCCAAAGATACAGCTTCATGTGGTGAGACGGCATCACCATATGTGGTGATTGATGTGGTGGTTTTTCAATCGAGGGCTTTGCAAAAAAAAAGCCCAAGCAATCCGCTTGGGCGAGGTGTGATCGTAATATGGCTTGCGGCTTGCTACAACAAATCGAGCTCCTTAGCGCGTCGGACTGCGGCCCGACGGCTGTTAACTTGAAGCTTGTCGTAAATATTTTTGGTATGCGTCCGAAGGGTGTTGAGGGACACCATGAGCTCGCGGGCAATGTCCGGACCGCTCAGATCGGTTCCGAGCAAACGAAGCACGTCGCTTTCACGTTCACTCAGCGGCTCGCTCAAACGCTCGATCGGCTGCTTATTCGCAACCTGTTTATCCGGCGTTCCGCCTTCAACCTTGCCAAGAAATGTTAGAAGGCGCCGGACATAGCTCGGGGCGATCCCCTTTTTCGCAGCTGCTTCCAGCAGAACCGCCATAGGTTGCCCTTCGTCCACGAAGATGCGGACGCAGCCCTCAGCCTCTGCCAGATTCAGGGCACGTTCCAGCGGCGCAAGCGCATCAGAGATGTCGCCCTGCATATGGTGAGCGACGGCCTGCACGATCAGGATTTCGATTGCGCTCCCCGTCCTCCCGCCTTCCTCCGCTGCTTGAAGGAGACGCTTCAGAAGTCCCATTGCTTCAAGCATGAAGCGGCCCTCATGGTCTCTCTTATACCGGGCCAGGAGCACCCTGGCCAGGGTGATATGCTCAAATTCACGCTGGTAGCAAAGGTCTTCATTGACGGATAGGCCCTGCTCTCGAACCCAGTCAAGAGCTTCGCCAAGCCTTCCTTGCGCGATCCACACCCGTGTCTTCAACGCCGCAACAGGACGCACATTCAGGAAAAAGTCGCTCCTATACAAGCGCTCAGCCTCGTGGAGCAGCTCGAGCGCGCCGTTCCGATCTCCTTCGGCCTCCCGAATTCGAGCCATTGCGACACGCCAGCGGTACTTATATTGCGGGAAACCGGTGTGCTCGCCCTGCTCCTTGCTTCTCAGCAGTGCCTGCGTAGCGGCATGCAGATCATTATGTTCACGGCAGAGCTCGCTCATTCCCACATAAATGTCTGCCGTTCCCCGCAGATTAGGCTCTCCTTGATCCGCCGCAAGCTGCAAGCCCCGCTCATAGGTATGCATCGCCTCTCGGAGCCGGCCTTGCACCATCAATATTTCAGCCAGCGCGATCGCGCCATTGATCGCGTCAGAGATAGCCCCGGCCTGCTGCACGCTTGCTATGCCCTCGGCGAACATCCGGCGCGCTTCCTCAAGCTCGCCGCTCCTCCAGCATGCGAGTCCGAGGATCGCTGTTGCCGCTCCATGCGTGAGTCGGTCGTCCTCGGGCACGAGGTCGAGCGCCCGTCTGGCGTGTGCAATAGCGGCGGGCACGTCGCCGAGAACCAGGGACAGTCCGGCACGATATACGGCAATCAAACCCGGGAGACGGAGAAATTCCTCCTCGTCCACAACAACGAACTCAGCCGGCAGCGCTTGCTGCCGCTCACGCAGGTCCGCCGCTCTCACTAGCCACTGCTCGGCGTCATGCAGCCAGTCCTGGGCGTCCTCCAGCTTGCCGCTAGCCAGCAACGCTCCGGCATACCAAACGCAAAGCACAGGCCTGCAGCGAACCAACTCGTCAGGGATCGCATTCAGCCAGCCCAGCATTACAGCCTCTTGTCTACTCTTTCTGAGCGTCGAAATCGCCCGCTCAACCAGGTCCGCCGCTCGCGCGAAATCATCGGCGGCCAGCGCATGACGGATCGCCTCGTCCGCCATGTCATGCTGCTCATACCATATGCTTGCGCGCCGATGCAGATCAGCTATCTGATCGGGTTGATCCGCCCTTAAATGCGCGGAGAGTACCTCTGCAAACAAGTGATGATAGCGATACCACAGGCGCCTGTCATCCAACGGAACGACAAAGAAGCTCCCCCGCTCCAGATACTGAAGACGCTCGGTGCCTTCCTCCTGACCGGTGATGGCGTCGCATAATGGGCCATGAAGCCGGTCGAGTATGGAGGTTTGAAGCAAGAAGCTCCTGATCGGGCCGGACTGACGCTGAAGGACCTCTTCGACAAGATAGTCCATAACGTACCGATTGTCTCCGGCGAATTCCCGAATGAACGCAGGAATGTCGTTGCGCCCCTGCATCGAGAGCGCCGCCAGTTGAAGCCCCGCTATCCAGCCTTCGGTGCGTGTTTCCAAAGACGTTATTTCGTCTTCCGTAAGTCCCAGTCCCATCACCTGATTGAGAAATGCGGCCGCCTCGCCTGGAGTAAAGCGCAGGTCGGAGTCGCGCAGTTCGGTCAAATGGCCCTGGGCGCGCAGCCGTGCCAGCGGAAGCTGCGGATTTTCACGTGTGGCAATGACCAGGTGCAGCTGCGGCGGGAGATGCTCGAGCAGGAAGCTCAGGGCATCGCCCGGCCATTTGGCATCAAGAACATGGTAGTCGTCAAGCACGAGGACAGATGTGCGCATGCGGGCCGAGATGTCATTGAGCAGCATCGTGAGAATCGATTCGATCGACGGCGGAGGCTCGGATTTGAGCGCACGAACTGCGCTCTCTCCAACCTTCTCCCCAATCGTCTGCAGAGCAGCGATAAGGTGAAGCATGAAGCGCGCAGCGTCGTTATCCCCTGCGTCCAGCGACAACCAAGCGGCAGGCCGGCCGCAGCCAGCGACCCATTCGCTGATCAGAGTCGTCTTGCCAAAGCCCGCGGAGGCGGAGACGAGCGTCAGCTTGCGTTCCAGCCCCTCGTTCAGCCGCCCGATCAGGCGCGGCCGTTGGATGGCTTTACTCCGTGGCGGGGGAATATACAGCTTGGTAGATAAAATCGGCATACCGGATTGCCCCATCCTATGACTTGATAGATTATATGATTGCTCTAATTATAGCCCAGCAGGAGCTTCTTTCAAGTGAGTCCCGGTTTGATAGATAGACACCGAAATGCTTTGGAACGAGGGGAAAGACATCACCTCCAGACCTATAGAAGCGAAATTTGTTGGATACCTGCCGCGTACGTTCAGCCCTCGGACGGATCGTCAGCTCGCTGAACGTCCCCGCCTTTTCGGTAGTCGTAGTTTTCCTTGCACAGCTGCAGCAGCGCGTGCTTCAGCCCCCGCTTCGGCTGCGTGATCCGCAGGGGCGGGGCTTGTCCTTCCCCTGGGCGCCGGAGCGCTCGGCGCACGGAAGCCGGATCGAAGATCCGGTTGACGATCACCTCATCCGGCTTCGTCTCCGCCCGGTACCGCTGAATCAGAAACCGGTCGCAGGCGGTTTCCGCGAAGCCGCGCTCCAGTTCATGGAGCTGAAAATCCCGCAGCATACCCTGCTGGACCTTCGCGATCATGACCCCTTCGCTGCCGAAATAGAGCACTTCCTGGTTCACGCTCGTCTCCCGGTCGACAACCTGATGGCCTGGGGTCTTCTCCAAATTGCGGATATGCGCCAAGACGTTCTGCGCCTTCTCGAACTTCATCGCCTCCGCGTACTCGCTCATCTGCGCGTACATCCGCGCAATCAATGCCTCCTTGCTGCTATCGGAGAGCAAATTCGCGACCTGCTTGACGTCCTCCAGGTAATCCGCTTCCGTGATGTGACCTTCGCAAATGCCGCTGCATTTGCCGATATGATAGAGCAGGCAGGCGCGCTTGGGCAGCACCGTGCAGGCGCGCAGCTTGTAATGATCCGCCAGAAACTCCAGCAGCTCGTTGCGGAACCGCGCGCTGGCGAAAGGCCCGAAGCGTTTCGCCCCGTAAGCGGGCGATGCTTCACGGGTATACATGGCCTCCGTCGAACCGCCGCGGCTGCTTCCCTTCTTCCGCTGAAGCGGCTGCCTTGCTTCTCCGTTCATCGGCTCTCCGCGTTCGGCGGAAACAGCCTCACGCCGATCCCGATAATGGATATCCAGCCTTGGGATGCGTTCGTCTGTCAGCGTCAGGTACGCGTAGCCGCTGTTATCCTTCTTTAACGCCCTGTTGTAGGGCGGCTTATGTATTTTGATCAGGTTATTTTCAAGCAGCAGGCTTTCCGTCTCGTTATGAACGAGAATAATCTCGATGCTGGCGATACGCGCAACAAGATCGCGGGTTCGCTTGCGCTCGTGCGTCGTCTGAAAATACGACCGCAGGCGGCTTCTCAGCTTCTTGGACTTGCCGACGTACAGCAGGACGCCCGATGCATCGCGCATCAGGTAGCAGCCCGGCTTCTCCGGGTAATCGCCTGGCTTGAACGTGAACGGCACCGTTTGATCCATCTCCGTACTTACACCTCCATCAGCCATCGCACCTATCGTATGGCTCCGCTTATTCGGACTTCCATTGTATCGCCGGCGGCAATAAAAAGGAAGACGAGCACCGGCTAATCCGCTCATGAATGGCGACAAAAAAACAGGGCATCGTCATGCCTGCCCGCGCGCGGATGCCAGCGCGCTCACCTCGCCAGCGATTTCGCCAAGCGTCCGCATAGCGCCTGACGCCACTGCGTAGACGCTGCCGCTCGCCCCGCGGCGGAGCAGCAGCTCATACGCGCGGATTTTATCGCGCACGTCGAGCAGATCGCGCTGCTCGCTATCGACGAGAGCCGAAACGGCGCAGGCAGCGGCGCGTATCGGGCAAGCAGCCCGCAGAGGCCTCCTGACCGGCCAGGGCCGATCAGGTTGGACGGCTCTGCAACGACGACATCCATACCATAGAGCGCCGCCCAGCTCTGGGCAACGAGCACCTGCATCGTCTTGCTCAGGCTATAGGGATGCTGCGGACTGACGGCTGCAGCCCCCCGCTCCGTCCGCCGCCGGCACCCGTTACTAGCAGGCGCGGCCGGCTCATCCTTGCTTCATCCATTGCGTAAGCTCATCCAGCATCGGAATGTAGCCCAGCGCCCGATAACCCCAATCCTTGCGCGTTGTCTCCAGCGTCCGGTCGAGATAGAGCGTATCGTCCGGAACGATCTTGACGCCTTCCACTTCAAAAGCCGCTTGAAACAGCAGCAGCAGGGTCAATTTACTGACCGTCTCGCTCGCAGTCATATTCACGAGACCGCCAATCTCCGGATGTTCGATCGCATAGGCAGCGGCCTTCGCCAGCTCCAGCGTCGTTACCCCGTTCCAGTAGACGCGCGAATACCCGTGAACGACACCCTGCTGCGCCAAGAACCACTTCATCAGGCCGATGCCCTGCGGCCGGATTTCCGGTCCGATGATAGACGTACGAATCGTCAAATGCCTGCCGTATCTCATCTCTCCGAGCGCCTTTGAGCGTGCGTAGACCGTAGTCCCGTTCGGATCGTCGCTCTCCGTGTACGACCCGCGGCTGCCGCTGAACACGCAGTCCGAGCTGATATGAATGACGCGCGCGCCGATCAGATCCGCGACGTAGCGAAGCCTATGCGGCAGCAGGCCGTTGACCAGATACGCCGCATGCGGATGCTGTTCCGCGTCCTGGTTCAGGACGCCCACGGCATTGATGATGACGTCCGGATGCACGAACTGAACGACGTCGACCACCGATTCGGCGTCCGTGACGTCGAGCGGGATACTCCCTGCGCCGTCCGCTTGCCGCGTCGTATAAGCGATGCCGTACCCCGGATGCTTCTCCCGGAAATATCGGAGCAGGACATGGCCCGCCATGCCGCTGCCCCCGATAATGAGCAGCTTCATGACAGAAACCCGCCTCTGACGAGCATCGAACGAATCTCTTCCTTCGTCATCAAGGATTGGCTGGAGCAGTAGCTTTCGAAGTCCACCTTCGGTTGCACGCTGTAGCGCTGGCGAAGCCCCGGAATGTCGATCGTCGGCAGAATAACCAAATATTCTTGGTCGTAAACGATTGTCGTCGTGCTCTCATGATCCGTCAGCAGGGTCTCATGTATTTTTTCACCCGGACTTATGCCGGTCTCAATCATTTCGGCACTGATGCCCATATCCTCCATCAGCACGGAGGCCAGATCGACGATGCGGCAGGTCGGCATCGTCATGACGAAGATTTCGCCGCCGATGCTCTCCTCCGAAGCTTTGAAGAGCAGCTTGATGGCGTCCTGCAGCGCCAGGAAGAAGCCCGTCATTTTCTTATCCGTGATGCACACTTGGCCCTTGTTCTTGATCTGGCTGGCGAACAGATGGACCACGCTGCCGTTCGTGCCAAGCACGTTGCCGCCGCGCACGCAGACAAAGGTCGTTTCGGAACGAAGCAGGTTCGCGTATACGATCAGCTTCTCGCCGATGGCTTTGGTCATACCGTAGAAGTTGGACGGATTCGCTGCTTTATCCGTCGAGATATAGATGACGCGCTTCACGCCGTTTGCAATGGAGGCTTCAATTACGTTCTGCGTGCCGATGACATTCGTTTTGAGCGCTTCGTACGGCTGATCCTCGCACACGGCCACATGCTTCAGCACTGCCAAATGAAACACGTAATCCACCCGCTCGCATGCGCGCATCAAGGCTTCTTTATCCCGGATATCCCCGATGCAAAAGCTAAGACGCGAATCTTCGAACGTGCGGCTCATCGCCACTTGGCTCGACTCGTTGCGGGAGAAAACAATAATTTGTTTGGGCTGCTGAGGCAGCAGCTGGCGAATCAATTCGTAGCCCCAAGACCCTGTTCCCCCGGTGACCAGTATGCGCTGATTAGTAAACATTCCATTTCCCTCCAAGCACAAATTTAACCACTTTATCCGATACGTCGCCAGCCAAATATCCTTCCGGACACTGCCAGCTTGCAGGCAGCGCCGTCATGACCGCCGCTGCTTCTTCAATGCGCTGCGCCGTAAGGCCGCACACCACGTTGCTGCCGCCTCGAAAAGCGCCTGCGATCGCCTCGTCAAAGGGAGAATAAGGGCATCCTTTGCCCGTCGCGACGAACAAGACATGTGCCTGCTTCAAAGGAGGCGGCGGATGTACGATGCTTTGCAGGACCGCTTCGTATTTTAACGCTTTAGCTTTAACGTATTTTTATGCTTGCACTGTCGCCACCCCTGACATTTCTTCTGTCACCATTTATATGCGCGTGACAGGCAAGGCTCTTGGTCACTTATCCCGCCTGAGCTGCAAAATTGGCGCATGACCCCCAAGGCGTATGAACATAAAAAAAGAGTATAAATCTGGCAGTTCCATCACATATTAAAAGAGGTTAAAGCCATGCACATAGAAGGAGGTCTTGATTATTCATTTCTCTAAAAAGCAAGCCGAGCCTATCCCGGAGGAAGAAACGGCGATTTGGGCATGCACCAATGAATCCTGCTCCTGCTGGATGCGAAGCGACTTTTCGTTCGGCGAGTTTCCGACCTGTCCGATCTGCAATTCCAGCATGACCAGCGATATGAAGAATCTGCCGATCCTGACCAACGGTACCAAGCGCGGCTTCCAATAAGACAGGCTGTTTTGTTAAGTCGGATGTTCAAGTAGGAGGAAGATTCAGACAGACGTCATCAAACAGGCTTTCCTCCCGTCCAAGCGAAGCGGCGGCGAGGAAAGCCTGTTTATTTATTTGGTAAACACATTGACATGGATTTACGTCGGTTATATTATAACCATAGGTTAGTAACCGTTGGTTATAATATGTAACAGGAGGCCGGCACTCATGATTTTTATTAGCTTCATGCTGTTATTCACGGTGGTTTGCGGATGGCTTGATGCAAGAATAGGCAGCAATGAGCACCTGAAGTCGAAGGGAGTGAAGTAGATGTTTGCAGGACATTTCGGGCTGGCCGCTGCCGTTAAGGCGACAGAGAAAAACACGCCTATGTGGGCGCTGATGTTGGGGACGCAGCTGCTGGACGTTATTTTCGTGCCTCTGTTCGTATCCGGGAAGGAAACCATCGTATCCGTCCACGGCGAAGGCTACGGCAGCGCAATTATCCACGCGGATTACACGCACTCGCTGCTCGGCGCCATAATAATATCGCTCCTTGCCATGCTCGCGGCCCGGCGGTTATGGGGCACAAGATCCGGCGGCGCCATGGGGCTGATCGTGTTCAGCCACTGGCTCCTCGACCTGCTTGTACACCAGCCGGATCTGCCTCTCCTGCCGGGCAACGCCGGCGCCCTTCCCCTGCTCGGGTTTGGACTGTGGCAGCATCCCTCGGTAAGCATCCTACTCGAATCGATTTTGATTGCCGGAGGCTTCCTCCTGTATTTCCGCTCTGCTCTTCGCAGATCGCGCACGGTCGGCACAGGCTTGGCCGCCAATCGTACATGGGCGTTCAAGCAGACCTGTATTTCCGCAGCCGTCATGGGACTGCTGCTGCTCGGCTCTTTGCTGAGCGATGTGCTGCTTGGCGGCTGAAGGCGAGAGAACGCGCAGGGGCCAGGATTGATGGGCTTGAACGAACTTGCTTCCTCCATAAATACGGCAAAAGGAGCCGTCCATTGTCATCCGCGATGACGTTGGCAGCGGCTCCTTTTTTGAATCTGTCCTGCTATCCGTTCTGCTGCTCGTAGGCAATCTGATGGCCGTCCTCGAAGCCTTTGGCGAAGCCAAGGTTATAGCCTTGGTTATACGCCTGATCGAAGGCTTGATTATAGCTCTTCCCGCCCTTGCCGGAACGCCGTTTCCTGCTTGGTGCGAGCTTACCTTTGCGAGAAGACCGGGTCCGCTTGCTCTTCTGCATGGGACTTGCACTCCGTTTGCCTCCCAATCCCGCTGCTTTGCGCCGTTTGCTGCTAGTTACGGCTGAGACCACTCCGGTTTCCCCCTTTTGGCGCTGCGGCTGCTCGCTTGCCGGCTTGCATCGTCGTGCAGCTGTTCAGCCATGGCTTGGCGGCCGCGCTGCCTGTTCTGCGCTTGCCGGGACGGTGCTCCAAGGTGCGCACCATCGCGGTAAGCGACTGCTGCATGGCCGCGATCGACTTCATGTTGCCTGCAATGGACTGTGCCATGCCTGGTGCATAATGCGCGGTATCCGCGACGCTGTCCAGAATGCGGGCTACCGCCTGCTGGCTTCTGGACAACGCATTAAGGAGCGCAATCCGGGCTTCGCGCTCCTTCTTAAACCCCTCCATTATGCTTTCTCTCCCATGTCGAAGGGGTTATCGGTCATACCGCCAAATCCACCTGGCGAATCTTCCTCGTGGCGCAGCGCAGCCTTCAGCACATTCGTCATGCCCATATGGAGCTTCGTCAGCCCTTCAATGACTTCCACAAGCTGCTGATGGACATGCAGCGCCGTCTTCAGACGTTCCTGCTGCTCCGTGAAGGTACCCGGCGTAACATGATTAATAAGCCACGACCGCACCTTCTCCGCTTCGATCGCTTTCGCCTCCAAAATCATCGCCACATTCCACTGCAGCTTGGCGGAGGCGTCCAGCATCCTTGTATATGCCGCTTCCCGACTCATGTTCCAAAACGCCCCTTTCCTCCGCCTTACTCCTCATCCTCGTTCGCGAATTCTCTCATGACCGCTGAAATCGTCATCGCTAGCGATTCCTGCAGCTCCGCGATACTGTTCAAATAAGCGACGACGTTCTTCGTCACCGCTTGGGAATTGTCCATTAATTTATCGAAGCCGCCAAAGCCGGGATGCTGATCCGGCAGCGCGTGAACGAGCTGCGCCATCCTTACGGCAACGTGGCGTTTGGCTTCCAGGACACGCGCCATCTGTTCATGGGAATGCGACATATGCTCGACCATTTCCGTTACGATATGCTGCATGACACCGTCCTCCTTCAACCGTGGTTCTACCCGGTAAACGGTCACTAACCAGCATATGCGCGGCATTCGCCGCGCGGTACAGCTGGTCGAGCCGGATCGGGATGAACCGGCAGCCAACATCCCGAATTACAAGCGCTCCGCAACCTGAACATGCGCGATAATCGGCAAACCTTCAGCTAGTGTTCCGAGCTGCCCCGCCGGGAACGGACTTCCCTGCCGCAGCCCCAAGCCCCAAGCCTCGCCGGCCTTCGCAGTCGTCACCCTTCGCCGAAGCCCGTTTTCCACAATATAAGGCAATCCGCCTGCTTCCGATATTTGCGGCTGCTGCAGCCACGCCGCTTCCACTGCCTCGGCGGCGATCGGCTCACCCACTGGCCAGCGGCGCAAATCCACCTGTGATAGACGGATGGCGGGCACGGAGACAGTGCCTGCAATCGGCCTGCGTCGGCCGTTCTCCACCCAATAGAGCGCAGCCGTCACCCCCCGGACGACAACGCCTTCCGGGAAGAATGAGGTTTCCCCTTGGCCCGCAAGACCAAGCCCCCTCGCATGTACCTCATGAATGAGCTCGTGGGGATTACCCCATTTATCCATGTAGACATGCAGATTGCGGTCATTCACCTCGTTAAACCGCTCGCCGAGCGCTTTCATGCTGACGCTGCCGAAATGATGGATAAACGTATCGCGCGCGGTGACAAGGGAATAGCCCTGTAGGCGAACACGGATGCTGAAATCATCGTCCTCATAGTTCCCGATCGCGAAGCCTTCGTCCAAATAGCCCGTTCGGTCCCATAGCTCGCGCCGAAACAGCAGGCAGAAACCCTTCAGGCGGTCGGTCCGCTGCCATTTGGCAGGATCATGCACATTGAATCGACGGCCGAAGGACGCGATTTCCTTCTCCGTCGTATACGGTACCTCGATCCGCTGATCCCCGCTGATATTGTTGGTGACCGGCCCAACCATGCCGATGCCGGGGTCGCTGTTCAGGCAGGCAAGCAGGTTGCTCAGCCAATTATCCGTAACGATCGTATCGTTATTGAGCAGCAGCAGCGACGTGCCTTTGGCCATCATCATGCCGACGTTGACGGCACCCGCGAATCCGCAGTTTCTTTCCAATACCCGATAACGCACGACTCCGTCGACAGACTGCAAGTAAGCAGCCGTGCCGTCCGAGGACGCATTGTCCACGACGATAATCTCGTAAGCGACGTTCGTATGCTTATGAATGCTGGTCAAACATTTCTTCAAGAAATCAACCTGGTTATAGCTGGGAATAATGATGCTGGTTCCGTCGAAATACGTGCCGAAGCGGCTAAGGCCGATGCGCGCTCCTTCCTGGTATCCGGCTGCCATTCCTGCCTCGTATCGTACGGTTTTCTTCGCTTTGCGGGCGTTACGCCGTACCTGCTTCTGCCGCTGGCGCTTTGTACGTCCAAGCTTTCTCATTCTGTCAGCCATCTCCTTCTCGTTTCTTGCAAGTGTTGGGAGCAGCGGTTAAATCGGATATTGCCCTTTTACGATGCCGTCTGCCATATGGCCGAAATCCAGTACCGCTTTACCGAGCTCGCCCGCGATTCGGGTGCACAGGATGACAGCGGCTATGCCTGCGGATACAAGCGCTAAGTCGAAATCGGTTTGCCTGACCTCGCGCATCACGCGTTCAACGTCGCCCGCGCCCTGAACGGGGCTGTCAGCAGCTCGCCGTCGCCGAGCCTTACGAAGGAGCAGGGCCGCTGCTGATGAATCGCCGATTTCAGCTCGTCGACAACCTGTGCACATCCATGAGCGAACGGCACAACGCACGAAGCTGCTCCGCGCCGAGCGCGATGACATCCCGCAAGCTCACCTCCGGAAGCAGCAAATGGAGGGGCAACGCCTGCTCCAGCAGCATTTCGCTGCCCTCATACTTGCCGAGCTCATACCCGGCTGTATACGCATTCTCATGGTAGCCATCCTTCTTCGCGGAGAAGCCTGTCAGCTGCTCCTGCTGCACGAAACGATTCGAGCCGCGGTTTCGGCCGCGGCGCTTGATCGAGCCGCCCTTCCGCGCTCTTGTCCCTTTCTTGGATGCAGGCGTCTGCTCCTTTGGCGCGACTGTCGCGCGCGTGCCTATAGACCAGCCTGCCGCCCGCGGCATACGCATTATTCACCCGTGTTCTTATGGATGCGCCTAGCTTCATCAATAACGCGTCCGATTGTTCGGCGTTCATTCATAACGGGAATGATGACGGACACGAGTAGATTACCCGATTGCTGCGTCAAAGGCTCCGGGACCGTCGGCGGGCTTCCCGCTCCGGCAGGGCAAGCAGGTCGAAGGGGCGATGCACGCACATGCCGCTATCGTCATGCAGCCCCCTGTTCACAGAAGGCGATGAGGAAGCCTTCCGTGCGCGGAATGCCGAATTACGCGCGCCGCCGGAAAGTTGCCTGGCAGAGGTGCTCCGCTTGGCGATGAAAAGCAGCCTTCCCTTGCACGAAGCTGTTTTTTCTCCACTGGGCTTCATCATCTCTTTCACCACCCTTAAATCTTCTTGTTACCAGTTAGTGTATGACGTTTGAGAGTAAGAGGAACGGCTGTTGTACGTTAAGGCTGTTGCCTAATCGGCGAATTTACGCCATTGTACAAGAACTGAATCTATCAATTCCACATATGCTGTCGCTAATAGGAGATGATGTCTACGAATCCAGCTTCGGCCGCAAAGTCACTACCATCGGCGGGACCGAATATATTCAGCTTCCGCCTATTTCCGCAAATACTGGAGTGTCGCTTTCAGCAAAAGACTGCTTTGCAATCTGCGTTCCATCGTATACAGAGACCGTGTATATGTTATTCACGGCGATCCGGGTCCCGTTGCGTCCATTGTGAAATCAGTAAGCCCATGCGCCTCTCAGCTGTGCACGCGCGTCTATTTCAAACGCTCCTAACGCAATAACACCCTGCCGATTTCGGCAGGGTGTTATTGTGCTGTGGTCTGCTCTTATTATTGCAAGCCCATTCCGATCCAGTTCACGAGGCCGATCGGCTCCGGACTAATCCGCGTGCGCACGATGGTCAGCTGGATGGAAGCGGCTGTTTTCTGTTTGATGACGGCGAAGCAGGAAGGCTGATCGGTCGTCGCAACGAACACGTACGAGTTGTTCGCAAACGGCTGATCGAAGCCGATCGTAATATCAAGCTGTTCGCCCTGACCTTGGAAGTTATATGGCGCGAGGCCGAACTGCTGCAGGACGGGCGACTGACGCTTCACGGTCGATACCGGCGTAAAGCTTAACTTATCGGCGCCCACGCTGCCATCCGACAAATTCGCTCCGTCGAGGATGGGGTTCGCGTCGGCGCTCGCGGCCAGTAGAACGCTCGGCGAGAGATGCTCGGCTGTAATGCTCTGCGGCGCAATCTTGCCGCCTGTTACCGCGCCGTCGGCCAAATAGGATGTCGTGACGCAGCCGTCTTGCAGCTCGAAGCTCGTTTCCGGCAGAATGCCCGGCGCGAGCTTGTCGGCCGTAATCGCGCCGTTCGCCAATGCTTCGGCTGTCACCGCGCCCGGTGCGAGCTTATCGGCCGTGATTGCACCGTTTGCCAGTGCTTCGGCTTCGACTGCGCCCGGCGCCAGCTTATCGGCCGTGATCGCTCCAATCGCCAGTGCTTCGGCTTCGACTGCGCCAGGAGCGAGCTTATCGGCCGTGATCGCTCCGTTTGCCAGTGCTTCGGCTGTCACCGCGCCCGGTGCGAGTTTGTCGGCCGTGATCGCTCCGTTCGCCAATGCTTCGGCTGTCACCGCGCCCGGTGCGAGTTTGTCGGCCGTGATCGCTCCGTTCGCCAGTGCTTCGGCTTCGACTGCGCCCGGCGCCAGCTTATCAGCCGTGATCGCTCCGTTCGCCAGTGCTTCGGCTTCGACTGCGCCCGGCGCCAGCTTATCGGCCGTGATCGCTCCGTTCGCCAGTGCTTCGGCTTCGACTGCGCCCGGCGCCAGCTTATCAGCCGTGATCGCTCCGTTCGCCAGTGCTTCGGCTTCGACTGCGCCCGGCGCCAGCTTATCGGCCGTGATCGCTCCGTTCGCCAATGCTTCGGCTTCGACTGCGCCAGGAGCGAGCTTATCGGCCGTGATCGCTCCAATCGCCAGTGCTTCGGCTTCGACTGCACCAGGAGCGAGCTTATCGGCCGTGATCGCTCCGTTAGCCAGTGCTTCGGCTTCGACTGCGCCCGGCGCCAGCTTATCGGCCGTTACCGAGCCGCTGCACAGCGCATTGCTTTCAATTGCGCCCGAGATGATGTGGGCCGCCGTGATGGATTTAGCGGCGATTTTGCTCAGCGTCACCGAGCCCGGCTGCAGATGACTCTCTCCGACGGCTGCGCTTGCCAGCTTCGCTCCCGTAACCGCGCCATCGCCGAGCGTGTTCGTTAATATCGAGCCTTCGCTTAGTAATATGCCCGTGATCGCGCCCGGAATAAGATGCTCTGCACCGATGGATTTCGGCGCGATTTTGTCCGCGGTGACGACCGCGTACTGGAGCTGCTCCGTTCCGACTGCGCCATGCGCCAGCTTCGCGCTGTCGACCGCTCCGTCTGCAAGCGCATCGGCACCCACCGCGCCGCTTGCCAGCTTGGAGCTGACGATCGAGCCGTCGCTCAGCGCTGCCGTCACGACTGCGCCTTCGGCCAGCTTCGTGCTTGTGACTGCAGCATCTCCGAGAGCTGCCTCTCCAACCGCACCGCTTGCCAGCTTTGCGCTGACTACTGCGCCGTCAGCCAGCGCTTCTGCACCGACTGCGCCATGTGCCAGCTTCGCACTGACGACCGCGCCGTTACCGAGTGCTGCCGTACCTACGGCTCCGTCTGCCAGTTTCGCGCTGACCACCGCGCCGTCGCATAATGCTGCTGTGCCAACTGCGCCGCTTGCCAGTTTGCCTTCCGTTATCGCGTTGTCTTGAATCGCTGCCGTGCCGACAGCGCCAAGTGCTATTTTGATGCCGCTCACTGCGCCGTTACTGAGCGCATCCGCGCCGACCGCACCGACGGCCAGCTTGGATGCCAGTACGGCACCGTCGCTTAGCGCTTGCGCGCCTACCGCGCCGATAGCCAGCTTCGAGCTTACGACCGCACCTTCGCCGAGCGCTGCCGTACCTACGGCTCCATTGGCAAGCTTCGCGCTGATCACTGCACCGTTATTCAGTGCTTCCGATCCGACCGCACCGTTTGCCAGCTTCGAGCTGACCACCGCGCCCTCGCCGAGCGCCGCCGTGCCTACTGCGCCTTCGGCCAGCTTCGCGCTGACCACCGAACCGTCGCTCAGCGCTTCCGATCCCACCGCGCCGTTTGCCAGCTTCGCACTGACCACTGCGCCGAATCCGATCGTCTCGGTACCGACCGCACCTGCGGCCAACTTTGCACCGGTTACCGCGCCATCGGCGAGCGCTGCTGTTACGACTGCACCCTTCGCCAATTTGGTGCTGATTACCGCACCGTCGCCCAATGCTTCCGCAACGACCGCGCCGCTCGCCAGCTTAGCGCTGACCACCGAGCTGTTGCCGAGCGCCGCCGTGCTTACTGCGCCTTTCGCCAATTTGGCGCTGACCACCGCGCCGTCGCTCAGCGCTTCGGCACCGACCGCGCCGGCAGCCAGCTTCGCGCTTACAACCGCGCCGTCGCCAAGCGCCGCCGTGCCAACTGCGCCTTTCGCCAGCTTCGCGCCGACTACCGAACCATCGCTCAGCGCTTCCGTACCTACTGCGCCCTTTGCCAGCTTCGCGCTTTCGACCGAGCCGTCGCCAAGCGCCGCCGTGCTTACTGCGCCTTTCGCCAGCTTCGCGCTGACGACCGAACCGTCGCCCAGCGCTTCCGTACCGACCGCACCCTTCGCCAGCTTCGCGCTGACGACCGAGCCGTCGCCCAGCGCCGGCGTGCCGACCGCGCCTTTCGCCAGCTTCGCGCTGACGACCGAACCGTCGCCCAGCGCTTCCGCGCCGACTGCGCCGCTCGCCAGCTTCGCGCTGACAATCGCGCCGTCGCCGAGCGCCGAAGTGCCTACTGCGCCTTTCGCCAGCTTGGCGCTAATGACCGCGCCGTCGCTCAGCGCCTCCGTGCCGACAGCTCCGATTGCCAGCTTCGACGATTGCACCGCGCCGTCGTCGAGCGCATCCGCGCCGACTGCGCCGCTCGCCAGCTTCGTGCTGACCACCGCACCTTCGGCAAGCGCATCGCTGCTGACTGCGCCTGAAACAATGTGCGCGCTGGAGATGGAACGGGCCGAAATTTTGCTAAGCGTCACCGCTCCTGCCTGCAGATGGTTCTCGCCGACGGAAGCCAGGCCAAGCGCATCTGGACCGACTGCGCCTCTCGTCAGCTTCGCACTGCTTACAGCTCCGTCGACGAGCATCTCGCCGCTGACCGTTCCTCGTTTGAGCTTGCTTCCATGCAGGATACCGTCCGGCGCCTTGTCGAACGAAAAGTATTCGGCTGACAGGTGGGCCTGCGTAATCGATCCTTTGCGGATATGATAGCCCTGAATGGATTCGGCTTTCAAATGCTTGCCCGCGATCGTTTCCAGCTGAACATGATCGCCGCTAACCGACAGCTGCGCCAGCTTCGAGCTCGTTACCGTCTCCTCGCAAAGCTGCTCCGTGCCGACGGATTCCGCCGACAAGTGAAGCTGCAGAACGCTGTCGATTTTCAAATGCGAGCTGCCGACCGAACCGTCCGCCAAATGATTGGCATCAATCGCACCTGCTGCCACATGCTGTCCCCGCACAGCCGACGACTCAATATTGCGGGCGCCGACGGACTCATTTTGCAGATGATGGCTGGCAATGCTGCCTTCCGCGATTTTCGATTCCGTTACCGCGTCCGTGCTGAGATGAAGATCACGAACGCTCCCCGGGGACAAGTGCGCGCTAAAGATCGACTGCTCCGCCAAATGCCGGCTGTCCACGGCTTCATTCGCCAAATGGCTGCCGTTCACCGCTCCAGCCGCAAGCTTATCGCCCGTGACCGATCCTGCGCCGAGCGCGCCGTTCATGACAGCTCCCGCCGCCAAATGCTGCTCGCTTACGGCACCGTGCTTCAAGTGGCTGCTTTCGATCACGCCTTTAATTAGATGCTTCCCGTTGACGGCTCCCGCCGCAAGCTGGTCGCTTGTCACGGAGCCGTTCACCAGCTTCGCCGTCGTTACGCTGCTGTCCGCGAGCTTGCCGGACGTCACCGCGCAGTCGGTCAGCTTATCTGTCGACACGCTCTCGGGCGACAGCTTAAGCGAGTTCACCACATGATCCGCCAGATGGTGGGAATAGATCGCGCCGGCAGCCAGATGACGCTCCGACACGGATCCGTTTGCCAGCTTGATGGACTTGATCGCGCCGTCTTGAATTGCGGACGTCTCGATGGAGCCCTCTCTGATATGGGACGCGTCGATGACACCCGGCTGTAGATGCAGCGCGGTGATGGCTTCAGCCGAAATCGTCTCTTCGACGACGGCACCCGGCGACAAATGAAAGGCACGGATCGCTTCAGGCGCGATTTTGTCGAAGGTAATGGACTCATCGGCCAGATGCTTCGTCTGCACCGACAGTTCCGCGAGCTTCTCGCTCGTTACGCTGGCTTCCGCCAACTTCTGCTCGACGACGGACTCATCCTGCAGCTGCACACGGCCCACGGCCGCGCTGCTGATATGCAGCTGCTTAATCGATCCCGCTGCCAGCTTATGCTCAGTTACGGCGCCTTTGGCCAAATGGCCTTCCAATACGCTGCTGACCTGGAGATGCTTCGCTCCGACGGATTTCTCATTCAAATGGCGTTCTTCAATGCTATCGTTAAGCAGCTTATCGCCGCTAATGCTGAGCCGGCTCAAATGCTTGCCGTGAACAACATCATCCATCAGCTTGCTCGTTGTTATGCTCTTGTCGGCAATCTTGGAGGATGTTACGGCATGGTCGACGAGCTTGATTGTCGAGATCGACAGATCCGCCATCTTGGACGTCGAGATCGCCAGATCCTGCAGGTGGTCGGTGCCGATTTCGTGAATGCCGACATGCTGCGCCTTAATTGCTCCTTCTTGAAGCTCTCTTGAGCCGACCGCTTCCTGCGCGATGGCTTCCGAGGTAACGGCCGAGGCCTGCAGCTCTCTTGGTCCAACCGCGCCTTTGACCAGGTGGCTTGCCGTAATTTCGCCCGCTGCCAAATGCTTCCCGAGCAGAACGCCCGGCGATACATGGTCAGCCAGCAGCAGACCTGGCTGCAGATGCTCGGATTCAATGGCGCCGCTGCTTATTTTCTCGCTTGTCACCGCACCGTCGCGCAGCTTGGAGCGCGTTACCGAGCCTTCGGCAAGCTTCGATGTGGAGACTGCGTCGTTTGCAATGCTTTCCGTGCGGACAGCCGCGCTGCGAATCTTCGCTGTCGTAATCGACTGATCCTCGATCAGCTCCGTCGTGATAACAAGCGGCTTCAAATGCTTCGCTTCGATGGAGCCCTCCGCGAACTTGTCGGCTTTAATGGTTCGGTCAGCCAGCTTCTCCGAGGTGATGCTGTTGTCGCGAATTTTTTCGCCGGTGATGGAACGGTCTCTGATCTTCGTGCCGGAAATGGCATTCTTCGTCAGATGGTCGCCCGTGATGGATTCCGAGGCGATCTTGGATGCGCCGACGGCGCCTTCCGCGATATGGATGCTTTCAACGGCATAATCCGCAATGGATTTCGAGACCACTGCGCCTGCTTTGATACGGGAAGAATCGACCGCGCCATAAGCCAGCTTCTCCGTCGAAACGGCATCATCCGCGATATCGTCAGTATGCACGAACGGAAGCGGAGAATCAGGCATGCGGCGTTCTACAATGAACGCTTCCTGCTTCAAGATTTCCTGCTGTAGCAGCTCTTCCAACTGCGCCACATGCAGCGCTTCTTCTTCGTCCGTTTCTACGGATGCTTCTTCTTCCGATTCCTGATCTTGAACTTCCGCTTGAGGTTGCGGCTGTTGGTCAGGCTCGGCGGCTGCATCGACAATGACGTCTTCACTGAAATCGGCTGATGACGCTTCTTGCAGAAGCTCCGCGGCAATCGGTTCCTGCTGTACTTGTTCGGTTTCCACTTCCGATTGAATCGCAGTCTCTTGTATGATCTCCGGCATAGGAGATTCCAGCACCTGAGGTGCCGTATTGACCTGCACCGGCCGTTTGTCCGCCTGTGCTTGCTTCGGCGCTGTCGGTTTTTGCTTCTTCAGTTCCTCGAGCCATTTCAACTCCGACGCGTTCGGATTATCCACGTAAAATAACGGCTTCCGCCCTTTGGGGCTTTTTCCTTTGCTGCTCTTCGCCATAGCCCTCTCCTTCTTCCACCTCAAATGTCATAGGTATCATATGCATTCACCCATGGGCAGGTCACATACATGGCGTTCAAATTATTTGAAAAATGCAAAAGCTGCCCCCTTGAAGGAGCAGCTTCTCTTTGAAACCAGCCATATTTTCGCAGATTGTTAGATTCCTGCCGCACATCAATGCACGCGGTGAACGCCTACGGTTTGTTGAATATTTCCGGAAATAACAATCGTCACCGTCGTCTGCTTAACCGTGCCATTACTATAAATCGCCTTAAACGTGAACGTGAGCGGGCCATTCGGCAATTTCTCGAAATCCGCATCCCACATCTCCCCGCTCCAGCTTGTTCGCTGCGCATTCGTCGCCGTTAAGCCTACGGTTATGCCGTTCATCGTTACTTTGACTTCCGAAGCCTCGGTCGCCGTCGCGGTATCTGTCGTTGAAGCACGCAGCAGGAAACGCTCGCCTGCCCAGAAGACATTGTACGCGCGCGGACTTTCCTCATCGCCGCTTGTTTTCTTGTTGCTCGCCTTCCTTGCCAGATCCCACAGCTCCGTATGCTTCACCATTCCGCTGATCGACAACGGCAGCACGATAATATTCTTCGTAACCGTAATGGGAGGCGCCTTCCCGTCGGACACCGTCAGCTTCACGCTGTATGTACCGGCCATAGCGCCCTTGAAGGAAGGGCCTGCGGCCGCGTACGGGAACTTCGCGCTGCTGCTGAACGTTTGTTTCACACCTGCCGGGTCTGTGACTGTGTACAGCACGGAAAGATCGTCATGATCTGGATCTTTTAGCGCTTGGGACAGCGTGATGACATCGCCTTCGTACGGCGGCTTCGACTGCCAATCCCAGTCCGCCTCCGGCGGCCGGTTCGTCTCAATATAGAAGTATTTCGGCGCGCTGTAAGGACTCCAGTCATACCCGTCGAATACGCGGACGACTGCGTACATGTTCACCTTCTCCGGCAAATCGATGCCAGGCATCCAATGGGCGGCTGCTGTATTCTTGATACCCGAATCGTGCTCAAGCGTACCGCCATATCGGTAAATCTTCATTTGGAATGCGGTCTGCGGGTCATCGTCCCCGTCTCCGTACATCCAGCTAAAATCCGGCCGAAGCAGCGTTAGCTTGGTCGGGTTGTTCTGATCGCTGCTCTCCGGTACGGTAATCGTCGCCCCTGGAATTCGATTAACGATGTTCACCTGCAAGCTGAATTCCGCCTCGCCGCCTTCAGAATCCTGCACAACCTGACGGATATTAAAACTGCCCAGCGTGCCGAACGTCTTCACCCAATCGGTTCGCGAGCTGCTCTGAAGCGATTCCGCCCCTGCGGAAACTTCTTTCACATAATACGCGTGCGGCAGCTTCGTGCGGTCGCCGTCTTCAACATCATAGGCCGTCGAATTCAGCGTCACCGGTACCCCTCGGAACGTGTTCACATGACTGCTCGTAAATCCTGGCACCGGCGGATGGTTCGGCGCGGCCAGTGTTGTGACGGGCAGCAGTACCACGTCCCAGTCGCTCCAAGCGCCGTATTCATCCTGAACCGCCATGCCTACTTCATACGTGCCAAGCTCCTGCGGCGAGACGAGCTTCGCTTCTTTATAGACGCCGCTTGGCGTCACATAATAGAATTTCTTCTGAAGGATCCCCCTCGTCGCTCGGTAGTCGATCCCGGTACCTTCCGTGGAGTAGTCCGTACTGCTGTAATAACGGTCCGGATCGCAGCTCTTATCGGTCCACAGAATCTTGTTGTCCGCGGCGATGTCCAGCGTGAAGTCCGCAATCGGCCGCCGATGAACGGTAATCTTCTTCGTAAATGCGTTGGATGGCTTCCGATACTCGTCAAAATTATTGACCGGCGAAAGATAATCCGGGTTCGGATCGTCCTTAGCGCGCAGCGATACCACATAATCGCCCACTTTATCGAATTTCAGCTGAGCGTCATGGAACGTTTTTCCGTTCAAGCCCGACACGCCTTGGTTATGGATAAAGCGAAGCGTATGCTGTACGGTCCAGTCATACACGCCCCCTGCCGGCGGGTCATTCTCGGGATCGCTGAACACGATATTGTTGTACTGGACGTCCGCTGAAGCGGTTCCGGCATCCCAAATCGCATACTGATCGGACCACACATCGTTTTGCAGCATCGGTTTATACGCCAGACCACTGAACGTAACGAATGATTTGTTCGAGAAATAACCGAAGCGTCCAGATGCATAAGTGTCGTCATCAGCCTCGATAAGCGGCGTATTGTCCAAGAAGACAGCGAAGTGACTGCCGTTTGTCTGCAGCTTGACGGCATACGTCTTCTGGCTGAGCAGCGGATAGTCTTGGGCTGCTAGAACAGTGCGCACACCGGCGGCGTATTTCACCAGCTCCATTTTATTCGTATCCGTCTCCAGCGCATAGCCGTTCTGCCGATCCTTCATCCGGAAAGAATAACCGAGCCATTCCTTGTCGTAATCGACGTCGTCGATTTTGAAGTTGAACTTTACCTCGGCATCCGATAACGAGAACGGCGAGTAGAATTGTCCGCTCGTAAACGGCTTCACAGTCAAAGTGTTGGTAGTCGGCGCTCCGACGGACACCGTCAAACGCAGCGGGTCCTGATAGGTCGTCGATTCGTAGCTGTACGTTGGGTTTGCCTGTGACATGCTCACATACACGCCATCCATGTAGTAGGCACCATAGAACGGGGATGACGAGTAGTTGCAGCCCATTAAGGTCGTACCAGCCCTCGTTCCTGCCACGTCATACACAGGTAATTTGCCGTAGATGGAGTAATACGCAGAACCGGCATCGCATGTAATTCCACTAGCCGGGTCTTGGCTGGTTCGGTAACCGTCCGCCGTTTGCCCGAGTCTGCTCTTCTGCGTTAGATTGCCTGCGAAATCGGTCGAAAACTGGGTTGCTGACCCAAAGCCATAATCACTGTCTCCGTAATGATACATCGTGAGGTCATCGCCTTTTAAACTATCGGCTTTGCGTTTGATCGCTCCTGATGACGTATTAAGGACATACACACGTTCATACAAGTTCGGAATCACGTTGCCCTGAATCGTATGATCGTAATAGACCTTGGCGTAAAGTTCGTTTTTGGCAGGATTGAAGAAGAATCCGCCATACGTCTCCGCATATGAATACGCCGACAGAAAGGAATTCACAGCCGTAATCCCCAGATTCCCTCCATAAATGCTAGGATCGTTTCTAACTTCGTCTCCGATATATTTCCGCCATGCAAGCGTATAATCAGGGTTATACTTCGTGACGTTCAGGTCGTAGACCCCTGAATTATAGCTTGGATTCGTGTACCCTTCGTAGCGGTACAAGTTGCCCGCCGCATCCGTCATGGAAGCAAGTCCGTCATATTGCCAGTTGGATGCGATGTTAGTATTCACGGGTACAGGGGGCTTCCACGAAGCGAGCTTCGTCAACACCAAATCACGGCTTAGCTTATACCAATTGACCGTCGAATTGTAGTAATTTCTCTGCATCAATATTAAGCTGCTGCCTTGCGTGCTCATAATGATTGAAGTATCGATAATGGTTTGGTCTTCCACAGACATATTGAACGTGCTCGTGAGCTCTTGGCCGTTTCGCGCATTGTAAATCCCAATCTCATCCACAGCGCTGCTGGAGCCGTACTTCCAGTATCGTGTGACGTAGAGATACTGATCCGCAAGCTCGTATGTGCTTAGTTTCCCTAACGAAACGCTGGTTTTGTAGGCTGTCCCGTTCTTGCTCAAGGTAACCGTGCGATAGCTGTTCGGTCCTGAATTGGTAATGATGAATTCATAAGGATCACCGTCCCGGTATTTCTGGGATACATCGCCCCACTGGCCAAAAACATCCACGACAGGCGATAATTTTTTGGGATTCAGCGCAAAGATTTCGTCTTCGTAGCTGTAGGTTCCAGTTTGGTGATTATAGTCATAACTGTACGTCGTATAGTGATGATCGAAGAACAGTAATTTTTTGGTCGACCTCACTTTCGGATATCCGTCTGAGCCGCCGTAATACGTCAGTAACTTCTTACCGGTTTTATATAATAAATTAGCTGCCACCGTTGACTGCAGCGTGGATCGCCAAGGATTCAGTTCATTGGATCCATAACCATTGTTCGTTAGCGGGTACGCATCTGCGCGCTTCTGGGTGCTGCCAAAACGAGTCATGTTATACAGGTAAACCTCTTCCCCCTGCTTACCGAAATTCCGTCCTTCTCCGCTAATCAGATTACCAGCGCTGGCCCGCCACAGGTTATTTGCATTGTAGACGAGATTATTGGTTCCCGGAACATAAACCGGCCAGCTCAGCATGTCGGCCGGCTGGACCCGCGTATACGGATCGAGATTCGGCTGCGGATTCTTTCCTTCGAGATCAAACGAAACCTCCGGCGCATTGTTCACAACATTCAGTGTGAGCGTGGTTGGTGAATCAGAATTCGTATCATCCCATTGCCCGTACTGCTCTGCGACCTTTAAATAGAACAAGTACTTGCCAACTTTGGCTGGCGTAAACTGCAGCTTGGACAGCGTACCTGCTGCCGATTTCCAAGCATCATCAGAAAATCCGTTATTATTCGCATCGTATTTATACTTGTACTCGGCCGACACGATTGGATCTGCGTCAGGACTAGTCGATTTATTAAGCAAATCCAGCACCGTATCGCGAACCGACAGCGGTGGAACGACGAGCTTCGCGATTGGCGGCAAATCCGGTTTGACGATAATGGTGCACGTATCCGGCTCCAGCGATTTAAGGCCATTTTCATCGTAAACCGATAGCGATACCTCGACCGTAATGTCCGTCGTTCCGGGATTGTCGTAGCTCGTTTGCTTATTCGTCCATTCATCGCGTGTATGGTCGATTTTCAATCCCATCGGACTGTAGCTGCCGTTTCCATTTATCGATCCAGCCGGCAGCGGGTGGTTGGCAATGACCGTTGGCGGACAGCTAATAACGGGCACCGGGTTCTTCGGCACAACCTCAATATACGTGCATGCGGTAGCCGCAGCCCCGAACTCATCCCGCATCTGCGCACAAACGTATTGGAAGCCAAGCGTATCCATCGTCAAATTGTGCTGACCGTCTGTATATGCCAAGCTCTTGGAAGGAATTGATTGCACGAAGGATGTCCCTGCCGAGAAATCGAAGCCCATGAAGTACAGATCGTCGCCATCCGGATCGTTTGGCGTAGGCACGGTCGGATCGTTTATGTAAATCAGATCGAGCGTCGTACCTTCAACGACTTGATGCAGCGGTTTTGTTGCCTGAGACTGTTGGACGAAACCGATTTGAAAGGTCGGCGGATTATTGACGGTCGGCCCCGTGACCGTAAGTGGTTTTGGACCGATCCAGTCCGAAGTGCCGCAGCTCGTCACGATGCGCATAAACACATTATGCGTACCCACGCCAACAACCCATGGATAGCTGCTGAATGTAAAGGTGGAATCGGTCGTTTGACCATACACCGGATTGCCGATCCAAGTACCGTTGCGCTCGATTTTGAAGGAATGAGATTGATAAATGCAGCCTTTCAGCTGAAAATCCTTGGGGTGAAGCGTAAAAGAAGATTTATAGGGGAGGTTGTCAGGCAGGACGTCGAAATCGCCGGTGAAGGCGACTGGTTTTTCGTAGAAGAAGGACACATACGCTTTACTTAGTGCGGATGTCAGGCTTACCGATTGGCTCGGTTTGACGGTAACCGTGTCGGAGTAGGCCACGTAGGACAAGTTGCTGCCTTGCATATTACCGTAAGTATCGTCGTAGCTGTAAGAATGGCTGAACGGCAGCGAGGCGATCGGGACCGTTTGCTGCTTCGCGAGTGCATACTGTCCGGTCGGCCCGGTTCGTACCATGTGGCGGATGTTGACTTCTCCCGCAGCTGTCGATGAATCCATCTTGTAGTAATAATTTAGATAGACGGGCTTCGGAAATGCAGCGCTTGTATACTTACCAAGGTTATATTCGGCCGGCGCGTCGACCATTGCCTCGCTTGGCAGGCTATCGGTCGTTGATTTCTTATAGCCAGCATATTTGTAACTTGAGCCACTAGTAGGATCGGTATGTGTAAAAGGATAGTTCATTCCTTCTTTCAATACTTGTTCCCGATCGTTAAGCCCGGCAATGCCATCGAGGCTGTTGTCGTTTATATCTAAGTGCTTGATGATTACTTTGCCATCACCCACGTCATAGTAATAATTTACCTTGTACGTGTCAAAATCCCCATTGTAGATAAACGAGGGTATCCCTGTAATGTAGGAGGAATTTTGTGGGTCACTACCATCAACGCTCTTCTTATACTTCCCCGCAAACGTGTATCCAGGAATGGCAGGTGGGGCAGGCGGGTAGGATTGACCAGCAATCATATCCCCTGATTTACTTGGCGATAAGCTGTCCAAAGGTTCACCGGTCGTAGAGAAGCTATGCGTTTCATATTGACCTTCCAGCTCAAACTCGAACACGATAGGAAAATAATAGCGTCGAGCTTCAACTAATGAGCTGTAGGTTTCATTTGGGTGATCATTCACCAGAACATCCCACCATGTACCGGAGTTTGTTTCCAGTTTCCCTGGCAAACTCACCTTGAAACTGACATGACCTGTCCCTTTACCTGTAAGATCGGTTGTAATTGGTGAGCCAGCGGTATTTGCGAAGTAATCGGTATAGTTGAAATAATCATCCGTAGACCGGGACTCCTTAAAATATGTTTGATGGGTACTGCTACCATCAAAGTTATACACTTTGACACTTTTAACCGACCTACCAGGGAAGCTAAAGGAGTATGACCATGATAAATTGCTTGCCGGAACCGTTTGACCGGGTGAATAGGTTGTCCATTCGCCCGCTGAGTTTGTCCATATTTCGTAACTCATGAAACCGACGGCATATCGCTTTGTTCCTACTGGATAAGGTTTAATAGGCATTTCCAAAATCAAGTCCTGCCGCATCCGATATTCTAGTTAGTATTAGAGGAGACAGAAATTGAAACAAAAAGATAATCAGAAGTAAAAGAGATAATCTTCGTTTGCTTGATCGCCCCATATTTTACCTCCATAGATTCTCAAATAGAATCTTGGAGTCGGAATCGGCTCGAATATCGATATATTCAATGCTTTTAATGGATAGACTTTCATAAGTCTTAATTTTCAGTCTCGAGAAGTCATCTTTGGATACTACAGGGTTGTAATGTATGCGTATATCCGTACCGATACTCTCGCGATAATATGGAGTTTCGCTTCGAAACTTTACTCGTTCGCCAGTTTGAAGGAACAGAAATGTACGGCCCATAACGCCTTTATCTGTCGTACTTGCCCTCGTGTAAGTTTTCCCTTTCGGATCCCTAGCTAGATCCATTCGATAGTAAATATCACCGGAGATGATTAATGGAAAGTCCTGCTGTGTAATAATTCGGGCCTTGGTGAATGGCTTTCCTTCATTCAGCAAATCTTTGAGGAAGTACGGATCTTTCGCGTAGAAGTGTGCATATGGCTTAATATCTACGGGCTTAATCGCATCCTCTAGCTTCGGTACATCCTTATTGCCGATCCAGACGAACTGATTTACCGCATCCCACTCAACCGACACGCCAAGCCCCTCACTCACGACACGCAGTGGAACGAGCGTCCGCCCATTTACTACCTTAACTGAAACAGGCAGCTTAGTCGTTTTTCCATTTATCGAGGCCGTCGACACACCGATTGTAAGGGCGAGGGTACTCTTCCCTTTTACAATGCGAATGTCTTTGCCCGTCAACATCAGCGTGCCGCCAAGCTTGTCCGATACCACACGTAATGGAACAAGCGTCGTTCCATTTACTTTCTCAGGCTGTACTTCACTTAGCAATTGGCGTGCATTGTAGAGCAGCTTAATCGGCAAGCTGGTCGTCAATTTAGGCGTTTCCGCCAAAGCCGCCCCTCCACCCATCAAGCTGCCTGCCAGCATCGTTACGGCCACAACAGCCGCAATCCTATTGTTCTTCTTCATATTGTTGTCTCCCATTAATAGATTTTGTTGGTCTATCTAACACGCTCACTTTATTTACACATTCTACCACCTTTCACTAGATTTCGACGATACCTGCCTGCAAAATCCTCTGTCTCCCGCGGCTCCCCAACCGCCAGAAGACACAAAAAAGCACCAGCCTGCAGACTGAATAATCAGTCTGCAAGCAGGTGCTTCCTGCTCCAACGTCCAAAAGCGTTCATCGTCTTTCAATACTTCCTATCATACTGAGGAGTCCGACAAATTTCAACCTAATTTTTACAATCACTCTACGTTAAGGGCTCCTGCAATAATTCCAGCCACCGATCCGCGGAATGCTGCCATGTAAAATGCTGCTCCACCCGCTCACGGCTTCGCAATCCCATCTCCATGCGCAGCTGATCATCGTTTAGCAGCTCCAGCAGGCGCGCCCGCATTTCAGTCTCGACCTGCTCGGGATTCACCAAGTACCCCGTTACGCCGTCTCTAATAATTTCCTTCATGCCGCCCGCCCGTGTAGCAACGACCGGCAGACCGCAGGACATCGCCTCCACATTGACCAGACCGAATGCCTCCCGGCTGCCGGAGGGAACCACAGCTACGTCGGCGCCCAGAAACCAGTCCGGCACCTCGGAATAGGGGACATACGGGACAAATTTTACATGTCCCTTCATAGCTCGCCCCATCCGAAAAAGCTTTCTCGCATAGGGAGTCGTGCGTTTCGAGCCGTAGAACGCACCTCCGACGATGACAAGCAGCACGCTCGGATGCTCTTTGATCAGCTGGGGCATCAGCTTCAGCAGATGGTGCACGCCTTTGATCGCCTGCAGCCTGCCGATGAACAGCACGACGCTCCGCCCTGTCCATCCGCGCTTCGTTCGAAGCTCCGCTCTTCTACGGGCACCCGCAGCCGAATATTGCGAAGGGAATCGCTCCGTATCCACGCCGGGGTAGACGACCCGGAGCTTATCCGCGCAATTCGGCACGCGCGCCGCGGCATCCTCTCGCAGATACTCGCTGTTCACGATGATCCGCTCCGCATTAAGAAAGCTGGCCGCGAGCAGCTTTTTCGGAATTGCCCGCTCCCGGATGAATGTCGAGGAATGCAAATTAAGCCAAATGCGGCGATTCGGCAGCGCCCGCTTCAGCCTAAGCACGTATCGGGGCCGGTTTTCCACCTGCAGCAGGTCTGGCCGATATGCGGCAAGCGCCTGCTTGACGCGCTTCAAATACAATCGTTTATTACGGGCCGGGAAGCGCTCTACGACCGCGCCGCCGAGCATCCCTCGTCTGCCGAGCATATGCCCGGTTCTCCCGTAGATATGGGCTTCGATCCGCGGCACGAGAAGCGGTACTGTTTTCTCCACAACGCGTTCGACAGAGCTGCTATTCAAGGAAGGAAGGGGAAACGTCCCCGGCGTTATGAATGCGATTCTTGGTCTGACCATGGTGCGAATTCAGCCTCGCTTTCAGGAAGACTTGCTGTTATAGCATACGCCGCTTGAGCATACATGCTACCCGCCATGCGCCCCAATCTCTGTCAGCGCTCGGCCCAACTATGAGCTCCGTCCCCAAGTGAGCGTCATTAATAGACAGAGCCCGTATACGCCCAAATAAGCACCGCTGACGAGAAAAATCGTGCTGAGCAGCACCTCGTGCACCTGCGTCATGAACACCGTATTGTCGATCAGTGTCTTCACAACGGCATGAGCTGCTTCACCGAAGAATCCGAGATAAGCCGCGACAGCAAGCAGGTCCGCCGCTCTACGAACGCCGCCGAATGCCAATCTTACCCATGCCAGCAGTATGCCGCCAATCAATACGCTAATCAAAATCCAAACCATCACTAGCCATCACCTCACCCCCAGCATTCGCAACAACGCCGCACCCTAAACAGGCGGCCCGGTACTCTATTGATAATTAAGTCGCGATATGTCAAACTAGTCGAAGACCATCATGATGCTGCCCTTATATCAAGAGAGGACGTGAACTACCGGCATGACCAAATGGCTGCTCCGCTCAATGACCGAGCTTAGCTCGCGCAAATGGATTTCGCGCATAACCGGTCGATTTGCCCAGTCGCCCGCTAGCCGGCGCTTTATTCCGAGATTTGCCCGCATGTACGGCATCTCCGTCCACGAAGCGGAGAAACAGCTGCATGAATACGGCACGCTGAATGAATTTTTCACCAGGCGTCTTAAGCCAGGCGTACGTGTCATTGATTCTGATCCTAACGCGCTCGTAAGTCCGGTCGACGCACTCATTACCGGCTGCGGTCCGATCGAATCCGGTACGATTCTGAACGTGAAAGGCCAGGATTATACCATAGAAGAGCTGCTGAACCGTTCGCCGCGATTGGAAAATTACAAGAACGGCTACTATATGGTGCTTTACTTAAGTCCAACCGATTACCACCGCATACATACGCCTGTTTCAGGCACGATTGTAGAACGCGAGCACGTGCTGGGGAAAGTATACCCCGTTAACGACTTCGGCCTGCGCTACATGCGCCGGGTACTTAGCCGCAACGAACGTCTCATCACCTATATGCGCCATGCCGGCGCCGAGACCGCCATCGTCAAGGTCGGCGCCATGAACGTAAGCAGCATTAAATACGTGCAGCCCCTCCGCGACAAAATGAATAAGGGCGACGATCTCGCCTACTTCGAGTTCGGTTCAACCGTCGTGCTGCTGACCGAAGACGACAGCTTCTTCCCGCGTCCGGATCTGAAGACCGGGTTAAAGGTCCGCATGGGCGAGAAGCTGGGAACGCTGGACGCGCAATAAACAGCTATACCAATAAGCGACAGGCCCGCAGCCTGCCGCTTATTTTTAGTAGGTTTGGAGCGCCTCGCAGACCGATTCGATCCGAAGCGCGCCTTCCTTGATCTGTGCTTCCTGGAGCTGCGCGAAGCCGAACAATGCCGTGCTGTGCGGAATATCGCCTTCCCAGTACGCATCGCCCACGGTCCAAGTAACGCCCAGCGCCGCGCAGCGTTCCCGAAGCTTCGCATAGCTCACGGCATCTCCCCGCCACACCGCATACATATGCAGCCCTGCATCCGCCGGCACGAACCGGAACCAACGGCTGAGCCGCCGCTCGACTTCGTCGCGGAACACAAGCAGCCTTCGGCCGATCACCCGCTTCATTCGCCTGAGATGCCTCGCATAATCCCCGCTCCCGATAAAATGCGCCATCGCCCGCTGCTCCACGAGCGCGGACGGATGCGGCTCCTGCAGTGCTTTCGCCAGTCGAAACGGTTCTAGGAGCGCTTCCGGCAGCACGACATAGCCAAGCCGCAAATCCATGAACATCGTCTTCGAGAACGTGCCGATATAGACGACCCGCTCTTCGCTGTCCAATGCCTTCAGCGGCTCCACCAGCCTGCCGCCCCATTGCAATTCACTGTCGTAATCGTCCTCGATGATGACTGCCCCTTGCCTCGACGCCCACGCCAGCAGTTCCGTTCTTCGGCTTGCGGACAGTACGGCTCCGGTCGGAAATTGCCTCGTCGGGGTCACGAATAGCAGCTCCGACCGCCACTCCTCCGGAACGATTCCCTGATGATCGAGCGCAGCGGCTAAGATCGAGCCGCCTTCGGCGTAAATCGCCCGCCGGATGCCGGCGTAGCTTGGATTTTCGACCACCACCGGCCTGCCGGGATTCACCAGTAGCTTCATCAAGAGCGCAATGGCGTGCATCGAACCGTTCGTGATGCAAATATTCGCGGCATTCGCGCGCATGCCGCGTTCACGGCGCAAATCCTGCGCAATCGCTTCGCGCAGCGGCAGGTAGCCTTCGACGGGAGCGGTAATGGCCGGAAATACCGCCATCATGTCCCGAACCTCAGCGAACAGCGTACGCCTCCATGCTTCTACCGGGAACAAGGAAACGTCCGGTTCCCGAAGACGGAAGCACATCTCCTCCGAAACACCGGGTACTTGTAGGAGAGGATGAGCTTCCCCCACACGGAATAACGCCTTCGCGGACACCAAGCGCTCCCCCCATTCGGACAGCGCAAGCGGCGCCCGTACGGCAGCTCCGTGCACCATTCCCGACAACGGATCCGAGTACGCGACGAATGTGCCGCTTCCTCCAGCTGCCCGCGCGAATCCTTCAGCGATCAGCATGTCATAAGCCGCATTTACGGAGCCGCGCGATACGCCGTAAAGCTCGGCCAGTCTCCGGCTCGAAGGCAGCCGCGTCCCCTGCGCCAGCGTGCCATTCACGATGCTTTCGCGCATCGCATGAAACAATGCATCCGTTTTGCGCCCCAATTCCTCATAATACCACTCATAAGGAATCCGGAATTTCATATCCATCCCTGCTTCACCGCCTTTATGCACATCCCCCGCTGATAAAGCGGTCCAATAGAATCAATCATAATTGGATCTTTTTAATTGTCAATGCAAACGGTATGCTGGGATCTATTCATTTCATATTGGAGGGATTGCCCATGCGCAGAAGAGAATTCGAGATCGATGGCGAGCAAGCGGAAATCGAGGCCTTTTTACAAGAGATGAGCTTTGGTTTTCTCGGTACGGTTACCTCAGACGGGGAACCGAGCATGACGCCGCTCAATTTCGTTTATGTGAACGGAAGCATTTATTTTCACGGGAGCCGCATCGGGGAGAAAATGACGCAGTTAAAGCAGAACCAGCGCGTAACCTTCATGGCGGCGAAGGAGTATGCGATCATTCCCTCGTTTTTCAGCGATCCGCTGATGGCTTGCCCAGCGACGGCATATTTCAAATCAGTGCGAATGGACGGACAGGCTGTAGTCGTGGATGATCCGGCAGAGAAGGCAGCCGCGCTGGAAGCGCTAATGCGCAAGCTGCAGCCAGAAGGAGGGTATAAGACGATCGATGCCGAAGACCCTGACTATGTGCCGCGCTTGAAGGGCGTTGCGGTCGTTCGGATCGATGCCGAGCGGATTGTCGGGAAATTCAAATTCGGCCAGAACCTGAAGGCTGCGGAGCGGCAGTCCATTACGGCCCAGCTCGCCGAACGCAATTTGCCGACGGATGCAGAGACGATTGCGCTTATGAATCAGTACTGCCCGCATGCAAGGAACGCAGCCAGCGACTAGCTGGATACGACGAACAAACAGCCCATTATCGAATCTCGGATGGGCTTTTTCCCGTGTACTGCTTGAACTGCCGGCTGAAGAAGAAAATATCCCGGTAGCCCAGCGCGTCCGCAACTTCCGTCACGTTCATGCCGGCATGCTTCAGCAGATGCTGCGCGCGCTCTATTCGCGTTCCGATCATATAAGACTGCACCGACGTACCGACGATTTCCTTGAATTTAATGGAGAAATACCTCGGCGACAGCTGCGCGCGCTGCGCCAAATCCTCGACACGGTGGGCAATGCCGGGATTTTGCCGAATAAAGTTAGCAACCTCGTGAATGGCCTCCGTCAGCTGGTTGCTTGCCTTGCGCTCCACCGGACCTTCCATATCCTCGCGCAGCAGATAGATGATGAGCTGCTTCAATATGAGCTGCGCTTCCTCTTCACCCGCATACGTCTTCACAAGAAACAGGCGGACATAACGAGAGAGCAGGTATTCGAAATCGACCGTTTCATGCAGCATCCGGTACGAACGCGGCACGATGTCGACAGGTTCCTTCACGTCAAAATGAATATAGGTCAGCACGAGCGGCCGCTGCGGATTATGAGTCGCGCTCGTGAAGTCGCCCGGCTTGAACAGAAAACAGCTTCCTTTGCTGACGGGGATTGGCACGCCGTTCAGCATAATTTCTCCGTTCCCGCTCCACACATAGAACAAATCATAGTTGGCCAGCGGATTCTCACGCTTCTGCCATTTCCAGCCCGGCTCACAGACGATCTTCGCAAATGCGGGCTTCAATAGAAAAGATGTCGGCGAACAGTGCAGCATCTCGGCTTCCTCCTTAGCGCGTAAACAATGTCGTTGTCATCATACAATACTGCGTAACCTTTGCCAACTTTGCTCGGCAGCCGAAACAACCATTTTAAATTATTGTCGCAAAGTGAGTCTCAATCATGGCCTTCCAATCCCCAAAAGTGATATAATATCACCTAAACGGTTTACGCAGGGAAATCCATTACGAGAATGAATCACTGGAAGGATGAATGAAGTCCATGAACCCACTTGCCCAGCAATTGAACACGGCGATTGAGCAAGAAAATGGCCACGTTTTCGCCATGTTGTCCACACTCGGTAAAGCCATCTATTTTCCGAAAGAAGGCATTTTGAGCCAATCTGCCGAAGCAAAAGCGAAGGCGAAGAAATACAACGCAACAATCGGCATCGCGATCGAAAACGGTCAGCCCATGCACTTGAAAGTCATCCAAGATACACTCTCTGCCTACAACCCGAAAGATCTGTACGAATACGCGCCTCCCGCAGGCAAGCCGGAGCTTCGTACCGCTTGGCGCGCCAAAATGCTGAAGGAAAACCCTTCGCTGGCCGATAAAACGTACGGAAATCCCATTGTAACCAACGCCCTGACGCACGGCCTCAGCATCGTCGCGGATCTATTCGCGGATGCGGGAGATGCCGTCATCATTCCAAATAAAAACTGGGAAAATTACGAGCTGACCTTCGGCGTTCGCCGCGGGGCAGCCATCGTTGAATATCCGCTGTATAACAGCGACAACCGTTTCAACAGCCAAGGACTGCGCGAAGCGCTGCTGGCGCAGAAAGACAAGGGCAAAGCCATTGTTGTCCTGAACTTCCCAAACAACCCGACCGGCTACACGCCTGGCGCGCAAGAAGGCGCCGAAATCGTAGCCGCGATCCGCGACGCGGCGGAAGCCGGCATTAACGTCGTTGCCGTAACAGACGATGCCTACTTCGGACTCTTCTTCGAAGGCTCCATGCACGAGTCGCTGTTCGGCCAGCTGGCCGGCCTGCATCCGCGCGTCCTGCCGATCAAAGTCGACGGCGCGACAAAAGAAGAATACGTCTGGGGCTTCCGTGTCGGCTTCATCACCTACGCGACGGGCTCGGACAGCATTCTGAACGCACTGGAGCAGAAGACGCTCGGCATCATCCGCGCGACGATCTCCAGCGGACCACATCCGTCCCAAACCTTCGTGCTGAAGGCGCTGCAGTCGCCTGAATTCGAATCGCAGAAGGAAGAGAAATACGCGATCATGAAGGGCCGCGCCAACACGGTCAAGCGTCTGCTCGATAGCGGCCGTTTCGGCAATGTATGGTCGTACTATCCGTTCAATTCCGGCTATTTCATGTGCTTGAAGCTAAACGTGGATGCGGAGAAAGTCCGTACGCGGCTTCTAGACGAGTACGCAATCGGCACGATCGCCCTAGGTGAGACCGACCTGCGCGTCGCTTTCTCCTGCATCGAGGAAGCGAACCTCGAGGAATTGTTTGATTCGATCTACAAAGCGGTGCAGGACGTGGCTGTAGCTTCCAAATAGGGGCTACGGTAGTGCGATGGAGGCTCCCGTGGTACTCCGTACCAAAGTCGCCTCCATTCGCTCTACCTTCGCGGCAGGGGAAACCTTGCGGGCTACGGTTTTGCGATTTGCACTCCCGTGGTGCTTTGCACCAAAGTCGCTCAAATTTACAAAACCTCCGCTGCAATCGCAAATCACAAAAAGGCAGTTCCCTCAGGTCGATGACCTGGTGGAACTGCCTTTTTGCGCGGCTGCGCCGCTGAGGTGCTGCTTATTCGATCGCGGCTTTCTCCTTCGCGTAACGGTTCGCCGGGATCGTGAGGCCGAGGTTGCCGCGCAGCGCCCGTGTTTTAGAGATTACAGTATTACAACGCAATAAGCTCTTTGCTCGATTGGGTCAGTACCTCAATCCCCGTGTTTGTAAAGCGTATATTGTCCTCGATACGCACTCCGCCAAAGCCTGGCAGATAGATCCCCGGCTCTACCGTCATAACCATCCCTGGTTCAAGCAGATCTTCTGTTTGTGAGGAGAAGCGCATTAATTCATGTATTTCCAAACCGAAAGCATGACCTAAACCATGTCCAAAATATGGGCTGTATCCATAGCTCGCAATGATAGCTCGACCAAGTTCATCGCCTTCTTTACCTGTCATACCTGGTTTGAGACTGGCTAAGGTGGCAAGATTAGCTTCAAGTACGATACGGTAGATCTCTTTGTGTTTTTGGGTAGGGCTGCCGATAAACACGGTTCTAGTTAAGTCGGCACAGTAGCCTTCGAAATTAGCTCCGAAATCAAGTGTAACGAATTCATGATTGCCAATTCGCTTGCTGCTCGCGAGTCCATGCGGCAATGCAGATCTTTCTCCCGAAGCGACAATGGTAGGATAAGCAGAAGAAGCCGCTCCATTCATGCGCATGAAATACTCCAGTTCTGCCGAAATATCACGTTCTGAAATCCCTGGCTTTAAGACCCCCAGAATATGATTGAATGCCCTCTCTGTAATATCGATCGCTCTTTTTATTAAGCTTATCTCTACTTCATCCTTAATACCCCGCAACCGCTCTACGATATTCTCAGTTGGAACAAGAGTAACACCCTCAAACTGCTCCAAATACGCCTGATAGACAGCAAAGCTGACCTGATTCTTCTCAAACCCTAGTCGCTTCACCTGAAACATCTGCAATTTTTCTGAAACTGTAGATAGAGGCTTAGTCGCATGCTGAATAACCTCATAGATTGGAGCTTGCTCAGTTGCTTGACTCATATAGCGGAAGTCAGTCAAAAGCAGTGCATGCTCCTTTGTAATCAGGACATAACCTGAAGATCCCGTAAAGCCTGTTAAGTACCTACGGTTATAAGGACTTGCAATCAATAAGGCATCTAACTCTTCTTGTTCAAGCCATTTTCTGACACGCATAAGACGCATGGCTTCCATTTCCCGATCCCACCTCTCCCCATTATCCCTTACGCGTCCTCTCCAAGCCTTTTATATTGCTCCTGATTTACCATTCTCAATCCAAAGAGTCTGCGAATACGACGCCCTTTCTTCCCCTGAAACTTGATTGTCACTTTTTCTTTCCCGGCCAAGAGGTCAGCAGAAAGAGGATAATGAACGTTATAGAACTTATCGTTTTCTTCAAACCCTTGCTGCTCTAGTGTTAAGCGTTCACCGTCAATGAGAATATCAAAATCACTATTAGGCAGTTCTTGTGCGGATGTAAAAGTCGCAACCAGCATCATCGGTTGTGTCGAATTGATGCTCAAATCAAACGAGAACCATCCTTCTTGTCCAGCCGTCCTGTATGTTCTTCGGTTCAATAAACCGACTCGATTGCTAGAATCTCCTTGGAAGTTATGGTCACGCTCTGGCTGCATCTCACCGGGCTGCACGTAATCAACTGTACATTGCTCCAGCAGCTTTATTTTTCGCATGACTTCCGTATATTCGCTCTCCGCCTTTTTCCAACCCTCAGTTGTAAAGAAGTCCCAATATACGGAGTATGACTTGTCATAGATTTGATAGAAAGGAATGAGTTCGACATCTCTAGGAGCGCCTATTCCTTTTGTACGGAAGGTAAGCGGATTATCAGTCACAGGAACAATCCATTCTGTCATTGGCTTATCTTTGGCAATCATGACCGGAGTATAAAGGTAATCTGTTACTGCTGGGTCGTCCACTGGACCCAGAACACCTGCGAGTACAAGGGGACCATAAAGAATTGCAGCTCGATCCGGATTATCAGGCATCGATTCCATCCAAAGAGACATCGGAATTGTAATATCGACTTGATCCTCATCCACCCATGTCCGATTCAAACAAATAAATGAACCTGGCTGTTGATTGACTTCGATTTTCTCACCATTAATTCGAATTTCAATGCCTTGTTTCGCCCAGTATGGATAACGAATGAAGAGACTAAACGATACCGGTTCTTCTGTACATATTTTCAGATTCGACTGATCAGTTGTAGGATAATTCGTTGTTTGAACGAGAGTCATGCCTTTGTGCTTCCAATCCAGTTTGGATGGAATGAATTGATTCACATATAGCGACTCTTCGCCTTCGAAGTATATCGCGCTGCCATAGCTTGCATGGTTCTCCATTCCTGTTCCAACACAACAAGTAAAATCCTCAAACTTATCATCAAAGGACTTATGTCCTCCCATGGCGAGCGAAAGGCAATAAGTCACAGCTCCAGTTGTTGGGTTCTGAGAGGCCAGAATATGGTTAAACAGGGCTCTTTCATAATAATCTGCCTCCTGTGCATTCCCGCTCCACTCGAATAAATGCTTCGTCAACTTGAGCATATTGTAGGTGTTGCACGTTTCAGTTGTATGGGGACCAAGTCTATCATTCAAGCTATTCGGGTCCCCGAAATATTCACCAAAACTATTTCCGCCTATGACGTAAGAATGATGATTTACCACCCTATCCCAGAAGAATTCAGTCGTCTCTCTCTTCAGCAGATCATTGGTCAACTCATATTCCTTGGCAAGCCCAATCAACTTCGGAATTTGAGTATTTGCATGTTTCCCAGAAAGACTGTCAACGTGTTTGGATAGTGGATCCAGCACTTGTTTATGCCAAAATTTCTGTGCTAACTTTAAATAGCTGACTTCACCGGTATCAGCATATAGATCCACCAACACTTCATTCATACCGCCGTATTCGCATATCATCATTTCTTCCATCTGATCCTCACTTAGTGGCATGAGGATACCAGCAAGCCAATCTGCCAGTTTTCGTTCAACATCCAATGCCTTCCTGTTACCAGTTAGTCGATACGCATCCCGTAGACCGGCAAATAATTTATGTAAGGTATAAAGTGGCGCCCATGCCCCATTTAAATCAAACCCTTTGGAACGAATATCACCGCCTGCAACTTCCTCGAATACTTCTCTTCCTCTTGGAATACCTGATACATACCCATCTCCATGAGCATTTTGGCAAGTTTCCAATTCATCCGTAACATAATCCACTCTTTGTTTAAAATCCTCTTCTCCTAGTGAAGCATACATCATCGATATAGCAGATAAATAATGTCCAAGTGTATGGCCCGAAAGACTTTCAGCCTCCCACCCCCCATATTGAACTGCTTTAGGTGACAGAGCCGCATATTCTCTAAATCTAGCCAACAAACGATCTGGTTCAAGCGCTAAGAGATAGCTGCGGTTCAGATCCATGGCGTGCTTAAATGGTCCATCCAACAAGGTAACTTCACCTAGAGAAAAAGGCCTTACTTTTCGTTTCACGACCACATCTGCTTTCATCCACGCTCATCCTTTCAATCCAGTTAGTGTAATCCCCTCGATAAAGTATCGCTGACCAATGAAGAAAACGATAATGACCGGTAGAATAACGACGGTAGAAGCAGCCATCAAGAGATGCCATTGGGCACTGTGCATCGATTGAAACATTTGAAGTCCGAGAGCCATAGTAAACTTTTTCTCTTCGTTAACGTACACCAGGGGCCCCATAAAATCGTTCCAAGAGTTCATGAATGAGAATAATCCAATAACGATGAGCGCCGGCTTAGATAATGGAATCATAATTCGCCAATAAATGGTCCAAAGTCCCGCTCCATCGACATAAGCCGCTTCATCCAGATCCTTAGGTATGGTGGAGTAAAATTGACGCAGCAGAAAAATATCAAAGGCAGCCCCGAACCATACCGGAAGGATGAGCGGATAATAGGTGTTAATCAGCCCAGCCATCTTCCATCCGATGAATGTAGGAATTAAAGTAACTGCTCCTGGAAGCATCATGCTCGAGAGCAGCAGCGCGAAAAAGAAGTTACGCCCCGGCCACCTTAGCCTCGCATAGCTATAGGCACCAAGTGAACTACTGATCAGTGCACCGAATAAACAACAAATGGTTATTATTAGTGTGTTTGAGAAAAAACGTCCGAAATTGATCGTCGTCAAAGCTTCCACATAATTATGGAACCTAAAAGGCGATGGAATCAAAACTGGCGGCATCTCAAAAATTTGTAATGACGTCATGAATGAGCTGCGGATGAGCCAGAACAAAGGCAGTAGACAAAACAGTGAGCCTATTATCAGGAAGGAATATACAACAATCTGAGAAATGCTCTTGCTGCTTTGCATGTTCTTACACCTCGCTCTCATAAAACACCCATGCTTTGGATGTACGGAAAAACAAACCGGTTACGGCAAGTATGATAATAAACAGGATCCAGGCGATTGCTGAAGCATGGCCCATCTCTCCGAATTGGAATGCTTCACGATAAATGTAGTAATTATAGAACAAGCTGGCATTATTGGGGCCGCCTTGAGTCATGATTAATGCCTCAGTAAACACTTGAAATGCACCGATAGAGCCCATAATGAGATTAAAGAAAATAATAGGTGTCATCATAGGGATGGTAATATTTAAAAATTTTCGCATAAAGCCAGCTCCATCGACCGTAGCAGCTTCATACAAAGATCTTGGCACTCCTTGAAGACCAGCCAAAAAAATGATAACCGTACTTCCTACCCCCCATAAGCTCATCATTACGATTGATGGCACGACCATGGCTTCTGAGTCAAGCCAGTTAAATGTCGGCAAATGAATGGCAGTAAGCACATTATTAATTAGCCCGAGGTCTGGGCTGAACAACCAGATCCAGATCATTGAAGAAGCGACAGCAGGGACGATGACCGGTAAATAATAAATGGTACGGAATATGGATTTGCCTCGAATGAAATCTTGGTTTAATAGCAACGCGACAATGAAAGAAACGATCAGTCCAAGTGGGACACGGAGGGCTACATACTTAAAGGTTACCCAAAGAGATTTATAGAAGTAAGGGTCCGTTCCATCAAATAATCGCGTGTAATTACCAAGTCCTATAAACTTTGGACTGTTAACAATTCGGTAATCAGTAAAGCTCAGCAGCAGACTCGATACCATCGGAATTACTACAAATAGTATTAAACCAATAATGCTTGGAAGGGCAAATAATATTCCTGAGAGTGCTAACCGACGTTTGCCAATAATAAAAATACCTCCTCTCGATGTGTTAGATGGATTGTAAACATGCGAGCCGAGGATTTTTTCGGCTCGCATATTTAGATTACTTGCCGTAGTAGCCTTTTATTAGTGGTTGCACCTTCGATTCGACAGCTTTAAGCGCCTCCTCGGCAGTTTCCTTACCGGTCCATACCTTATCAAGCGCTGGGGTTACGAGTGCGCTGATCTTCGAAAAATTTTTCACCTCAAAGCCCGGCGTTCTGATACCATTCTCAAGTGTTTGTTTCATGAAAGCCTTGGTATAGTCGTCAGGATGTGCTTTATTTCCTGAAGCCCATTTATTAATTAACTCCGGATTTGTATACCAGTCTTTCTTCAGCGGCATCCACAGACCACTCTCAATAAGCGGCAGTACACTCTTTGGGTCTGCCATCCATTTATACAACATCCATGCTTCTTTCGGATGCTTCGTCGAACTAAAGATGACTGTCGGTGCACCATCAAGCAGCGTATTGCTCTTCTTAAGTTTCGGAAGTACACCTACACCGAGATTAAAATCTTGTTCTGCAAATGCTTGAAGTGCCCAGTTTCCGGATACCGTCATTGCAACCTTCTTCGTCTGAAGCGCCATATCTGGAAGGCTTTTCGTCTGGAGCGGCGTCGGCGATACATGATGCAGGTACATCAGATCGGCAAGCTTCTGAATAGCTTCTACAGCCTCAGGTTGAGCTAGCCCAAAGCCCTTCCCGTCTTCGGTCAAATAGTTACCTCCATTTGATACGACAGCAGCCATCATATTATAAGGATCATACTGGAATCCAAACTGCTTGATTTTGTTAGGATTAAAGTTGGGGTCAAGTGCATTATGACCTTCGTTGTCCAGGGTTAATTTCTTGGCATATGTCACGAAGGTATCCCAATCCCAGGCTTTATCTGCCTCTGTTGGCGGCAATTCAAGACCTGCCTCTTCGATCATATTTTTGTTATACATAAGACCATAACCTTCAACAGCAGTACTCATGCCAAGAGTCTTGTTTGGCTCCCAGTTGTACCAAATCTGATCCAGATAGTCTTCTTTTTTAAAGTCAGGATCACTATCGATAAGCGGTGTCAAATCAAGAATCTTTCCTTCCTCAGCCCAAGTCATCGCAGCACCAGAATTTAGGTATCCTACATCTGGTGCTACGTTACCTGCCACCATGGTCGTAATTTTAGTCAAATAATCAGACGGAATATGCATGGCTTCGACCTTAATTCCCGTTTTGTCCTCAAAGGCTTTCAGCGCTTCAGTCACCGTTTTTTTCTCAATGGTGTCTCCCCAGAAAGCAAACTTCAGCTCAATCTTTTCCTTTGGCGTGTTTGCATTACTCTCGACAGCCGTGTTTTTAGGCTCGTTATTTCCGGTATTTCCTGTGTTTCCTGTGTTTCCGTTGGAACAAGCGGACAATAGCAATGCTGTGAACGTGAGTGAGTAGAAAAGCTTGCGTTTTACACGTTTAGGTTTTCTCATGTAATCATCACCCTCCATCAAACAAATTGTTTATATATTCAGTTTATTAGAATCCGAATATAGATGAAATTGGATCATTTTTGTATTAGTGGAGGATATTCACTTGTTTTTACAAAGGCAAAACAATGTTCACCGTCGTTCCCTTATTTACTTCCGAGTGCAGCGTAACCCCAAAACTTTCGCCGTAAATAAGCTTGATTCTCTTATCTACATTTTGGATGCCAATGGAGTTGTTATCTCTCTTTAAAATGAGTTTCATTTGTTTAGACGAGATTCCCTTCCCGTTATCTTGCACGGTAAAGCAGCGCTTCCCATCGATCATATAACCGCTAATCTGAATGATGCCACCTCTATGAATGTGAGCAAATCCATGTATAATTGCATTTTCCACAAACGGCTGTAGAAATAACTTCGGGACCGTATATGGGTACAATTCTGGATTAATGTCATATTGAACAATAAACTTTCCTTCGAATCTTTGATCAATAATATAGAAATAGTTGTGAAGCCATTTTAGATCCTCATGGAATTCTCCGATGTCCTGATGATTCTCGGACGTATATTGGAGCATGGAAGACAGACTGACAATCATGCGGCTTAACTCTTTTTGATTGTTTTCAAGTGCTGTCCAGTTCATCATATTAAGTGTGTTATACAAAAAGTGGGGATTAAGCTGAATATTGAGTGACATAATCTGTGTCTCTTTTTCTCTTAGCTTGACGATGTAGTTCTCCTCAATCAGGGAATTAATCTTCTCATTCATCTGATTATACTTACGGATCAAGTGACCCATCTCATCATAAGCCCTTATTGGGACACGTGTACCGAAATCACCATCACCCGTTTTCTTAATTGCCTTGATGAGTTGGTTAATCGGACGTGTGATCGACTCCGCAAAAAAGAAAGCAAGAATTAAAGATACAAGAAGCAAAGCGAGTCCAAGATAAATGGTGTAGGACGTGATTTGAGGCATAAAAGTATCTATTAACATATTCGGAGATACAATTATTCCCGATATCCAGCCCGTGACCTCAGATGTATCAAAGCAGATGATCAAGGCTTTTCCATCTTGCTCTACCTTAATTGCGCCCGTTTTTAATCGCTTCATTTGCTCTAGCCATGGGGGCTTGAAATCTTTTCCTTCTTGTTCACTGTCACTGCCCGAGATAAAAGTTCCTTGTGGACTTACGATAAAGAAGGAGGCGCCGTCGGAAGGCATCGTACTTTCGAACCGAGCAGTATACATTTCTGGCTTAAAAGTGATCACCAACACAGGGGGCTCAGCTATGCCGCTTAATTCCGAAATAGCATTGTTGTTAATTTGAAATAATTTCAGCATCCTAACTCCAGCCATGAGATTAGGGTAGCTGGATGATGTTGATGACTCTTGCCCAAATGCTCCAAACATATCCTGAAATGAAAATGTAGGGACCCATCTCATTGCACCATTTCCAGCCAGCGCAGCTTGATACAGCTTTGTATGAGAGAAGGTCTGATACGTAATGAACGCTGAATTACCAATGTTAGAGTAGCTCGTAAGTAAATGATAAGAGTATAGTTGAGAGGACTCGGGCAAATATTTCTCCAAGGCTTTTCGAACGTTCTTTTCCATCGTCACCATGCCGTACTCATCTCTCGGATTGGCGTTCAAATATTGCTCGTATAGAACAGGGTCCCCGATCATTGCCAAACTATTGTCCTCAATTTTAGAGAGTTCCGCATCAATGATCTCATTATTTTGTTTTACAATGGAATATAAGTTTTCACGGGTAAATTTCTCTATAAAACCTTTACTGGCATAATAGTATTTAGTACCCATGATTGAAATCGGAATCAGTACAAGCAAGGCATAGGAGATCAGAAGCTTCGACCTGAAGCTTCGACGTTTCACAAAAAACCACGATCGCTTCATTTTTGCATGCAAATTGACCTCATCCTTATCGGGTAGCGGTAATATGACGGAATTCATCTGGACTTGCACCATACTCTTTTCGAAAGAGCCTAATGAAATATTTTACATCCTTATAGCCGACCATAGCTGCAATTTCATAAACCTTTAGTGAGGTTTGCTTCAACATACTGGCGGCACGGTTCATCCTTGTCTGTATAATAAATTGACTTACAGTTGTGTTGGTATTGTTCTTAAAAAGCATGCAGAAATACGATGCATTAAAGTGGAACTTTTCAGCCAATGTGCTTAGTGATAATTCTTCAGCATAATGACCTTCAATATAAGACTTACAAGTATCAATAATAGATTCATTTCTTTTTTGCTTCTTATTATCTAGTTGGTTAGCAAGAGATAATACCCATGATTGTGCAGCATGCCATAATTCAGCCCAACTTTTGCTTTTCAGAATCGCTTCTTCATGAGTTACGATATCACTAACCACATGCCCCTTCTCTGATAAGCACACATGAAGATGATGGATTGAGGCCGCGACGGATAGGACTAATTTGTCTGGCGACGGCAGACTCTTCTCAAGCACTCGATCTATAGCGACTCGTAAACTATTAAGCGCAGTCTCCTTATCGCCCGCTTGAATGGCCCTCATCATCACCCCTGTATCAAGCTTAACCATAGAAAAAGGGGTTCGTCCCGATATAAAGTTCGCTGGAATGAAGACATTACACCCGTAATAAAACTTCGACTTGATTGCTAAAAGTACTAGTTCATATGATCTTTTTACCTGAAGCGGATCCCAAGATCGGAATGGCTCCCCCGCTCCTATCGTCAATTCGATATTAAAGTCTTCAGCAATCTTATTCATTACCCGTTGAAACCACTCGTCGAATTTTGTATGTAGAAAAATAGAGGAATCGTCCTCACATGTGGTAAGTATCCAGATCAAAAGCTCTTTCCGATCAGACTCATAGAAGTTATACATAAAGCCCATTTCCTTAAATACATGTCCAAGTCGCTCTTTTATTTCTCTTCGGATTGAGGCAAGATGGCTAGGACCTTGGCTGGAAGAGAACTCAGCTCCCTGCACGATACCTGCACTAGCAGGGCAGCATTTAGCCAAGAATGTGATATCCTCTCGAGAAGACGTACCCTCAAACACTCTGGATAGAAGGGTATCCATTGAGGCTGATCGTTCTATTTTCACTCTCTGCTCGGCTTTTAATAGCGTCTGGTTAACCCTCTCCTCTTCGATCGGTTTGAGCAAATAATCCATCGCTCCCAATTGAATGGCCCTTTGCGCATATTCAAAATGAGAGTAAGCACTCATAATAATAATGCTTTCATTCCCGCCTCGACGGTTCATACACTCAATAAATTGAAGTCCATCCATTACTGGCATTTCAATATCCGTAAACACAATATCAACAGGTTGGGCAGCTATTGTTTCAAGCGCTTCCTTCCCATCCATTGCACTATGTATTTCGTAATCAGGTCGCAGTTCCTTTATCATTCTGGAAAGTCCTCTACGATGTTTAGGTTCATCATCTACAACCAAAACATTCAGCATATGATTTCCCCTCCACAATTAATGAACAGCATGCGAGAAAGCTCTTACGCCTTTGAATCCGAGCAGAATACGGAAATGTATTTCACTTCATCGGTAATGAGGGTATAGGTATGATTTTCGATGGAGTCAAAGTAAAGACTATCCCCTGGCGCGAGCATATGCGAATCATTGCCCACCGTATAAATCATCGTCCCTTCGATGACATAAATAAATTCTTGCCCTACATGAGAATGCATATTAGAGTATGTCTTCCCCTTCTGGGCGATAAAGTAAAATGGCTGCATCAACTTCTCCGGTCTCTCTGCTGCAATTGCTGCGAAAGAATAGCCCTTGTCGGTTCTTACCATCTTCTTAAGCGTTGTATCCATTGTTGTGCGAACTGTACCATTTTGATCTTCATCGTCTAACAGTATCGATATTTTCGTTCCCAGCGCTTCTGCAATTTTTATCAAAGTACCAATTGGCGGGACTGTTTTCCCGTTTTCAATTTTTGATAATAAACTCCTTGTAAATCCGCATACCGTCGCTATGTCTTCCAGGCTGCGGTTCTGCTCCTTGCGTATTTTCCTAATTTTGCTGCCAAGTTCCACAGATATCGATCCCCTAAAGTGTGAAATGTATTCAAGGTAGTTTACTTAAAATAACTATAGATAGCGATCATTGTCAAATGATATAAGTCGAGTGACTCGAAATGAAAATAATAGAAAAAGAGGTACAATACCTATGTACCTCAAAGCTCTAGTAAACATGACCTTCCATTTCGTACTCAGAGAACCATTAACGTTTTAGTGAATGATGACAAAACTTCCGCTCCTTTAGAAGTAACAAGTACATCATCTTCAATTCGAACACCACCAAAACCCGGCAAATAGATGCCTGGTTCAACTGTAATGACCATCCCGGCCTTCAGTAGATCTTGATTCTCCCCATGCACCGAAGGATATTCGTGAATCTCAATTCCGAGCCCATGTCCGACCCTGTGTGTAAAATATTGGCCATGCCCTTTGCTTGAGATACATTGTCTTGCAGCACGGTCGATCTCTGCCATAGGAACGTTGGGCTTAATTGCTGCAATAGCTTCTAAATTGGCTTGAAGTACGGCTTCATAAATATGCTCCTGCATCTCATTGGCGTCCCCAATAACAAAGGTTCGTGTAAGATCAGAGAGATATCCATCAGCGGCAACACCCATATCAAATAGAAGCAGGTCCCCCTGCTGAACAATTCGGTTTCCTGTTGCACCATGGGGAAGTGCCGATCTCTCCCCAGATAGCACGGTTGTTTGGAATGCTGGGGTGACGCCTGCTTTCATCATCAAATAGTCAATTTCGGCAGCGATCTCCGACTCTTTCATTCCTGCCTGTATACGCATTATCCCCTGTTGAAGCACCTGCTCTGCAAGACGGACTGCATGACGTATTCTGATCAATTCATCGTCCGTTTTGAGAGCTCGCATGGCGATTAATCGAGGTTCAATATCAATAACCGTTTGAATTTCTGTAATACTTGATAAGAGCTCGTATTGCTTTAACGTAAGATGATTTTTCTCCACACCCATACGTCTGACTGGAGGCAGATATTGCTTCAACACGCTATAAGCATTTTCGGTATCGGCATAAGAATAGATCCGACTTACTAAAGACTCCGCCTCCGCTGATTCATGATCTAAAGCCGGCACTAACAAGAATGGTTCTTCCCCTCTAGGAATGATCAAACCTAAGAAGCGCTCGTGAGGTTCTGAGTAATAACCTGTCAAATAGTAAATATGCTTTGGAAACGTAATAAAAACGACATCTAGATTATCCCGCTCCATGAATCGTTCTATTTGCTTGATACGAACATTCATTAACGACCCTCCTCCAAGACATGCACAGATATTTATAATGATCGGTCATCCATTTGATTCAGCCATACTTCGATCTCATGTCGGTAGAGGATAAACTTCTCTCGTACGAAGATCACGTCGACGTGCAACGTTTGATTCATATGCCTCATCCATGACAGCTTTACGTACCTTCTCCACCACTTCTTGATTAAAAATACTTGGAATAATGAAATTCTCATTCAGCTCATGTTCTTTTACAACGGAAGCGATCGCCTTGGCAGCTGCCAGCTTCATGGATTCAGTTACACGTGATGCCCGGCAATCGAGTACCCCTCTAAACAATCCCGGAAAGCACAATACATTATTGATTTGATTGGGGTAATCCGAACGTCCAGTAGCCATCACTTTAACGATACCTTCAACCTCTTCCGGAAGAATTTCCGGTGTCGGATTGGCCATTGCAAATACAATAGGATCTTTCGCCATATTCCTTACATCTGCCGCTGTTAAAACGCCTTCACCCGAAACTCCAATGAAAATGTCCGCTCCATGAATCACATCAGACAACGACCCGGTTTTTAAGTAAGGATTCGTATGCTCTGCATACCATGTCCACGCCTCGTAATCATATTGTTGTCCACGAACGAGTGCACCGTATCGATCTACGCCAACAATGTTGGTTACACCTGCAGACAGCAATATTTTCGTGCAGGCCGATCCAGCTGCTCCAACGCCGCACAACACAACGCTGCAATCCGAGAGCCGCTTACCAACCAGCTTAACGGCATTGTATAAACCGGCCAATAATACAACTGCCGTACCGTGTTGATCGTCATGAAAGACGGGAATATCGAGTTCCTCAATTAACCGACGTTCAATCTCGAAGCATCGCGGGGATGAGATATCTTCCAAATTAATACCACCAAAGGCAGGCGCGATTCGTTTAATCGTCTCAATGATTTCCTCGGTATCCTGCGTATTGATACAAATCGGGAACGCGTCGACATCGGCAAGCTGCTTAAACAGCATAGCTTTACCTTCCATAACTGGCATTGCCGCGAGCGGACCAATGTTACCAAGTCCAAGAACAGCTGATCCGTCAGAGACAACAGCAACCGTATTCCGTTTAATGGTAAGCGAATAGGCCTTAGAGGGGTCCTCATGAATTGCCATACTTACTCTCGCAACACCTGGGGTATATACACGTGATAAATCATCACGATTCTTAATGCGTATTTTAGATGCTACTTCTATCTTGCCCCCGAGGTGCATGAGCATCGTTTGATCCGAGACATTAATCACCTTAAGGCCTTCTAGCCCGTTCATCTGCGTTACGATCGATGAGGTTAAATTCGAGTTTACACAAATAGTCAAGTCATAAATCATCATCTGCTTCGAGGTTCCACTTACATCAACCGCGAGAATCTCACCGCCTGTTTCACCAATGGCTGTTATGATCTGCCCGAAAGTGATTTGTTGCTTATCCATTTCCAGCCGAATAATAATGTTTGTACTGCTCCCCACATTAACAGCCATACGTTCTTCACACTCCAACTCCAAAGGTTTCCTTCCACATACCGTAAATCGTTCGTCTTGCCTCCGTTATACCCGGATGAAATTGGATCAGCGCTGTAGTCCGAATATGGTTAACTTCCTCCATTGCTTCAACTACTTTCAGTTCACCATCGTCGCCGAGCACGGAAGCGTCATAGCAGATGGAAGCCGCGGCTAGTCGACCTTGTGACATCGCCACTAATGCACTTTCTACGCCAGTAATATTACCGGCTACGTATAAACCCTTAACAGGGGTTCGCATCTGTTCGCTATGCAGTGGTATATGGCCGCCAAGCTCTGGTGTGTAAATAAAAGGGCAGCCTGCCACCGAGGTAAGCTCAGCCAGTGGATAAAGCCCACCGGCTAGAGCTACGAAATCTACTTTCTCTTCCCACTGACTGCCTTCTATTATTTCACCTTGTGAGTTGACATGGGCAAGTGTAACAGATTCGACTCGTTCATTCCCATTAATCGACAATGCAGCGGTTCGCATTCGAAGCGGGATATCCCACATGCGAATCCCCTTCTTAGGATAGAATTTTGCAATTAGGTTTGTAAGACGGCAAGCGACTGCAATTTTACCGCCCCACCTAAGTAACTGTGAAGGAGCAAGGTGGGACAAGCCCATTAGCAATCGAAGATTCGTTTTGGGTTGAGCGGCCGTTCCTGCTAAAGGTCCGGCTGGCGGAAGTACAATCCCTGTTAAAGAAACACCGCTTACTGAAAGTTCCCTGGCAATAGCCATTGCGAGGACATTAATCCCGATAATAAGTCCTCTTCTGCCAGGCTTAACAAAATTCACATTTGTCATGACTTGAGCAGCGCCTATAGACATTACCCCCGGCAGTGTCCACCCTGGCAATGGCATAGGTATTTCCGCCGCACCGGTTGCAAGCAGCACACGGGGCGCAAATATAGCACCTTTAGAGGTGGAGACCTCCCATCTGCCGTCCACCTGAAGCATCCCATACACGGAAACACCACAATGAATGCGAACCCCATGCCCAATAGCTTCTGCAATCAACTCATCAGCTATCTTTTTGCCGACCCACCAATGCCCGCCTTCTTCGTGGAATTGTCCTAGCATACGGCCTCCCGGCTCTGGAAACTCATCAATAACCGTCACCTGCAAACCAAACTCCGCCGCTCTATTTGCAGCTGATAATCCTGCTGGACCTGCACCAACGACGATTAGATCGGTCTGTTGTATGACTTCTGTCATGATAGCTTCCTCCCAGTAATCTCGTTTGGAAGCTGTTGCCCCTCATTAATAATCATTCCTTGCTCAAGTGGAATGAGACATGAACGTACAATGCCTCTCCCCTGAACCATTAGTCGACATTCCATGCAATGTCCAATTGCGCAATAGAAGCCCCTTGCACTACCGGATTCTTCATGTTTGCGCAGAATACGAACCCCTTCTGCCAATAGCGCTGCAGCAATGGGCTCACCTCGATAGCCACACATTTGTTTCCCGTTATAGGAGTAGGTGACCTGTTCTTGAAACTTCCTTCTTCCCAAAATGGGATGATCCAGTATTCGTTCCATCTAAGATTCACCCTTTGCTAAGCAGCCGAATGTTATTGGTCGAATTGGCGGGCGGCAGGATAGCAATTCCGCATTAGGAGACGCTTTTGGATCATGTTCATACAACCAAGTCTCAATTAATCTCCTGCATACGCGTCCCTGGCATGCCCCCATTGTGGCCCTTGTCTTCATTTTCAATTGACGAGACGTACAGCAGCCGGACTGATACGCCGATTCCAATTGTTCCATCGTTACTTCTTCGCAGCGGCATACAATGAATGAGGATTCCTTCATCATCGAACCTCTCTTAGGCGTAACTAACTGCGCAGGTTTTAATTTCACTGTAAAAATCTAAAGCGGCTTGGCCTTGCTCTCGGGAATGCGAACTGGACATTTTCACGCCTCCAAATGGAGCCTGGTATTCGACACCTGCCGTCTCTTGATTCACCCGTACCATGCCTGCTTGAGCTTCATCAAGAAAACGATGAGCATAAGATAAGTCGCTCGTAAATAATGAAGCACTTAAGCCAAATACGGTTCGATTGCAGAGTGAAATTGCTTCCTCGAAATCAGAGGCCTTAAGTAGGGTCGCGACTGGACCAAAAATTTCTTCTTGTACTAATGGATGATTTACATCTACACTCGCTGCTACGAGTGGGCGGATGTAGTAGCCTTCATTTATACTTTCCGATCGACCCCCCTCAACAACAATCTCTGCTTGTTCCCGGGCTAGGTTCACATACGACATGACAGATTTATGTTGGCTTTCAGAAGCAACTGGTCCCAAGTAGACGGAGGAATCGAGTGAATCACCCATTTTAACAGATGACATTGCCTTAATTAACATCTCGACGAAACGGTCGTAAATCCCATTCTCGACAATAATCCGACTTGTCGCAGTGCATTTTTGTCCAGCAGAGCGGAATCCACCGCTAATAATCATGGAGATTGTCTTATCCAGATTGGCATCATTTAACACGATTGCTGCGTTCTTACCGCCCATCTCGGTTTGGTATTTTATATTTCTTCGGGCACATACTTCGGCAACATGCTGCCCCGTAGCGGTAGATCCCGTGAAACTGACGGCATGAAGTGTAACTTGTTCCAGCAATACATCACCTATTTTACTTCCCTTGCCTATTACGAGATTTAACGTCCCCTCCGGTAATCCAGCAGCAGCGAAAATTTCCACCATTTTGCTTGCTGTCAGTGAGGCAAATTCCGCCGGCTTCCATATGACCGTATTTCCACAAATCAGTGCAGGAGCTATTTTCCAAATTGGAATAGCGACTGGAAAATTCCATGGTGTGATAATGCCTACAACACCAAGAGGCGTTCTCTTCGTAAATTGAAGTACATCTGCCTCGCTGGATGGAATGACCTGTCCATTGGCCCGAACACCTTCGGCAGCATAATACCGAAGGAGGTTAACACCGCGCATCACTTCTCCGCGCATTTCGGTGATAGGTTTACCCATCTCCTTACTTGCGATCATAGCGAGGTCATCAAGTTTCACTTCCAGAGCAGCTGCCATTTTATAAAGATGGCTCGCTCTTACCGCTCCTGTCTGACGGGACCAACTATTGAATGCCGTACTAGCCGCATCCTCCGCTTGCCTTACATGAGATGCATCAGATAAATGCAGCACGCCGACCTCCTCGTTCAGATTCGACGGATTCTTTATGACAATTGTACCTGCATTCGGAGTCACCCACTCGCCTCCGATCCAGTTTTGGCTGCTCAGCATGCATGAATCTCCTCCTTGTGTCGTTATTAATTCATAATGGCTATTAACGTTGAACTGCGAACTCGTAAGCCTTTTTGATTGCTTCATAGTCTGCTGCAGGTAGCGGTAATCTCGGCGGGCGTGTTGGGCCGACTGGGAATCCGGCTAATTCCATCATGTACTTAATGGATTGAACAAGCTGCGGGCTTGCATCATAATGGAACAGCGGTAACAGATGGCGGTAAAGCTCTTTAGCCTCTTTAAGCTTACCTTCTCGTGCAAGCTTAAAGAGCTCTACACCTTCCTTCGGTAATGCATTCGGAACACCGGAAATCCAGCCTGTAGCTCCGAATAATGGTCCTTCCATTGCAAGGTCATCTACACCAATCATGACCTCTAAATTCGTTTTTTCCAAAATCTCATGAACACGACGGATGTCGCCAGAGAACTCTTTGACTGCTACAACATTTTCAATTTGGGATAGTCTTGCTAGTAGATCAGGTGTCAAATCTACTTTATAATCATGAGGATTATTGTAGGCAATGATTGGTAGTCCAACGGTACTTAGCGCCTCATAATGTGCAATTACTTCATGCTCCAATGGCTTATAGTTAATAGGTGGTAACGCCATGACCCCTGCTGCTCCTGTTTCTTTCGCATGCCGTACCCAGGCAACAGCCTGCCCAGTTGAAGGAGAAGCAGAACCAACAACAACCGGCACACGTCCTGCAGATGCAGCAATAACGGTTTCAACCACTTTTGCGCGTTCTTCGTTGGACATCGTCGCATATTCCCCAAGCGAACCTGTAGGCACCAGACCATGTACACCTTGTTGAATCAGCCAATCGCACAGTTCTGCTAATCGTTTATAATCAACCTCAAATGTGGATGTGAATGGAGTAACAATCGCGACATATACACCTTCAAAACGTGCCATGTATCATAATCCCCTCTCATTTTTTTGAATATTCAAAAAATAATTTTCAAATGAATAACTATCTTAATAGAAAACCCTTGGAAAAAGGATCCGAAGGATCCAGAACAAAATTCATCCAACCTAATAAATAAGCATCTGCTTTATATCTTGGTGTAATTGAGATTTGTTGATCACTACCAGAAGTAATTAAGGTACACGTTGCTTTAGCACCAGCAATCCCACTATAGATTACCTTTTCATTCGGCATAAGTTCTCCTCGCTCGAACATAACCATTACATGCGCACATGTTCCAGTACCTCCGGGTGATCGGTCACACTGATCATCTGCAAGAATAGTAACAGCTCGAAAATGACGCTCTAAAGAATCTTCGATCACGGATTCATACATAAATACCCCATGTATACCATGAATGAACACTTTATTTGGATGCACAGCATGAACAACGGTTTCCACTGCCAGGCGAATCGAACTGCCCCAATACTGCATCTCGGATAATGAAGTTGTAATTCCCCCGAAAGTTTTTGCATCGACGACTACATAAAACGCCCCACTGTAGGCTACATCCACTGTAAATGCTATGCCATTAACCATAACAGTTAGGTTCTTAGCAATGACAAAGCTCGGAACACCCTCCACAGTGACTGACTTTAACTCGTTGCCTTCACAATCGGCATAAGCGGTAATAAGGCCGGATTCACAGTCAATACGAATTCCACGTACTGCTTCTTCCTGATTAATCTGCCCTGATTCCAGCCAAGCGGTTACCATGGCTACAATACCAGATGCACTGATTGGAGCAAAACCTTCATTATTCATGAACAATAGACCGAAATGTGAGTCCTTTCTGACAGGAGTTGTTACAATTACACCTGTCATACCATGATGGCCGCGAGGCTCTGCCATTAATAACTGGCGCACTTGATCAAAATGAGCTGCGAAGTATTCGGCCCGCTCATTCTGTGAGGCCTCTGGCACCTGTGGCAAGCCGCCAGTAACAATGCGAACCGGCACTCCGCCCGAATGCATATCGATGGCCGAATACCATTTGCTTATTTCCATCTCTGCCTCCTAAATATAGAGTACTTCCATCATGCTAAAGAAGAAAAAAACCGTTTTTCAGTTCATCCTGTTCATTAAAAGCAAATTGATGGAAACCAGTGATCCACGCAGACCCTGATATTTGAGGAACAACTGCTGGGAGTGTTCCAACATGTGTTTCCTTTAATACTCTGGCATGAAACAAGGAGCCTACAATACTCTCGTGCACAAATTCCTCATTCAACCCAAGTTCGCCCTTAGAATATAAGACCGCAACCTTTGCAGAAGTACCTGTACCGCATGGCGAACGATCAATTCCACCAGGAGGAACAACTACCGTATTACGACAATGTGCCCATGATGAAACTGGATTACTGTAAAATTCGATATGTGTCAAGCCTTGAATCACTGGTATCTCAGGATGTACGATATCATATTTTTCATTGACTGCATTTCTAATTTGAACGGCTAGACTTATAATGCTGGAAGCATTTTCCGGTCGCAAGGGCAGGTTTAAATCCCGCGCATCTACCAAACCATAGAAATTACCGCCATAAGCAATATCAAGTACGATTTCGCCCAGTCCATCGACTTGAACGTTCAAATCCTTCTGGTAGAGAAAAGATGGAATATTGGTAAACGTCACTCTCTTTACTTTACCGTTCTCAATGCTCAGCCTAGCCTCCACAAGTCCTGCAGGTGTATCAAGCAGAAGCATATCCTTGTCAGCCGGGAAGATTCCGCCTTCTATTAACGCAGTACAAACGCCAATTGTATCGTGACCGCACATGGGTAAGTACCCGCCCGTTTCAATAAAAACCACTCCAATATCAGCATCAGGATGACAGGGTTCTGTAAGAATACAACCCGACATCACTTCATGACCACGAGGCTCAAACATCAATCTCTGCCGAAATGCATCGTGATGTTCGGACATATAGACCATCTTCTCCGTCATCGACTTACCGATTAAAACAGGAGCACCGCTTGTTACTGTACGAGTTGGATTTCCACCGGTATGCGTATCAATTGTAGTTACAATTTTAGATAACCTCATATAAGTACCTCCTGGTGAACCATGCCGCTATTAAAGCGGTCATAACGCAAAGGCAAGGCAGGAATACAGGTCGGAACACCGCAAAGCATTTCACTCACCAGTTTGCCAGTGACAGCAGCCAAGCTAATTCCGTCGCCCTCATGGCCGGCGGCTACATATAAGCCGGGTACTTCATCAACATGCCCTACAATCGGTAAATGGTCAGGCGTCCATGGACGTAGACCAGCGTAGGTTCGCAGCATAGGAATATGCTCGATAACGGGGAAAAAGCGGATCGCCCGTTCTGCTATTAATCGAATGACATGCTGGTCCACTCTCGTATTCATACCGACAAATTGTCTGCTCGACCCGATTAAAAAGTTTTGAGAGGCCGTTGGCTCAAATACGAGCGCAATTCCGTATTTCTCAATCTCCGGATCTACCTTACGCTTGCCTCCGAATTTACTAATTAAATATCCGAACTCCATCACTTTTCGTTTTCCAATATTCGTGGACCGTGACGCGACAAGGATATGACCCTTACGTGGTTCAATTGGAAGGTCCAGCCCAATTGAACCTATTATTTTTTTTGTCCAAACGCCTGCTGCAACAATCACATGATTCGCATAAATAGTGCCCTTGGAGGTCTCTACACCGCATGCACGTCGTTTTTCATCCAACAAGATCGAAAATACCTCTGTATGCGTCAACAAGCGAGCACCATACCGTCGTGCCGTAGCAGCTAATGAATACGTCAGCAGAACGGGATTTACGGTTGAGTCGGTCGCACACTCCAGTCCGCCTAATAAATCGCTTGCCATGTACGGCCATTCATCACGAAGATCCTTCTGGTCGAGCATTTTAAAGGAAAGTCCCGCTTCCTGTTGCCGACGTACCCAACGCTCGGCCGCAATCATCTCTTCTTCACTTTCACACACCAAGATGCTGCCAGGTGCCCGATACTCAAATTCTTCATCTAACTCATGAACCAATGCAGAAATTAACTCCTGTGACTTTAATGACATCTGGCTATCAAAGCCAGGATCCTTGTCAATCGCCAGAATATTGCCGTCACACTTCGAGGATGTTCCACCACCAATCTCTCCTTGTTCAACGACAACCACTTCCATACCAAGCTTTGCTGTGTAGTAGGCGATCGCCATACCGATAATTCCACCGCCAATAATGACAACCTCAGCTGATTCATGCTTCATATTTGCTCACATCTTTTCTACTTTTGTACGTCCTTTTCACAAACCCTTACAGCCCTCCTATTCGGTTATATGATTCATCTAAGTTGAATTAACTTCCTATATTTTGTATATTGTTAATTTTAATTCAACAGTGTTGAATCGTCAATCACTTTTTCCACGAATTTCTAACTCAACAGGCAAAACGTCTTTGAAAATTCTCGAAGGACTAGGGAAAGTTACGACGAGACAGGTGTGCGTAGTTACGCGCAACGAATCGCAGTTGCTTTCCAATCGCTTTGCGCATCGTGCCCCGCTTTACACGCAGCTGGTTGGACACGGCAAGGTTCGCCTTCCTTGCTTTTTCCCGGTAGGTGCGCGGTTTTGTCATCTTTCCACACTTAGGCTCGTGAAGCAGGTCGATGATGGTTTCCAGCTATTCGCGCGCGTCATTGAACAACGACAGGTCAGTTGGGTAGGCCATGTCGGCGGGGGAGCAAGTAGCGTCAAGGAGCAGCTTTCCTTGATAAAGAGGCGGTTCGGTGGTCAGATTCGGGAGACTCCCGTTTGCGCTCCTTGCGTCGCTGCCGCCGCTTGAGTCGTTGTCACCGGAGCCTTGATCACTCGCCTGTTTCTTAGCCTCTTCAATGGCAATCCATTCATTCACTTCTTGAATACCATCGCTGCCGAGTCGCTTACGGAAGTACGTCATTAGTGACGCAAGATCCGTCCTGCTCGGCGCGGACTGGCTGCATCTCCATACCTCGGACATCATGGCCTCCGCCGTCAGCCTCTACGAAAGTCTGGGCTTCGTGCGCGCCTTCAATACCGACATCATGAATGGTGAAACCCTCGTCAAAGGCTACCGCCTCGACCTCAAAGCAAAAGCAGCCTCCCTGTAAGAGAGGTTGCTTTTGCTTTATGGATGAACCCTTCAAGCGAACAAAATTAAAAGGCAGTTCCCTCAGGTCGATGACCTGATGGAACTGCCTTTTTTGCGTTTAGCGATCAGCGCCGCTGTCTGCTTATTGAATCGGCGCTTTTTCCTTTGTATAGCGGTTTGCCGGGATGGCTAAGCCGAGATTGCCGCGTAATGTGTCGCTTTCATATTCCTCCCGGAACAGGCCGCGCTGCTGCAAGATCGGCACGACGTGGTCTATGAAATCCACCAGTCCGTTCGGAACGGCCTCCGCCAGCATGAAGCCGTCCGCCGCGCCGCGGACGAACCATTCCTCGATGAGATCGGCGACTTTCTCCGGCGTGCCGATGAAATTCCCTCTTGGCGTAACCGCTTGGAGCGCTACCTGCCGCAGGGTCAGATTACGTTCCTTCGCATCCCGCTTGATCTTGTCCGTGCCGCTCTGGAAGCTGTTGCGCCCCAGATCGCCGAGCTCCGGGAACGGCTCGTCGAGCGGATATTGGGTGAAATCATGGTGCTCGAAGAACCGGCCCAAATATTGAAGCGCCGTCTCGATCGTGACGAGACTTGCGACCTCTTGGTACTTGCGTTCCGCTTCCTCCTCCGTCGCGCCCACAATGGGACCGATCCCCGGAAAGATCAGCACTTCCTCCGACGAACGGCCGAAGGAGACGGCACGCGCTTTGACATCCGCATAGAAGGCGACCGCCTCCTCGATGTTCTCATGGCCCGTGAAGATCGCATCCGCTTCCTTCGCCGCATAATTCTTGCCGACTTCGGAGGACCCGGCTTGGAAAATCACCGGCTGTCCCTGCTTGGAACGCGCAATATTAAGCGGCCCTTTGACCGAGAAGAATTCGCCTTCATGGTTCAGCGCATGCACCTTCTCCGTATCGAAGAAGATACCCGCCTCTTTGTCCCGCACGAACGCATCGTCTTCCCAGGAATCCCACAGCCCGCGGGTTACAGCCAGATACTCCGTTGCGATCTGGTAGCGAAGATCATGCTCGGGGTGCTCCTTCTTGCCGTAGTTCAGCGCCGAGCCTTCCAGCGGAGAAGTGACGATATTCCAGCCTGCGCGCCCGCCGCTCAGCACATCCAGCGAGCCGAATTGACGCGCAACCGTAAACGGCTCGCTGTACGAGGTCGACAACGTACCGACGAGTCCGATTTTGCGGCTGACCGAGGCAAGCGCGCTCAGAAGCGAGATCGGTTCGAATCGATTTTGGAAATGAGGGATCGACTTCTCGTTAATGTACAAGCCGTCCGCGATGAAGATTAGATCCAGCTTGCCTGCTTCCGCCTTCTGCACCCAGCTCTTGTATAATTCAAAATTCACGCTGGCATCCGGCAGCGTCTCCGGATGGCGCCACATGGCGGGATTGCCGCCCACACCGTGCAGAAGCGCACCTAGTTTCAACTGTCTACGGGATTTGCTCATCGATAATCTCCTCCTATACCACGACGTACGCGGATGTAATGCGCTCGATCTGAGCGAGATGCACATGCACATGCTTGATGAAGCCCCAGACGATCTCGCGAAGCGTGACGGTCTCTCCCTTGAAATTAATGCCCTTCTTCGCCCAATCTTCGGGATGCAGACGCTTCAGTAGCTGCAAATTATAGGCCGAATACGCCTCGTAAAATGCCAGAATGTCGCTTGCATCCCCCTCATTGGCATGGGAAGCCGCTACCCACGGATCCTGGCTGAACGCCGGCAAAACAGCTGTCGAACCCGACAGCAGCTCCCGGATCCGAAACCCGACGACGATATGATGGTCCGTCAAATGCGACAGCACTTCCGTCACGCTCCATACGCCAGGAGCCGCCTTCCATCTGAGCTGATCCTCATTTAATTCGGATACGGCATTCGCCAGCTGCTGAGGAAGCAGCGAATAGTCAAACAGCAGCGTCTCGATTTGAAGCTCCGTCATGCCAAACCCTCCCTATTTCGTTTCGTTTACGATAGTTCCAGCAATGCCTTCCCAGCCAAATGGGCGAAGAATCTCGCGCTCGGAGCAAGCGCCGCTTCATCGAGATCGAACGCAGGATGATGCCATTCACGGCTTCCCGAGGTCCCCATGAAGACGAACACCCCCGGTACCTCCCGCTGGTACCAGGCAAAATCCTCCCCTGCTGGAGAAGGCACCGGCTCCACTGCGCGCAGTCCCGATTCCTCCGCAGCCGCAAGTGCAAGCGGTACGAGCGACGCGTCATTGATAACCGGCGGCGGACCTTGAATCCAACGAATCTCCGCAGTCGTTCCGTATGCCGCCGCGACGCCTTGGACGACTTCTCTGAACCGCTCGAGCACATGCGCTCGCACATGCTCATCGAAGGTTCGGATCGTACCGTCGAGCACAGCTTTCTCCGGAATGACATTCCAGGTTGTGCCGCTGTGCAATTGCGTCACGCTGATAACCGCGCTTTGCAGCGGTCCAATATTTCGGCTGACGACCGACTGTAGGGCGGTTACAATGTGCGCAGCCGCAACAATTGGATCAATCCCTGCCTCCGGCACCGCCGCATGTGAACCAAGACCTGTGATTTCCACGACGAATCCGTCTGCGGCCGCCATGATCGCCCCTTCCTTAATGCCCACCGTGCCAACAGGCAGATCCGGCTTGTTGTGCATACCGAATATGGCGCTGACACCGTCCAATGCGCCTGCTTGAATGAGCGCTCTGGCGCCTTTCGCTTTCTCCTCTGCAGGCTGGAACAGCAGCCTGACCGTCCCTCTCAGCCGATCCTCATGCTGCTTCAGCAGCAGCGCCGCTCCAACAACAGCCGCCGTATGAAAATCGTGACCGCAAGCATGCATCTTCCCGGCCGCCAGCGAAGCGAACGGCAGCCCTGTTTCCTCCTGAATCGGCAGCGCATCGATATCCGCTCGAATGGCGACGATCGGCCCCGGCAGCAGTCCGCCAACCTCAGCGACGATGCCGGTCTTCAGCTCATAGCTGCAGATCCGAATGTCCGCCTCTTCCAGCCAGCGCCGAATGGCAGCCGTTGTCTCATACTCCTCATGCGAGAGCTCCGGATATTGATGGAGCCGCCGTCTTATGGCAATCAGCTGCTGCTGCAGATCCTGCGTGAAATCTACCGGCCATTCATCACTCACGATGTTCCCTCCCAAGCTATATTGATACCGATACCTCGGCAAAAGCTTCCTTGAGCAGCTCGAACGAACGAAGCCGTTTCTGAAAATCAGGCACCGCCGTCGTTACGATAAATTCCTCGACGCCGAACTTCCGCTGCAGTTCAAGTAAGCGGTCGCGTACTGTTTCTTTGGCGCCTTTCGTGATTTCCGGAGCCTTCACCTCGATACGGTATTTCTCATTGGACTGCTTGCCGTATTCTTCGGCCTGTTCAATCGTTGCAACAGTAAGCGTTCGCCCGCTTGCCAGATGGATCTTGACGAGCTTTTGGTCGCCCGCCAACTGCTCCGCTTCCTCGTCGGACCCGGCGACGATGACAGACAAGGCGAAGATCGCTTCCGGCCTGCGGCCATGAGCTTCGTTAAACTGCGCGCGATAAGCCGCGAAGGCTTGCAGGGCAACTTCCTCGTCGCTGTTAATGAACTGCGAGAATACATAGGGCAAACCGTGACTTGCTGCGATTTCAGCACTGGCCACGCTCGTTCCGAGCACGTACAGCTCCGGTGCAGTCTCAGGCAGCGGAGTAGCCTTCAAGCCTGCAAGCGGATGATCCGCCTCCAGCTTGTCGTGAATGAACTGCTCCAGCTCGACGATTTTCTCCGTCAAGGTGGGAGGGTCTTGAACGCCGCGCTGCAGCGCCTGCGTCGAACGCGGCAGCCCGCCGGGTGCCCGCCCGATGCCAAGATCGACGCGGCCTGGCGCCAGCGAAGCAAGCACGTTGAAATTTTCAGCAACCTTATACGGACTATAGTGCTGCAGCATGATACCGCCGGAGCCGATCGTGATCCGTTCCGTTTTGGCCAGCAGATGTGCGATTAAGACTTCCGGCGACGAGCCGCCGACAAAGTTCGAATCGTGATGCTCCGATACCCAGAACCTCCGATAGCCAAGTGCCTCGGCTCGCTGGGCAAGCGTAATCGTATGACGAAAGGCCTCCGGCGCCGTTTCACCTGGGAATATCGGCGTTTGATCCAATATGCTTAACGTAATCCCCATCCGTGTTTCCTCCCGTTCATCCTTATATAAAATAAGCCGGCTCAGGCATGATTCGTTTCAGAAACTGCTGCGTCCGCTCTTCCTTCGGTTTGTTGAAAATCTCCGCCGGCGGACCTTCCTCGACGATAACGCCGCCATCCATGAAAACCACATGGTTCGCGACATCGCGGGCAAAGCCCATCTCGTGGGTCACGACGATCATCGTGATGCCTTCCTGCGCGATTTTGCGGATAACTGCGAGCACTTCACCGACAAGCTCGGGATCGAGAGCCGAAGTAGGTTCATCGAACAGGATAACCTCCGGATTAAGGGCAAGCGCCCTTGCGATGCCAACGCGCTGCTGCTGTCCGCCTGAGAGCATGCTGGGGTACGCATCGAGCTTTTCCCCGAGGCCAACCTTCTGGAGCACCTCGATGCTTCTTCGGCGAGCCGCGTCCTTTGGCATCTTCTGCACGACAACGAGGCCTTCCATAACGTTCTCCAGCACCGTCTTGTGCTTGAACAGATTATAGTGCTGGAACACCATCGCCGTTTTGCTCCGCAGCGCATGAATTTCCCGCTTGTGGATGCCGCTGTAATCAACCTCGAATTCGCCGATTGCGATTTTGCCCTCGCTTGGCCGCTCCAGATAATTAATGCAGCGCAGCAGCGTCGTCTTGCCGGAGCCGCTCGGCCCCAGAATGACGACGACCTCGCCTTTCATGACCTGCAGATCAATGCTTCGCAGCACCTGCTGCCTGCCGAACGATTTGGAAATACCGGTTAACTTGATCATGCGACTCCACCTCGATTGTAGGAATTAATGCGTTTCTCCAGAAGCGCGGCTAAGCGTTCAATCAAGACCGTAAGTCCCCAGAAAATAACGGCAGCTGCCAGATAAGCCTCGAAAAACTTCCAGTTGGTGGATGCCACGATCTGCGCTTTTGCATTAATTTCAACGACCGATACGGTAAAAGCGAGCGTCGACGCATGCAGCATGCCGATAACCGAATTCGCCAGGTTCGGAATGCTGGCTGCGAAAGCCTGCGGAAATACGATGCGTCGGAGCGCTTGGGGCGTGGACATCCCGACGGAATAGGCCGCTTCGATCTGACCGCGGTTCACGACGAGCAGACCGGATCGCACGACCTCCGACATGTAGGCGCCCGCCGTAATGGAAAACGCGATAAAAGCGAAGTCGATCATCGGGATCGATGACGACCGGAATCCAAGACCAAGGAGCGAGCTGATGCCGTCAATGATGAGCGGAAGACCGAAATATATGATGAGCAGATGCGTCAGCATCGGCGTGCCCCGTATGACCGTCACATAAGCTACAGCGGCTGGATACAGCAACGGCACTTTATACATGCGGATAAGAGCAACGGCCGTACCGATTACGAATCCGCAGAGAACGGATACTGCCGTAACGAGCAGCGTGGTCGGGATCGCGGGCAGCAGCTCAATTAACGCCGTCCAGATAAAAGATGGATCCAGCTTCATGATTTCTGCACCTCTTCTCTGAACCGTGCATGTCGCGCGAACAATTGACGCAGCCCTCGGGATTTATCGCGTCTGAACACGGGATACGCATCGATGACTCGAACCTCGTGCCTCAGCAGCTTTCGTTCGAATGCCAGCAGAAGCCGCTCCAGCGCGAAGCTGATCACCAAGTAAATCAGCGCCAGCGAAATATAGCTCTCGACAAAATGATTCGTAAGCGTCGCGAGCGACTGCGCCTTTCCCGTCATCTCCATGACGCCGAGCGTAAAGGCGAGCGATGTGTCCTTCAGGAGCCCGAGAATAACATTCGCGAGCACAGGTACGGCAATCGCCAGCGCTTGCGGCCAGACGATCCGGGTGAACGCTTGAATGCCGGACATTCCGACCGCGTATGCAGCTTCGACTTGGCCCCGGTCTACCGAAGTGACGGCCGCGCGGATCGTTTCGGATACATAGGCTCCCGTATGCAGCCCGTACGTCAGGATGACGAAGAACAGCACGGGGGCTCGGCTGACATCCAAGTGAAGCAGCTTCAGAATCTCGGGCAGGCCGTAATAGAACAGGAAGAGCTGGATCAGAATCGGCGTACCGCGGAAGAAGGAAGCGTACACTTGGGATGCGCGCTGAAGCACAGGAACGCTGTATAAGCGCGGCAGCGCAACGAGAATCCCGACGATGATGCCGACAACAAGCGCGCCCGCCACTATGAGAAGCGTGGTCTGAAGCGTACCCGCGAGTTTAGGGAAAAACGTGAAGACGTAGCTAATGTCGAACTTCTCTCCCATCTTCCTTTCCCTCCTTCAGCGCTATTGCTGGGTATAGTCGGCGCCCAGCCATTGAATGCTCAATTTGCTTAACGTGCCGTCCGATTTGATCGCCTTCAAAGCACCATCAACGGCATCTGCAAGCTGCTGCTCATCCGGATCGTCCTTGCGGAATACAAACTGAACGTCCGCTTCCTCCAGCGCGTCCCCTACGGATTCCAGCTTGCCCTGCGGATCAATGAGCGACAGCGTGAAGTCGGCTCCGAGCGTCGCCGCGACCCTGCCTGTCGTCAGCTGGTTCACCGTATCGTTCGCCGCCCCGTTCGTGTACACGATCGAAATCGCGTTATCATGCGATTTGTTGTAGTTTTCCAGCAACGTGGCTTCGGCGCTGGTTGCGGTCGTCAGCACCTTCTTGCCCTTCAAGTCATCGAGCGTCTTGAAGGCTGCGCCGCTTCCCTTCGGAGCGATGATTTTCGTTTTCCAATGGGCGTAAGCTTCTTTGTTGAACAAATATTTCTTGGCCCGGTCCGGGTTCTGCTCCATCTCATGCGCCACAAAGTCGATTTTCTTCGTCTCCAGGCTGAGGAGCAGATTCGAGAAATCAAGCGTTTGGAATTCAAACTCGTAGCCCGGCAGCCGCTTGTCAATTTCCTTCACCAGTTCCACGTCAAAGCCGGTCAGCTTGCCGTTCTCGTCCAGAAAGCACACCTTCGGGAACTGCGTCCCCGTGCCGACGATGATTTTCTTTACCTCTGCCGCGATATTTGCTGCATTCGCCGAATTATTCGCCTTCGCGTTGCTTCCTGCGCTTGCCTCGTCTGCCTCTTGCTTCGCACCGCATCCTGTCACTACCACCGTAAGCGCGATAAGCGCCAATCCCGCCGTCCCCATAAACGTCTTCTTCATATCTGCTTCTACCTCCACTTGTGGAATGCGTTCGGACCTCCACAGGAATGGTAGATCGTTGCGTTCTCTAATTTTTATAATTCCAATAGATTTAGTCGGAATTATCTTGAAACTAATTTATCATTCCGGTTTCATTGCCGTCAATCCATCAGCCAATAGAGATTTTCTATACGTCGATCTAGACATTCAATCGTTTCTGCCGCCTTGCCCGAAGAGAGACCGGCCGATTTCGAGGAGCGCTTCTGCGAACATCGCATGCTCGCCGTTTCGGGCAATCAAGTTCGTCTGGAGCATAATTCCGTTGATTTCTTTAAAAGCGATCGGAAACAGCCGCTTCTCTCTCACCTCCTCCTGCACGCAAAGGTCAGGCAGGAAGCAGATCCCGGCGCGCTCCAGCACAAGCTTCTTCGCCGCCTCTGAATTATCGACCAGATACTCGATATTCGGCTGGCGATTCAAGCTCTCGAATACGCGGTGTACCCGCATCCAATCGAAGGATCCGCACTCGAAAAAGACGAGCGGCTGAAAGCTGATCTCCTCGATCGAGATTTCGTTCTGCTGCGTAAAGGGGTGCTCCTCATAGACATAAAGCTTTATAGGATCCTCATAAAAGGTATAAGAAAGCAGCGTTGGATGGACCACTTTACGCACGAACGCCAAGTCGATCTCCTTGTTGTGCAGCTTGTTTACCAGATCGTCGGTTGATGCCGTAGCGAGCTTAATATGGAGGTCCGGATACAGCTGCTTCAGCTTCGGCAGCAGACTCGGAATCACGTAGTTCGATACCGATACCGTCGCGCCGATCCGCAGCTCGTGGGGGACGGATTTGCGCTGCTGCATATGCAGCTTGCCCTTCTGGAACGTCTGCATGATTTGCTGCGCGTACGGCAGAAACTGCCTTCCTTTCTCCGTTAACGCGATTTGCTTACCCAGTCTGTCGAACAACTTGCAGTCGAGCTCCCGCTCCAGCGTTTGGATTCGAGCCGTAACGGAAGGTTGGGACAAGAACAGCACCTCGGCGGCTTTATTGAAGCTCCCATAATGATTGACATAGACAAAGGCTTCAATGTTTTCGATGTTCACCGTTCGCTCGCCCCTTTATACCTTATTTTTCCCATAAAATAACTTGGAATTAAAAATATTCTACTGCACGTTAGCTTAGACCGTCAATTACTGTTAATGCGATCACTCTTCTGAAAATAGGCAGAAGAAGCATTTATTATATCTATCGATATATTAAATTCTTATATATCCCATATGATTAGTGTGAATAATGGCGTATAGTAAGCGCATATAAGAACTGGCTGGAAGTTGTAGCCGTTCAAGGAGGAGTTAGAAATGAGCGATGCCATCACGGTGACGATCCGGGACGCGAGAGCTGCGGACCGCGAGGAGGTGCTGCAAGTTATGATTGAAGCCTATCGGCAATACGAGGAGACCTTGCCGTCTGACAAATGGGCGTTGTACCGCCAATCGATTCTTGCCTCCTTCGACAACGAAGGCCCGGCCGCTCGAATCCTTGCGGAAATCGAAGGACGCATCGTCGGATCGGTGCAATTGTTTCTCTCCTCGGAAGCGGCCTACGGCGCACCGGAGCTCGGGATCACGAGCCCGATCATCCGCTATCTTGCCGTCCCTCCCGAACAGCGGGGCAGAGGCATCGCCACATCGCTAATCCGCGAAGCCGCGGCAAGAGCCGTCCAGCTCGGCGCGGATTGGCTGCATCTCCATACCTCCGACATGATGGCTTCAGCCGTCAGCCTCTATGAGCGGCTCGGCTTCGAACGCGCCTTCAACACCGACGTCATGAACGGCGAAACCCTCGTCAAGGGCTATCGCCTCGACCTCAAAGCAAAAGCAGCTCCCCTGTAAAGGAAGCTGCTTTGTTGGCATTATGCTGCTGTATTCTCGCTGCAAGCGAAGGTTTTGGTGCATTGGAGCGACTTTGGTGCGAAGCACCACGGGAGCGCCAATCGCAAACACCGGAGCCATCGCTTCCCGAGTACGCCCCCATCAAGCTACAAGCGAAGGTTTTGCGCATTGGAGCGACTTTGGTGCGAAGCACCACGGGAGCGCCAATCGCAAACACCGGAGACCTGGCATCATGCTGCAAGCGAAGGTTTTGCGCATTGGAGCGACTTTGGTGCGAAGCACCACGAGAGCGCCAATCGCAAACACCGGAGCCCATCGCTTCCCCGAGTACACCCCCATCAAGCTGCAAGCGAAGGTTTTGCGCATTGGAGCGACTTTGGTGCGAAGCACCACGGGAGCGCCAATCGCAAACACCGGAGCCCCTAATCGTCCTCGTCGAACGACAGCAGCCGCTTTACCCGAGCCGGCCGCAGCACCAGCACATAGAGGATCGCCAGTACAAGTGCCGCCAAGGCGGGCACGAGCGCTCCCCGGCTCGGCAGCAAAATACCATGCGGAAGCCAGATGACAATCGCACAGATCAGCGAAGCAACGCGATCGACGCGCAGCACCGCATCATGACGGGTAACGTCTGGCAGCGGATATACGAGCCGCCACACTGAATGGCGGTGCGACTGAGCAAGCGACCCCAGCTGAATGCCGCTGAGCCAGACGAATAACAGACACACCGCGGCCGAGCCCCAGCCTTGCAATAGCCCGGCATAAGCTGCCAGTATGCCGGAGATGATACCGAGCGCCGTGAACCGGATGACAATTCCGCCAAGCTCGGTCCGAATAAGCGTATGCGCATAGAGATAGATGAAGGCACTGCGTTTGCCATAGCGGACAAACCGGGTCATCCAAGAAAGGTACGGCCTGGAGCGCACAGCCGCGGACTCCGTCGGCACATCGGCGAAGGAGCTGAAGAAAGCCATATACCTCCGGCGCGTCAGCTGCTCTTCATGAATCAGCGTCATCCAAGGAAACGCATACCTGGAAGCGCGCCAATAGAGCAGCCCGAACAGCGCACTAACCACCGCAAGGTAAATCACTGTTTTCCAAATTTCTGTCTGCAGCAAAGCCGCAGTCGCCACAGCCGTCGCCGCCCAGCGCATCAAGCGAAAGCTTCGTCTCCAGCTCCGCCCGACAAGCTGACGCTCACGCCATGCGCCTCCCGTATTCAACAGCTTCATCAGCAGCGCGCCGCCAACCACCAGCGACACCGGCGTGAACGATGGCCCTGCCAGATATAAGGGTAGGTATGCTGCGCAAACGAACAGCACCCCGGCACAGCAAGCCAGTCCATTATATCGAAACGACCTCCAGAGGTAGGCAGGCATCTCCGCTTCACGCGGCACGAGGAAGACAACATCCGCTTCGCGCAGCCATGTCCGAAGCGGACTCCAGCAAAGGATCGGCGTCAGCACGATAACGCCTGTCCTCGTGAAGGGAAACGAAGCCGGCATATTCCGCAGCAGCAGCCCATATCCCGCGAGGCCTGCAAGCAGCAGCATAATCGTGACGCCGGGCAGACCGCTTTGCGTCATATCGCGAATATAAGGCATGCATCCGCGCCAGAAATCGCCGGCGCGCTTGCGCCACAGCACGTCAACGGAACGATCCATGAGTTCCCCCATCCGCAACCAGCCGGTAGAAAGCTTCCTCCAGCGAACCCGCGCCGCCGTCTCTCGACATGCCGGCAGCCCCGCAAACATCGGCAAGCGTACCTTGCGCCACGATCACGCCTTGATGCAGGACAATGAAACGGCTGCAGTACGACTCCACCGTGGACAAAATATGCGAGCTCATGAATACCGACGAGCCTTCCTTCGTCACCTCGACCAGCTTATCCAGCAGCGACCGAATGCCAAGCGGATCCAAGCCGAGGAAAGGCTCGTCGATGACGTAGAGAGAAGGACGAGCCAGCAGGGCATTCATGATCATGACTTTCTGCCGCATCCCTTTGGATAAATGTGATGCAAACGCCTTTCGCTTAGGCAGCATATAGAACTCTTCCAGCAAACCCTCGCTTCTCTGATTGAAGGCCGCCTCTTCGACATCATAGGCCATCCCCGTTAACCGAAGATGCTCTTCCACCGTCAGCTCGTCAAAAAGCAGCGGCGTCTCCGGCACGTAAGCCAGCGAATGGCGATAATGCTCAGGCTCTTCCGCAAGCGTGTGGCCGCCAATGCGAATTTCGCCTTCATGCGCCTGCATTAGGCCCAAGATATGTTTAATCGCTGTGCTTTTGCCTGCGCCGTTCAAGCCGATCAGACCAACCATTTCACCTGCGCCGACTTCAAAATTCAAATCATGCAGAACCGGCCGACGTGGACTGTACCCGCCGGTCAGCCCTTTCACTTCCAATACGGGCTTCATCGCGCTCACCTCATCATTCTCACCCTGAATTTTACCAAATTATCGAAGAAATGAAAAACAAGCGGCTGCCCGGGTCATCGCTCATGACCGGGACAGCCGCTTGATTGCTTCTCGCTTTATTGCTTCTATTGAAGACTACGCGATAATTTTGATAGAGTAAACCACATTGTTCAGCACAGTAAGCTCAACGGCTTGACCGCTCGTAAGCAGTGCTGCATTGCCGACGATGGCAGCATCCGGGGATACGTTATACACGAGCGCTTGCGTACTGCCGTTTACGTCTTTCGTAATGGAAACCGTTGCGATCTTGCCTTGGGCATTCAGCGCGAGCGAGTTGAATGTGCCTGTCTGCGTCGTTACGGCCGGCTGATCAACTGCGGATTTCGTTACTTCAATGAATACCACTTTGTTCTGGTACGTGCGGACAAGCACTTCGTCGCCGGCTTTCAGGGACGTAACTGCTGCTTTCACGTTATCACGGAAAATAAAGACATTGGGATCAAGCGCCAGCGCAACTTCGCTGTTGTCTGCCTTCACGACCGTAATCGAGCCGTTCGTCGCCGCTGCTTTCAGCTTGCCGGTAATTGCCGTCGCATCGTGATCCGGAAGTTGCTCGTCCGTACGGCCAAGCAAAGCTGCCAGCTCGGCACGAGTTACAGGCTGATTCGGACGGAACGTGTTGTCTTGGTAGCCGGTGATCAAGCCTTTCTCGATCGCGACTTCGACATAGCCGACGGAGCCGGCCGGAATTTTATCCGCGTCGCGGAATGTAAGCTGCGTGTTTACTTTCGCTTTCGCTTCCGCTTCTAGGCCCATCGCCTTCACGAGCAGCGTTGCCGCGAACAAACGCGTCGCGGGCTTGTCCGCTTGAATCGCATTTTCCGTCTCCGAGAACAAGTCCTTCTCCAGAGCGACTGCTACATAACCGACTGCCCATGGGTATTTGCGCGCCAGCTGATCCGCATCCTTGAAATTCAGCTTCGTGCTCATTTCAGCCTGCGATTCCGCCTGCTCGCGAAGCCCCATCAAGCGCACCGCTGCAACGATGGATTCAATGCGGGTAATTTCCTTCTGCGGCTTGAACGTGCCGTCCTCGTAGCCGTTGAATACGCCCTTGGATGCCAGACGAATGATATATTCCAGCGCCCATTTCAAGTCCTTCTCGTCTTCGAAGTGAAGATTGATGCCGCCTTTGTGATTGTTATTATTTTTAACGTTATGGTTGTCGTTTCCTTTGCCGTTGTGTCCGTGTCCTTTACCGTCAGCAAATGCGCTAGTCGCGCCGCCTGCCAAGGTCAGTAACGCCATAGATGTAATTGCCGCCTTTTTAAACATGGCTTTTTTCATGGTGCTGCCACTCTCCTCGCGAATGCGGTCAATGCCGCTTATTTACTTTCGCTCATACCGTTCGGGAGCAACCCGTTTATTTTAGGGGGTACAGCCGAAAGTTTTGTCAAAGTTCGAAAGAAAACAGCGTCGAATAATGCCTCCTGAAAGGTGCCTGAATGCAGGTTTCATGCATGGTTTATGAATTTAAATCCTACGGATTTGAGCGGCTTCGCCTAAGACCCCTCGCCCAAGATAAACGCCAAAAAAAGCCGCCCCGGCCATCCGAAGATGACGTTTGGGCAGCTCTTGAGCTCGTGCATATTGTCTGCGATCAGCAGCAAGCTATTGCGGCTCTCCGTCGCGTTTGGCTTTCAGCCACTTCGGCGCGCCTTTGTTTTTGCGTTCGCGTTCCAGTTCTTTTTTGGATTTAACTTGCGGTTTAGCCGCCGCTTTGGGCTGCGCACTGCTTCTTGCTCCTGTTCCGTCATCGGAACCGCCCGCTCCCCGCTCCAAGGAACGCTCGCCCGATCGAACAGGTGCCGACGGTTTGCGGACAGCCTGCCCCGTCGATGGTCCGGCGGCCAGTCTGGCTCCTGTACGCTCAGCGCCGCTATCGCTTCTTCCATTGGCGCCGCCGCGGCCGCCTCGTTCATACTCCCGGCTGCCCTGCTCTTCGCCCGGACTCCATAATTTGCCCCGAGCCATCACCTTCTCCTGCAGATCAATGCCGAGCTTCTTGCGGAACTTATCCATGATGAACAGCTGGCTGCGCGTCACAATGGAGACGACGGTACCGGATTTGCCCATGCGTCCCGTCCGGCCGGAACGGTGCACGTAGTGATCCGCATCCAGTGCAGGGTCCAAATGAACGACGAGCGGCAGATCGACAATATCAAGTCCTCTCGCCGCCACGTCTGTAGCCAACAGAATTTGGATCCTTCCGTCACGGAACCGGGCAAGCGTTGCCGCACGGCGCTGCTTGTCCGCATCGCCATACAAGGTTTCCACCGAGAAACCCTCGTAGGCAAGCTTGGCTTCATAGTTGGCGATCTCATCCGTTTCATTGATGAACAATAGCGCCGCTGCCGGCTTTAGCAGCCTGATCAATCTTCGCGCTGTATCCACTTTATCGCGCTTGTCACAGACGATGTAATAGTGGGCCACCTGCTTGCCCGCATTCTGATCAGGACTAACGTTCACCTGCTTCGGCTCCCGCATCCACCTTTCCTCAACATCCGCCATCTCCTGCGGTCTCGTCGCGGAGAAGAAAGCGATCTGCCGGTCGCGTAGCATACCCTTCAGCAAGGTCTCCACCTCGATCGTGGAACCCAAATTAAACACTTGATCCGCTTCGTCGATAATGACAAGACGGATGCCGTGCAGCTTCAGCTTGCCGGACTTCACCAGCTCGTGAATGCGTCCCGGCGTTCCGACTACGATATGCGGATGCTCGCGAAGCTTCTCTACTTGGCGCTGCATCGATGCGCCCCCGATCAGCTGCTGCGTCTTCACGCCGATCGCTTCGCCGTACGTCTCCGCTACGCGGAATATCTGCATCGCGAGCTCCTGCGTCGGCGCCAGCACCATCACCTGCACGCCGCTTCTTGCCACGTCGACCCGCTGCAGAGCAGGAAGCATATAAGCCAGTGTTTTTCCCGTGCCGGTCTGCGACTTGGCCGAAATATCGTGCCCAGCCAGCAGCAGCGGTATCGTCTCCGCCTGCACCGGTGTCGGTGTTTCGATTTTATTAGTTCTAAGCGCTTCGACGAGCTGCGGCCGCAGCTCTAACGATTCCCATGTCAAATTCATCAAACTCCTCTTGTTCTTGCTTGCTATTTGCGATTGAGCCAACGGCCCGCAATTCGGTCCGCCAAACGCGGAAACAATCCATATAGACGGATGCCGATCGAGGCCGACAACGGCAAGTCCACTTCAGGCGTACGCCGCTCGATGACCTTGACGATTGCTGCTGCAACCTGCTCCGGCTTCAACATATAACCGCGCACGCGGCTCGCATAGGTACCTTCAGGATCAGCCGTCTGAAGGAAAGGCGTATCGATCGGTCCCGGATTTACAGCGGATACGGCAATGTTCAATCCCGCTAGTTCCATCCGCAGCGCATTCGTCAATCCCAGCACAGCGTGTTTGGTCGCCGCGTAACCGGATGACTTGGACGTGCTTAATTTGCCCGCCATGGAAGCCACATTGATGATATGGCCGCCGCCCTGCTTCTGCATGATCGGAAGCACAGCCTTCGTACATCGAACGATTCCCATATAGTTCGTATCCATCATGGCTTCAAACCGCTCGAGAGGCGCATCGGCGAAATATTCGAAAACGCCGTACCCTGCATTGTTCAGCAGCACATCGATTCGTCCATATGCCTCTTCGATCTGACGGACAACAGCCTGTATGCTGTCGAAATCAGTCACATCCAGGACATAGCACCCATGCTTGCCTCCGATGGAAGCAGAAGCCTGCTCTAATTTCTCCCGGCTTCGCCCCGTCAAAATCGGTACAGCTCCCTGTACGGCCAATTGTCTGGCTGTTTCTGCACCGATTCCGCTTGCCGAGCCTGTTATCAGTACAATTTTCCCATGCAGCATAAACAATCACCTGCTTCCCAGTTTACTGCAACAGGTACAAATAGGCAAAACCACAGGTCTTTTTGATGCCCCAAACACGAAAAAAAGCTCCCAAGGGAGCTAGAATCATGTTACGATGCAATTAAGACCTGAATGTCCAGCTCTCCGATGCCATCCATAATAAGAGGAATCGTAAGTGCCTTCGTTTCTTTAAACCCGGCTGCCTGCGCGGAATGCACGACTTTCGGCGGAGTAATGTCTACTCGAACCCCTTGATTGAACAGCATCGTGCTTGCATTGCCGCTGATCATATTGCCAAGCTCCGATATCGCGCTTTTGCCCATTTCGTCCATCTCGGAAATCGCATAGCCGCCCATCATCGCAGAAACCATTTTGAGTGCAACCTCCTCACTCAAGCCGAATACGATATCACCGTTCATTTGACCGTTTATGCCAATCTGTATCCATATGTAACTTTCAACGAACTTGATGTCCTTAACGCCAAGCTGTCCTGTCGAAGGTCTAATCTGAATAACTTGCTCGATGACTATTTTAGCGGACTCTAAGAAGGGATTAATATATTCAGCCTTCATCCTGAGGTAGCGCCCCTTTTCGACTCGATTCGATTGCAATTCATCTTTAAATTTGATTATACAGGAATAATTAGGACAAGTATACTATACATCACAATCAATATTTTAAAGATTTGCAGAAAATTGTCGAACGATAGTCCTAAGGAGGATGACTGTGCCGAATATATGGACTCACTTCATCTTCGGGCAGCGATGCCTAGAAGCGCTTGGCGAAGAGACGCTGATCGCAATACCGGCAAGACGCCGCATGTTTAATATGGGCTGTCAAGGCCCGGATTTCCTATTCTATCATCATTTCTTGCCTTGGCAGAAGGATCGGACCATGACCAAGCTCGGCAATGACATGCACGCGCAGCATTGCGGCCCTGTCCTGATGGATTTGCTGGATTCGGTCGATCATCTGCCGGACCGCGATACGGCAAAGGAGAACGCACTTGTCTATGCGCTCGGCTTCCTGCTGCATCATCTATTGGATCGCGTCATGCATCCCTATGTGTTCAGCCGTTCCGGCTTCCGCAAATGGGACCATCAGCGCTTCGAGATCATGATGGATACGTTGATCGTACGCAAGCTTCTTGGAATCGAGACATGGAAAACGGAAGTCTGGCGGGAAATCGATAACGGAGGCGAGCTTCCAGAGGCTATTGTGGATGCGTTCGAGCAAATTACAGCGGTGCACTATCGGGAGCTCGCTCCCCTGATTCCCAGAGAGCATTGGCGCAGCGCGATGCGCGACATGATCAAGGCGCAGCGGCTGTTCCACGATCCGACTGGCTTGAAGCGTCTCTTAACCTTTAGGCAAATCGAGCCGTTCGTGTATAAATGCCAGCTGCCGAAGCTCGATATACTCAATGAAGCCCGCCGCCCCTGGCTTGATCCAACCGATGGACAAACCAGGCACGACGACTGCGTCTGGACGATGTGGGACAAAGCCATGGATGAGAGCATTCCCGTACTGCGAGCCGTACTCGCATGGCTGCGAGCGAATGATTCAGAAGGATGGCAGGAACGCCTGGAAGCGCCGTCTAAGCACCAGCTTCGCGAAGCGGCTGTCCAATTAATAGGCTCCCGTTCCTACGAGACCGGTCAGCCTTGCAGCAACGGCGCTATCATCGCATATGAGGATCCCATCTGGGCGCTATGACACATGACTGCTCTTCGACCTGCGGTAACGAAGCCGTATAAGACGAAGCCGATCATAGAGCAGATCAACCGACTTCCCCCTCCCTTGCGAGACCTCTACGCCGTAGACCTGATGAAGCACGGGCTTCAGATAACGATCACCGATCGTGCCAAGCGCATTCCACACCAGCTGCTGCTCCGATTCCGGCATGCTGGACAGCTCCTTCTCGATCAACGGCTCCAAGTCATAGCCTTCGCTGTCCAAGCGCTCGATTCGTTCCATCAAGTCTCGCCGCGGCAGCTCGATCTGCATCTGCAGCTCTTCGATCGATTTACCTTCCGCAATTGCCCGAAGCAGCTCGCGCTTCTCCTGCTGCCGGCTCATCTGGGCTTTATACTTATTCTCCTTCTGTTTAAACATCCACTTCGTATAGCTCTTCGGATCAAGTATCTCCGCCACCCAATCGAGGGGGAACTGCGTCTCGCGCTGGAAGGCTTGCGTAATTGCCAATACTTCTTCCCCATAGCCAGCCTGCTTCGATTCGCCCCAGCCTGGAATCTGGAGCAGCTCCTCCGGCTTCTGCGGCACGAATGCGCTGATCATCCAGAGCATCCGGTTCGTCGCCACCAGATAGGCCGATTTCTTGATTGCCACAGCCTTCGAACGCCGCCATTCCCTTAGCGCTTCGAACAAATCCGCATCCCCGTTCATCTCGCCATAGCATTGTATCATTGAGTAGAGCGTGCCCGACCCTTCCGAGCTCCTGCGATCCTCCAGCATGCCGTCAATGAGCGGCGAGAAGCCTTCGCCCATCTGCACGGAAACACCGTGGCGGAAAGCCGTCATCATCTCTTCCCATGAGCCGCCTTCGTACCAGACAAATTGTTCCTCTCCTTGAGCCTGCGCGGAATCCGTCCAGATCACCGACCAAACTCCGTTCTGTTCGCAAATCGACAGCTGTGCTTGTCCAACCGCCCCGTTATCGCTGTCCGTTTTTTCGAATGTGTTTAGAAATACGACCTGCATGCAGCTACACCTCCATTAGAAATTGGTATGGATCAAACCCGAACGCTGCGAGAATGGCGCCAATAGAGCGGCCGGTAAACGCAAAAAAAGCACCCCTTCAGCCATCATTAATGGCAAAAGAGGTGCTTCCTCACGTACATCGATTTGATTGCTCACATCATAGCACAGCGCTTACATGGATGGCAATAGCCAAGTTTCTCGAACCCGTACCGTATTGCCCGCCAGCGGAACGCAATGCTATGCTATGATAGAGCCAATAAAGGAGGATCATGCTATGCTTTTGCCTGATTACGATTTCATGTCCGATACGACCGAACAAACGACGACTCGTTTCGTTACCTTCATAACGCCGAACCTGAAAAGGTTTGATCTTGCGATCATGACGACGAACCGCTTCTACGGGAAGAAGCTGATTACCGATCTCCAGAGCGGCCGCACGGCGATCGTCGGACAAGACGATTTGGACGAAGAAGGGTTCTTGGAATATACGTACAAGCTTACGGAAGAAGAAGGCGCCGATCTTCGCCAGTTTTTAGAACTCGTGGTAGGCACGGTGAATTTTACCGACTAACGTGGGTACACTGAAACGGTAGTCAACCAAAACCGTCTCAGGAGGTAGCTGCCATGTTTAAGAAAGAAGATCGCCAATTGTATACCGATTTGAAGTCGGTGGAATCGCAGCGCAACGACCTTGTTGCGCAAGAGTTTCCCGAAGGGCCTTACGGCTCTGGAATTGTCACTGCATCGCTTGGAAAAAGCACCCCGTGGCGGATCGACATGCGTTCGCCGAACCGGTTCGATTACGAGGACCGCGAGCAGCATGCCGGCATGGACCGGAATTATCCCGGCGAGGACAGTTATCCGGATGCGATAGATGAACCTTGATTGCATGTAAAATAAACCCGTTTGCTTGCGAGGCTGACAGCCATTGCAAGCAAGCGGGTTTTTGTCTTCCAGCCCTAGTATCGCAGCTGCTTGCCGAACAGCAGCGCATTGCTGAGCTCTCTGCCGGGCACAGTAACGGTACGGCCTTCATACAGCATGCCGGAGGAAGCGCCGCCGTCCAGATTCATCGCCTGCTGCGCGCCTAATTGCACCATAATGTCCGCCCATTGCTTCATCGTCGCGCCGGGCACGGTCGCAAGCAGAATCGACCCGTCCTTACGAATGGCAATGCCGCTTCGGGCTCCGTCGCCGGTCAGAATCTTCGGATCCCGGAAGCCTTCAGCAGCCGGATGAAGCGTGACTTTGCCGTTCGTGACAAGCCTTGGCCCAGCGCCTACAGCCGTGTGAACATCGCTCCAGTCGACAGCGTCTCCGTCCATATTCGTCGTTCGCAGCGAATATGCAATCCGAGCGCCGACTTCAAATCGCTTGGCTTGACCAGCCTCCCCGCCTTCATAAACAAGCACGCAGCCATCTGCCGGAATAGAAGTATTCACGCCGTGGTGAATGGCCGTCACGATCCCCTTCCGAACGACGATGGCGTTCTCGGCCGAGAAGCCGATCGCTTTGCCCCGCTGCGGCGTGAAGAGCGTCGCGGTCGTTCGGCCGGAAGGAAGCCTGTTCATAACGTATGCGTACCACGAGTTCGAGCGGCCATCCGAAGTCAAAGCCGTGCCGCTAATCCTAAGACGCAGCGAATCCATGACGGCGCTGCCGTCCCATTTGAAACCGATCGAAGTACCGGTATTGCCGATATGCTGCGGAAGTCCGCTGCTGATCAGGTTGTCGTAAGGGTCCGGCACGCCGCTGTACGAATCAAAAAAAGCTCCGTTAATGGCCATATCGGCATGATAAGCTGCGTCCAAGGCACTCAGCGGCTGCGTTGTGCCTACCTTGCGGTTCGCATAGCCTGTCGTTACAGGCATTCCCTTCGGTATGGCCACCGTCCGTACCGTAAAGCTTCCTCCGCCTGCTTTCACGGTGCGCACCTCAAGCTTCGGCGTAAAGACAAGCTGCGCCCTTTTCGTGCCGGTCACGCTGACCGGGAGCTTGAACGAGCCGACATATCCGGGTGAGGCTTGCGAAACGGTGATCGTCAGTGTCGTTTGGCCCGTCGACACAGGAATCAGCACGCCTGCTTCGTTCACCTTCGCGATAACCGGATTTCCCGTGGTATAGATCAGCTGCACGCGCGCGGACAGCTGGAGCTTCGCCGCGACAGGCAGCTGCTATCCGAGCGGCAGGTCGATGACAGCTGCCGGATAAGACAGCTTAACCTGCACCGGCTGCACTGCTCCAATGCTTGCAGCGTAAGGAGCGGCGGGCTGTGACGCCCATGCGGCTGGCGAAACCGTGAGCATTGCCGTCAATGCGGTACCCGCGGCAATCGTTCGCAATCTTCGTTTCATCATGATGTTCAATCTCCTCTGTTCATCATTCCGTTGTTCCTCTCTCCTATTTCGGTAGATAGAAGGCTATTGTGAAGCAGAACGACAAGAAGCTCCAAGACCGGTAAACGCGGTCACAGAGCTTCTTCATGACATGTCCGGCCCAGCTTCTCCGCCGGAGGTCTATGCAGCTTTATCCTTGGAAATGACAACGGTCCGCGCAATAAAGTCGTATACGGTTTGTTTATTTGTGTTCAATAAGGGACTTATCAAGTAAATGAGGGCAAGCCCGTAAACAGCAGCAAATAACGAATAAAGTAAATAATCCCCGTACGCAGTCGGGATAACAATATGCCAAATCGTAAAATGCGCCAACTCCCAAGGAAGGAATTTCAGAGCCGAGCGAAAAAAAGAGATTCCCAATCCGATCGACTGGCCATGCACGCCCGCCACTACGATTCCCATTTTCCGCTTTCCCCATGTCGCGTGCGATTTGCTACCTTCGCTTATTGCAAAGTAGAGATAAACGGGCAGCGTAATCAATAGAAACCCCGTGATCTCCCCCGACCAAGGACTTGTCGTAAACAACGGAACCAGCAGAGGTTTTGCAAGAAAAGAGACGCCGAATAACAGCAGGAGATAACCCGAAATGATAACGTAGTCCCATACGAACGACATCATTCGAATTCGAATAGATGCACGTTTACCTTCTTCATGCCCTCGTTCCACTCTACCCCTCCTGACCCAAGCGGATATTTCGTTGTACGGGCTCCGGATTTTTTCTACGCCTTATCTTTGTACTGGTTCACATTGTTACACCGGGTTCCATAGCCATGCACTTGCCGCAAGCCCACTACAATTGTAACATTCTGCCATAATAAGCACATCTGTAATTCTTCAAAAATGCCTATCCAATTGGATAGGCACATTGTTTTAAAATCTAAGTCACATTCTGAACCAATTTAGATCCACAAGGCAGTCGCCATGAATGTCATCACACGCTTCTAAAATGATATGTCTGCGTTCTTGCCCATCTTTGCGAAAGATTTCCAACTATTCGTGAGCATTATCCAGTTGACAACCGGAACGTAGTCCGGTTATAGTTTTTAACAAGCGGAACACAGTCCACTTATGTGCTCGGATGACTCTTTTTAGAACATATCTTATCCATCTTCTATAGGCAGGTAAGTTCGAGGACCGCGATCGCCAATTATAGATTAGGGCGTGAATACAAAATGTAAACTTAAGCAAGGCCTAAAAGGTAACGGTTATGAAGAGGAGGAGCATGTTTCTCCTTATCCAGCATGCATCCAGAAAGCAGGGGGAACCATATGAAGGTAGAGATTTGGACAGATATCGTGTGTCCATATTGTTATATCGGAAAGCGAAAGTTTGAAGAAGGGTTAAAGAAGTTCGAGCATCGCGATTCGGTGGAGATCGTATACCGCAGCTTTGAACTTGATCCTCACATGGAAATTAACGTAAATGACGATATTTATGGGCTATCCGCCAAAAAATTCGGATCGACGAGAGCACATATGAAAACCGTACATGACGATATCACAAAGCGTGCAGAACAAGACGGCCTGACATTTAATTATGATACTGCGATACACACGAATACGTTTAACGCGCACCGTCTACTGCATTATTCGGCGCAATTCGGTAAAACGAAAGAGTTGTTGGAACGGCTGTACAAAGCCTATTTTACCGATTCCTTGCATATTGGGGACTTGAATACGCTTGTGGCGATTGCCTTAGAAGCCGGACTGGACGCCGCGGAGACGGCCGCGATGCTGGAAAGTGAGCAATACGCCGCCGAAGTAAGGGCGGATGAGCTTAAAGCGCAAAAATTAGGTATTCGAGGCGTTCCTTATTTCGTAATCAACGGAAAATACGCCACCTCCGGCGCACAGACGAAGGAAGTATTTACCGAGGTGTTAGAGCAGGCTTGGGCGGAAGAGCATCCCGTCGTTCAATTTCGTTCCGCAGTCGAGGATACGGAAGCGCCGGCTTGCTTGGATGGTTCATGCTCATTGGAGCGCTAAGACTTAAGAATATTAAAAGAGAGGGGTTACTTACATGAGCGATCGGATTTCTAAAGCGAATATGTTGTTATTGATTTTAGTTTGTTTCGCACAATTTCTGGAAGTCATGAATTCTTCCACGGTAACCGTAGCGATACCGTCGATCCAAACGGCGCTTCATATGAATGCGAATAATCTACAGTGGATCGTCACGTCTTATGTCCTCACCTTCGCTTGTTTTTTGCTCATCGGCGGACGCGCAAGCGACTTGATCGGGAGGAAACGCGTGTTAACGCTTGGTTTAGCGATCTTCGCAGCCGCTTCGCTTGCCGGCGGATTCGCGATGAATCCGGTTTGGCTTATCGCGAGCAGGGCGATACAAGGAATCGGCGCGGCGCTATCCATTCCCGCGGCAATGTCGTTGATTAGTACGTCGATTCCCGAAGGCGCGCAACGGAATAAAGCTTTTGCCATCTTCGGCGCTTTAGGCTCTGGCGGTTTCGCAGCGGGATCGATCGTCGGCGGGCTGCTGACGGACTCGGTCGGCTGGCGGTCATTGTTTTTCTTGAACGTTCCGCTCGGGATTGCGATCATAATCGGGTTAGTTTTTGTTAAAGAAAGACCGATGGAGCAGAAGAACAAACAATCCGTCGATTTGCCAGGCGCGATTGCCGTGCTGTTAGGCATATTCGTTCTTGTGTACAGGTTGTCCATGCCCGATGTAGACGGCAGCTGGTCGACCGCGAAAATCGGAACCTTAATCATCGGAGCGCTTATTCTGGTCGGATTCGTCATGATCGAGAAATACGCCAAAAACCCGCTCATGCCGCTCCGATTGTTTCGTATCGGTTCGCTCGTATCATCGAATATTATCGGATTTTTGATGTATTCCTTCATGACCGCATTTATTTATTTCTCGACCTTGTATTTTCATGCGCTTGGCTATTCTTCATTAGTAACAGGCATAGCTTTTCTACCGCTCGGCTTATCGTCCGTTCTAGCCACCCAAATCACGCCTTACTTTATGCGCATATTCGGAGCCAAAACGTTGTTGATCGTTTCGCAGCTCGTTAATGCGCTCGGTTTATTCTGGTTAAGCACGATGTCCATGGATAGCGTGTATGCCGCGTTTATTTTACCGATTTTCATTCTGCTCGGTCTGTCGACGGCAGCCGGATTTACGGCCATCATCGTGGGTTCCGTGCGTGATGTGCGACCGGAAGAGCATGGCGTCGCCGGCGGCATCGTAAATACGTTCCTGCAGCTAGGAGGCAGTCTCGGATTGTCCATCCTGGCTACGGTCGCAAGCTCAATAACCGCTTCGGCAACCGATCCATCGTCCAACGAAGCCATGCTGTCGGGATTTCAAACTGCATTAGTCGTTGGCGGCAGCTTCGCGTTGGTTGCGTTGCTCCTGGCCTTGATCAGTTTAAGAAAGAAAAAAGAAGCATTGGTGCAGCACACTTAAATTAATTTACCATAAACAAACAAAAACAAAGGACGTGACGATGTGTTGAAGAGCAAAAAGCTTCAAATAAGCTTGATTTTGGGGTTCGTTATTCTAACTATTATTATTTCGGGATGCACGGATCAAAATAATCAGGCAGAGCAATCATCCCTGGACCAGCATGCTGCTCAAATTACCAAACTTGAACAAAAATATAAAAAATTGGAAAACGTTGAAGAGATCAAAAAATTGAAAGCCCGTTATTTCCGTTTTATCGACGAGAAAAAATGGTCGGATTTTGCACAGCTATTTACGCCTGATGCTCGTATTGAAATCGATGGAAATGTATTTACTGGCGGGGAAGCATTCGCCAAAGGGGCGGGGGCTGTCATCGGTGCGGCGCCTACGGTTCATCACGGACATATGCCCGAGATTGATATAATCGATAAGGAGAACGCGAAGGGCATTTGGGCAATGGAGGATATGTTGACGTTTCCTGCCGCCAAAGACGCTCCACCAGGGCATGACGGGTATGGTTCATATAGTGAAACCTATAAGCGCGTGGATGGCGTCTGGAAAATTAGCAGCGTGGTTCTAACCCGATTCCGTATGGATCCTCTCGCAAACTGGAATCCTAATACGAATCCTGTAACCGGCAAGTAATACCGTTTGACAACTAATGAATGAAAAAGTTACCCCTTTGGACGCTCGATAGCGCTCCAAAGGGGTAACTTGCATTAGCGGAAACCATAGTATTGACCGCAGACGACTAAACAGGTACCATGTAGTCAACCATAAGTGGAACGCGATTCGCTTATCTGTAATCACCACAACCTTCCGTTTATCGATGGGATTCATATATTTCCCGAGGGGATGATGACATGACGCAAGAACGTACACTACGAAAAGATGCAGAACAACGAAGACAAATCATTTTAGAGAAGGCAGCTGCACTATTTGCTGAGTATGGCGTGGAGCATGTAAGTATGCGTCAGATCGCCAGAGAAGCTGGTGTCGGACAGGGAACCTTATATCGCAGTTATACAAATAAGGGTGAGCTTTGTTGGGATCTTATTGGAGAAAGTTGCATAAGGAACCATGAGAAAATGAATAATTATTTGTCAAAAAACACTCAAATCCCGCTGCGTGAGCAATTGGAAACCGTACTCACCTATCATTTGGATTCCTTGGAGACGCACTCCTCGATTCTAGCCGTGATACAAACGGACATAGCAAGCGGTGAGCAACAGAGCTCCCCTATCTACTCTGAGCATTATGAAGCTATTCATTCTGTTATTCTGAAAGTACTGGAAGCAGTCGCTGCAACAAACCAGGGGGTTGTACTGGACCCGATTTTCATGGCTGATGCTCTGATGGCTACAATGCAGCCATCTGTATATATATTCCTTAAAGAACACCGAAAATATTCACCAACCGACATTCGACAACGGATACTCAATGTTTATGTTGATCCCTTGTTTCCCCGCTAACTTATCGTAGCAAGAGCAAATCAAGTATTGAAATTCACGATAAATAGGACTGCTGTTTAGCGGCCCCTTTTTTTCGTATGTGTTTTTGAACCATTATCGCCATTCATTTAATCATTATGGCATGGTTAGCTTACCTCTCCGCTTTTTAAACATACCGACTAAAAGCAACAGAAGTGGAATTCCGACAATAAAGATCGGCAGCACAATTTTTTTCCAAAATATCGGGAAAGCCACTTGCGATTCCACCAAGTTTTCTGGGTACATAGCTATTAGAAAAAAAATGATCGCAGACACTCCAGTCATTCGTTTCCACTTGGAGATTCTAAAGAGTTTGGCCGTCCCATAGCTGGTAACGAACAAATAGAGGGACAATTTAATAAAAATACTGAAAATCACAACGATGACCGCCAGTACGTCGATATTTTGAATAAATTCCATGACCGATACGTATTGTATGACTGAATACATCGGATAAATAAAATCTCCTGGTAAGACAGGACCGATGACCATGCAAATGCTGAGCGTCATCACCACAAGCAGCATGCCGGCTAAAGCAACTCCTCCAGTCGCAGCAGCGATAACCTTTTGTCTTGGAGAGACGATTCCAATCAACATTACAACCACCACCGATTCCCCTAAAAACGAAAACACGCCAAGGCTTCCTTTCGTCAACGCGCTAAGACCTTGCATAGGTAGGAGTGGAAACAGCAGTAATGGGTGGAAGTCTTTTGCCAAAAAAGCGGTAATTAACATGATGGTTCCAACTATAAATGGACCGATAATCTCGCTGCAACGCCCTAATGTTTGTATGCCACCCGGCAAAGAGCATCACTGCAATCATCATGACCATTACGACCCACACAGGAGTTTTCGAAAACAATGCCATATGCACGAAATCCGAATACTCCCGAAGAATGATGCCCCCTACGGAATACCATACCGCAAGATACAGAATCAAAAGCAGATTGCCAAACCATTTCCCGATAATAACAGGAGCAAACTCTGCGAAGGTTTGGCCGGGGAACAATATACATAGTTTGAGTGAAATATAGGTTACGACCAGGCTTGATAAAACAGCCAGGATAACTGACATCCAAGCGGCTTGTCCACTTTCCTTAAAGGTATCGCTGATCGTCAACAACGCAGTCATGCCGATCTCCATCGTCGTAAGGAGCCAAAACAATTGACTCGTCGAAAGTTTCATGTGAGCCCAACTTTCATTTTACATGTACCGGCGAACCTTGCAGTCCGATTCGTTTGATCTCCAGTCTTGGACGGACTATGATTTCGGATTCCACGAATTTTGCATCCCACTTTTCTTTGTTCTGCTTCCAATAAGTCGGATGTTGCCGATAAACCACCTCACCAATGCCGAGCACGTCCGCCTTTAAGTTTTTCTGCACCTTATGGATAAGCTGTATCATTTCCTTATTCATTTCCTGATTGAAAGATCGCTGCAATTTCAAAAGATTCGATTGTTCTGAAAAATCAAGGGAAGAGTCGTTTTCTTTCACAGTGATCTGCCCTTTGATGAAAATCTCTGCCTTAACGGCTCCTGACTTCAACAGCGTGGTTCGGATTTTGCTTTTCGGTTGAGAAACGAACCCGGTCACCAGATCTGGTATTTCGGTTGTAAGCACGGCATTATTGATTAATCCGATGATCCATCCCCTGTTGTGCGCTTCATCGTAGTCCAAATACCCCAGTAGTTTATGGTCATGATTGAATACGGCGCGTCCATAAAACGTCATCGTCCGAGTGCCGAGACCCGGTTTGGAAATCATCTTCACGACCGGTAGTGTTGGAAAACTGCCTGCTCCTCTTGAAGCCATCAAATACTCGACCAAGGAGGTTCCGACTTCTCCTCCCGCAGCCTGATGGATCTTGATTGGTGCCATCGCTGGCAGTTTCTCTAATGGATACTTTACCTTCATTAATTCGAGCGCAGTGCCGTCTTTAACAACCCATAAATCAGTCCGAATCCGACTATTTGGATCGCGTGTATAGGAGTCCAAAATTTCGGAAATCCCAGTGCGGGCAAGCTTCTCTCCGATGAAAAGATTGCCCCTGTGCGCACGGGTCATGGATCGAGACAAATAGCGCTGCATCTTATCAATTGCGTCGTAAATGTTTCTGCCTCGGCTCGTCTCTAGAAAATAAGTCGATTTCGATGACTCCTGTCCTTCTCCGGTTTTAGCGGGAATGAACATCTGTGCGCTAATGAGATAGTGGTTACTTTTACTACTGTCCAAATCGATGCCGCCTGCCAAATCAAAAAGTTGGTCGTTCAGTTCTTTTCGGTCCCAGCAGCCGCACAACATGGAGACTAACATTAGCAGCATAAAGAATGTTATTCCTTTACACCTCATCGCCTGTCTTCCTCCTGGACGCTTGCATATCTACTGCTAAACCGTTTATTTTTGGACCTTGGTGGTCTAACGAACACATCGTTCAATCCCTGAGGCCGCAAAGGCGAAACTGGAGACAGATACGGTACGCCGAACGATTCCAGACGGGCCAAGTGTACAAGTAAACCGATCGTGCCCATCGCAACCCCATACAATCCAAACATTCCCGAAAGCAGGAGCATCGGAAACCTTAAAATGCGAAAAGCAATGCTCATGTTGTAACGAGGGATAGCGAACGAAGCGATTCCGGTCACGGAAACGACAATTACCATTGGAGCGGATACGATTCCAGCTTGAACGGCGGCTTGGCCGATCACGAGGGCGCCAACGATGCTGACGGCAGAACCAGTCGCCTTGGGCAAGCGAATACCTGCTTCTCGCAGACCCTCGAACATAAATTCCATTAACAACGCTTCAATCACGCTAGGGAAAGGTACTCCCTCCCGAGCTGAGGTGAGACTGAATAAAAAATTCGTTGGCATCAACTGGGAATGAAATGTCGTGATAGCCACAAACAACGAGGGAAGATAAAGCGATATAGCGAATAGGATCAACCTTGTCCATCTCATAAGGGAAGCGAAGATGAATCTTTCATAGTAGTCTTCCGCTGATTGAAAGGTCGCCCAAAACGTCATTGGAACAATCAGCGCATTAGGCGTACCGTCGGTTAGCAGGACGACCTTGCCCTCGAGCAAATTTGCTGCAACAATATCCGGGCGCTCCGTCATTTGAATTTGGGGAAACGGCGTAAACGACACGTCTTCGATCAATTCTTCGATGTAACCCGATTCCAGAATAGCATCTGTATGAATGCGGCCAATCCGTTCCTTGACTTGGCTCAAGACTTTCCCTTCAACAATACCCTCTAAATAAACGATAATGAGTCTTGTTTTTGATATCGAGCCGACTGTGATCGATTCCAGCTTGAGTCTCGTCGATTGTATTCTTTTGCGAATAAGGATCACATTGACTTCGATTTGTTCCGTAAAACTGTCTCGAGGACCGCGAATCGTTTGTTCGAACGCCGGTTCCTGAATACTTCGTCCATTCTTTGCCTTCAAGTCCAGAAAAATGCAGTCAGAACGACCTTCAACAAATAAGGCTGTTTGTCCCTGAAGCAATCGCTCGACCGCTTCCTGCATGGACTGCGTTACATCGCTTGAGGCAACAGATGATAAATGAATATCCGTAAACAGACCCTTCCATTGCTCAGGGGTGTCAGGTCGGAACAGTTCATTATTTATCTTGTCCGTGTCAGCTAGACCGGCAATATAAACAAGTAATGCAGCTTGACCATCGGATGGATGAAATGGCCGGAATGTTATATCGAAACAGGCATTGAACAATTGCCTCAGCATTCGTTCGTTCTCCGCTAACATCTGACTTATTGTCTGATCCTTAGAAATGAACACATCCAACATGACACACCTCGCTCACCTCACCTGCAACAATAGCTTCTCACCAATTTTTCAAATCTATACGTACGATCCCTGTAATTGGTATGCGATAAGAACAAACAAAAATAGAGTGCTGCCCGTAGCGTTCAAACGCCTCGGACAGCACTCTTTGATTGATCATGTAATTTACCGTTTTACGGTTAATCGATACTCACTACGATTTTCCCGCCTTGCTTATCACCCATAGCGCGATAAGCATCCTCGATTTGATCAAAGGTAAACAACCGATCGTTCAAAATCGGTTTTAACCTGCCTTGGTCATAACATGCCGCGATTTCGCGGAGAATCTCGCCATGATGCGCGCGCCCATTGCCGGTAAGCAAGGGCATAAGTGTAAATACCCCCGAATAAGTTCCCGCACGGAAAGAAAGAGGCGCGAGACTATGCGTTCCCCAGCCAAGTATACTGACCACGTGGCCCGTATACTTCTTAACGGCATGGAAAGAATTATCCAACGTTATGCCGCCAACGGTATCCAGCACGACATCGAAGCCTTCTCCGCCAGTGTGCGCTTGTACATAGTCTTCTACCGATGCGACCGTGTAATCGATCGGCGTCGCACCTAGATTCTTGATGACGGTTTGACTCACTTCAGATCCGGTCGCGAACACGTTAGCGCCTCGCATGTTGGCAAGTTGGATACCAATATGACCGACGCCTCCTGCTCCACCGTGAATGAGTACTTTTTGCCCCGACTGTACCTTTGCTTGATCAATGAGGGCTTCCCATGCAGTAATGGCGATCAACGGCAAAGCGGCTGCTTCTCGCATCGACATTTTTAACGGCATTTTAGCCAGTAAGGCTGCGTCCACCGCAGCATATTCCGCCAAAGATCCTTGAATACCGCCGACGCCGCCAGTCATGCCGAAAACGGCATCTCCAGGCTTGAATCCAGAAACACCTTCTCCAACTACTTCGACGATCCCCGCCATATCAAGCCCTAAAATTGCAGGGGTCGTCGTGCGGGTATGTGCGGCTGCGCCATCGCGCGTTTTTAAATCAAGTGGATTCACGCCGCTCGCTTTGATTCTAACAACCACTTCCCCTTTTCGTGCAACAGGCCGTGGTATTTCCCTGATGATAAATGGTTCTTTGAATTGCTCCAAAATCGCGGCTTTCATTGTAGATATCGACATGATTGATCTCCCTTCGCACATTTGAGTTATTTTGATATTGAGATGAAATTATTATACAAATATAACTATCGCTAAAATTCGCGAAGCACGATTCGAAACCACGTGCATCTCGTTCCAGCGGTACTATCGCGTTTGCTCGCCCTGTATCGCGTCGAACCAAATTAGTCCAGCAGTTCAGCGATGATTTCATAATTACGAAGCCGGTCTTGATGATCGTAGATTTGTGTCGTAATAATGATCTCATCGGCAGAAGTATCCTGCAGCAGTTTCTGCATGCTCGTTTTCAATTTATCACGATCTCCGATCGTTAGGCTGCGATACATCGAGTTATGCTCGAGCATGAAAATCTCTTCCTCGGATGCGATCTGCCTCATATCTTCAACCGGCGGCATGAGCGGCGTCATTTTTCCGCTGAATACGCCCAAAAACATCTGCTTCTGAGTCGAGGCCAAATAGTGAGCCCGTTCATTCGTCTCCGCGACGGTCACATTCATTCCGACCATGACATAAGGCTTGCTTAAGACATTGGATGGTCGGAATAATTCGCGATATAATTGAACAGCCGGAATCGTGAAATCGGAAGCAAAATGACTTGCAAAAGAAAACGGCAGCCCTAACTCCGCGGCGAGCCGAGCGCTAAAATCGCTTGAGCCTAGCAGCCAAATCGGAATCGAAAGTCCTGTCCCCGGGTATGCGCGCACGCTGGCCGAGGCGTTATCTTGAAAATAACCTCTCAACTCTTGCAGCAATTGCGGGAAGTCCTCGCCTGTACCACGACCTCGGCGAAGCGCAGCCGAGGTGGCCGGATCACTGCCGGGCGCCCGGCCTAAGCCAAGATCGATGCGGCCCGGATACATGGATTCCAAGGTACCGAACTGCTCTGCTATTACTAAGGGCGCATGATTGGGCAGCATAATACCGCCTGAACCCACTCGAATTCGCTTCGTCGCCGCTGCAATATACCCCATCACGACAGAAGTAGCTGAGCTCGCAATGGCTGGAATATTGTGATGCTCGGTGAACCAGATGCGATAATAGCCCCAATTTTCAGCCTTTTGCGCCAAATCGGCACTATTGAGCAGCGTTTCCCTCGCATTGCCGCCGGCAACGATATTGGTCGTATCCAGAATGGATAAAGGCACGCCTTGAAATGATTTGGCGTAGGCAGCTGTCATTTTTCAATCCCCCTCATAGGCTTAGTACGATCTTAGAAGCCGACCAGCCACCCTCAAAATAAAATGGGGGAACCACAAGTTCCCCCACCTCTTATGAACATTTGAATGGCATTAAAGCGGATTCGAGTTATCTACTTTCTGAGTCGTACCTGTCTCATTCGCTTTCGTGATCGCATCTGCCAGGCGGTGACGCTTAACGGCATGCGCGAAATCAGGTGTTACTTGCGTGCCTTCGCGAAGATCTTTGGCGAAGCTTGCATAGACATATCCAACGTTGCCAAGCTTGCTCGGTCCGTCCGGAATGTCTTTAACGATATCGAAATATTTGCTCGGAACTTCCATTTCGGTTAAGTTCGTTTGTTCGCCGACGCCTCCAAACAGTTTCAACGCGGTATTTTGAATATTGCCGTTATTTTCCGCAATGATAACCAGTTGTCCTTTGCTGCCGTTGATTTCCCAACGCATGTCGGCATCTCGCGAAGTCTCGCCGCGGTATACGACGGTAGAAAGAACACCGCTCGTCAGCGTACCCGTAATAGCCAAGTGAGTCGGCGCCGTTACTTTAACCGTCGATTCATCTTCCAAAACTTTCACTTCCGGGAAGCGGATCGCGAACTTCGCCGACACGTTATCGTAATCGCCAAGCACATAATTCAGGCCGTCGATCGCGTGCAAAGTCGGCGATGTTAACAAAGTCGCGCCTTTGGTGACGTCATACGTATAAGCGAATTTCTTCGGTGTAACAGGACCCCAGATCAACGATGTTCCATTCATCGTTGTAGACAGGACCTCTCCGATATAACCTTCTTTGACCAGATCATGCGCATATTGAATTGCCGGCGAAAATCTGGCCTGCGTTCCGACCATCGTCCGAACGCCTGCTGCTTTCGCGCGAGAAGCTAGATCGTACGCTTCTTCTGTAGTCACGCCTAACGGAAATTCGCTGAACACCATTTTACCGGCTTCAATCGCGGCTTTAGCGATATTGTAGTGCGTATCCACATTCGTAGCAATGACGATCAGATCCACATTCGGATCATTAATCATATCCTGATAGTTATCGTAACCGACCACACCATACTCCTTGGCCGACGCTTCGGCGGAATCGCGTCTGCTGGTGCTTACGGCGCGCAATTCGTAATCAGGCAAGTTTTGGATAGCAGGTAGATGAGCGAATACCGCCCATCCTGGATTTGTCGCGCTTGCTCCGACAACACCTACACCGATTTTTTTGTTGTTTCCTTGGAATTGATTAGACATTGTTCTTCCTCCTTCAATTAATAAAGATATTGGAAACACAACCAACAGACTATGGTCACATACGTCCCTAGCTTATTGACCCGCTATCTGTATAGGGGTAAAATACAATCAACCGGACCGTGATCCGCTTTACATCACCCAATATAACCGGACCACGGTCCAGTTGTCAAGCGGTTTTGAAAGGATATCGAAGCTATAAGAATAAAGGCGAATTGTGCTGGGACCTGATAGGCGGAGAGCTTGAATGCGTCTTTGCCTGCAGCCAGCGTATTTAGATGCTATTAGAATGCGTTGTATACTATGATTTAATGCAAAGCGATAGGCGTTCTCGGATCGAGCCTTACCAATCATAAAAAAAGATGGCCCCCGATAAATTCAGAGGCCATCTGTTTTATTAGCTGAGCTAAGAAGATCCTTATTCCATCCGGAAAGCCGACTCCTCACTGGTTGTCCCTTTCTGAATCTCTCTGTAACGCTCAAGCTTCCGATTAACCGCTTCAAAAGCGAGGTCCAGTTCCCGCTGCCGCTTGTTTAATTCTTCTTTATGCTGCTCTAGAATTTGCTTTCTGGACTCCAAAGTAGACTCCCCCTGAAGAGCCAGATCTACAATTTTCTTAAGTTGAATTATCGGCATGCCGGTTACGCGGAAACAGGTCATGAGCTTGATCCATTCTACATCCTGGGGCTTAAAGATACGATTTCCATGTTCGTCGCGTCCCAGGAAAGGTATAAGGCCTTCTTTATCGTAATGCCTAATCGTGTGAGCGGGGATCCCCAATTGCTCGGAAGCCTCTTTTATCGTAATTCCCGTTCCCATTCTTTCGCTCCCCCTCTGTATAGTAGATTTAAGCTTTAACAAGTTCCTTTTTGCTGACGATCACTCGAATAACGGAGACGATGAATAAACCTGTTACAAGCACCCCTATGAGGAGTAAGACGCCGCGAATGGAATTGAGATCCAAGACCGATTGAATGCCGTTTGTGATAAGCGGCGAAATAAACTGACCTACATTCGCAAATGCGGTCATAAGCATGATAGCCAGCGTTCGATGAGCAGTCGTTGCAACGATCGCCATTTTACTCAACAAAATGGGGTAAGCAAAACCAAATCCGAATCCAACGATACCTACCGCAGCAGCAACCATCCATAGGTTATGCGCCTCGCCCAACAACAAAAACGCTGCACCAAATAAAAATAAAATAAAGGCAACGGAGCCTTTTCTCAATAAATGCTGGAGTCTGGCTCCGATGATTCCGGCGAAAAAGACGAATATGAACGAAACAGCTGTTAAATAACCCGACGTTGCGGAGTTTCCAAGATGGTTATCTACGACAAAAGAAGCCAGGTTTGTCGGAATGACATAATACAGCACCATAAGACCTGTGGTTAACAAGCCAACTGCATAAACACCGACAGGCAAGGACAATTTCACGTCGCTAGCGGTCTCGCCTCTAGTAATAACCGGTTTGCCGCCAGGAATAAAAGCCAGTACCAGGATCAGCAAAACGATGCCGAAAGAATAAGTCCAAAACACGCCTCTCCATCCTAATGCCGTAATTGCTCCGCCAATTATGAGGAAGAAGGCGCCTCCGAGTCCATTTACTCCGACAGTGAGACCGTTCATTTTGGAGCGTTCCTCGCCATCAAAATACTCGGCGACGATTGCATTCATCAGCGGTGTAATTAAGCCGATGCCGAGACCCAATACCGCGCGCAGGGTCAGAATGCCTCCAATTGAATTCATTAATGCGGGGCCAACTCCGCCAATGACATATAAGATCAATCCGATGACAAGAAGCGTTTTCTTCGAAAGCCATCTGGACAATAGGTTTCCAATCAGCAAACTCGGCAAAATAAAGAACGACGCGAACGTGACGACGAGTTGAATAAGCACCGTATTCGCCTCTGTGAAGTCGAGCATAAGAAGCTTGACTGCCGGTGCCGCTAGCATGGGCGCCAGAGTTGATGTAACCGCCAGCGCTAGCAAAGTTATTTTAAAGCTTTTATTCATGAGGGCCTGCTCCTTTCAGCCACTAAAACGAAATGGCTAAGCTGGTTACAACCGGGCTGAGGCATCGTTATGAGATGAAGCCTGGTGTTCCCGTCATGGCCTTGTCCGCTTAATGAGCTTCATACCCGAGTATGGCTTTCGGCTCGACATGCTCCTCCAAACCGTATACGCCGGAGTCTCGGCCCAAACCGGACTGCTTGAATCCGCCGAACGGTGCATAGGGATCATCTTGGACGGCCTTGTTGATCAAAATACGCCCAGCGATAATTTGCGAAGCTACTCGCCGTGCTCTTTCCATATCCGTGGAGCTAACATAAGCGGCCAAACCAAATACCGTGTCATTCGCAATGGCAATCGCTTCTTCTTCTGTTCTGTAGGAAATGACCGAAAGAACCGGACCGAAAATTTCCTCTTTGGCGATTTTCATATCATTCGTTACGTGGGCAAACACGGTTGGCTTCGCATAAAACCCTTCATCCAATCCCTCAGGATGACCTAGTCCGCCAACGATTAATTCTGCCCCCTCGTCAATCCCGGCTTGGATGTAGCGCTGTACGGTATCGTATTGTTTTTGGCTAACAAGTGGACCTAATACAGAGTCTTCATCCATGGGATTTCCGATTTTGGTTGAAGCAACGGCTTGCTTTAACAGTTCCTTCGCTTCGTCCAATCGGTTCTCAGGAACTAACAATCTCGTGCCTGCATGACAGGCTTGACCCGTATTGCTGAACGCGATGGTAATAGCCATTGGAATGGCTTTGGAGAAATCGGCATCATCCAGGATGATGTTGGGGTTTTTCCCGCCTAACTCTAATGCCAATCTTTTGAGCGTGCCGGATGCATCTTTACAAATGATTTTTCCGACAGGAGTCGATCCGGTAAAGGATATTTTGGCAATATCCGGATGCCGGACAAGTTCTGCCCCTACGATTTGGCCCGTTCCATTCACAATATTCACGACACCTGCCGGCAATTTCGCATCGGCTATGCATGCCATTAATAGATGCGTCTGCAGTCCGCTAAGTTCGCTAGGTTTTAAGACAATCGTGCATCCCGTAGCAATGGCCGGGGCTATTTTATTGCAAATATGCGTATAATTGGCGTTCCATGGCGTTATTGCGCCTATGACGCCCAATGGCTCAAGAATAATTTTGGTTGTACCCTGCATTTTCTCGAAGGAAAACCGTTTCAAGGATTCCTTGGCATAAAGGCAGGTCAGCGCAGCGAAGGTGGTACGGCCTTTAGATGGCTTTACCGGAGAACCATATTCTTCGACAGCCGCTCTGGTTAGCTCCTCTTCTCTTGCCATAATGGCATCGTGTAGTCTCTGAAGCATCTGGATTCGTTCATCTACCGTTGTTTTGGCGAACGATTTAAATGCTTCTTTGGCAGCTGCGATGGCCAATTGTACATCGTGCTCGTTCCCAAGAACGAGTGTTCCGATCGTTTTTTTATTAGCGGGGTTTACCAATTCCTGAACATCCGTGCCAATTGATTGTACGAATTGCCCGTTAATAAAATGCTGATTAAGTGTACGCACCTGTAATTATCCTCTCATTTCTTAATTTGAGGATAGTTTTTCCGATGATAAAAAGTCTTATTCTTGGTGAACTGGAACAGACAAGAAGGGAACCCCCCTCTGGGGGACCCCATGCTGCTGCCAGCGTAACCTACTGAAACTTATCCGATATTATTGCGGTACAGCATCGTGACCTAGGATTGTTTTGGGTTCGACATAGGATTCAAGACCGTAAATGCCGCATTCTCTTCCAATACCGGACTGTTTAAATCCTCCGAACGGCGCCTTCGGCTCGTCGTACAAACCGTTAATGAGTACTCGGCCCGATACAATCTGGGATGCAACATCATTCGCTCTCTCCAGATTGCTGGAGCTGACATAGGCGGACAAGCCATAGATCGTATCGTTAGCAATCGCGATCGCTTCTTCTTCTGTTTTGTAGCTCAGGATCGAAAGGACAGGTCCGAAAATTTCTTCCTTGGCAATCGTCATGTCCATGGTGACATTCGCAAATACGGTAGGCTTGACATAGTAGCCGTTATCCAAGCCTTCCGGATGCCCCGAGCCGCCGATGATCAATTCAGCGCCTTGTTCTACACCAAGATGGATATAGTGTTGGACTGTTTCATACTGCTTCTGGCTGACCATCGGACCGATAAACGTTCCTTCTTCCCAAGGGTTCCCCACTTTGATGCCTTCCACCGTTTTGATCACCAGCTGCTTAACTTCCTCCAAGCGATGCTCGGGAACGATTAATCGCGATCCGACATGGCAGGCTTGTCCGCTGTTGCTGAAAGCGGTCATGACAGCCAGCGGAATAGCTTTTTGATAATCGGCATCGTCGAGAATCACGTTTGGCGACTTGCCTCCAAGCTCTAGCACGAGTCGCTTCATCGTTGCGGCACCGTCCCGGGCAATGATTCTGCCAACATTCGTGGAACCCGTGAACGAAATCATCGCGACATCCGGATGACGGGTCAATTCCGCGCCGACCACATCGCCTCTGCCGTTAACGAAGTTGATGACGCCGGCCGGAATACCGGCTTCGTGGAAGCATTCCGCGATTACTTGCGTTTGAATGGCGCTTAGCTCGCTCGCTTTGATGACGACCGTGCACCCTGCCGCAATCGCAGGAGCCAGCTTCGTGGAGATATGCGTGTAATTCGCATTCCAAGGCGTGATCAGACCAATAACGCCCAGCGGTTCAAGCGAGACTTTTGCTTTACCGATTCGCTTCTCGAATTGGAATTCTTTCATGACATCTAGATTATGAAGGAAGTTTTTGGCCGCATACATGGTACGTCCGGCTGTTGCGGCGGCCGGAGCTCCATATTCTTCGACCGCCGCCTCATTCAATAAGTCAAACTTCTCGATAATTACATCATGCAGACGCTGCAGCATGTGAGCCCGTTCTTCGATCGACGTCTTGGCGAAGGTTTTAAAAGCTGCCTTCGCCGCTGCAATTGCATCACGAGTATCCTGCTCATCCCCAAGCGTCACTCTGCCGATTACTTCCTTGTTAGCAGGATTAATAATATCCATTACTTCCGTGCCATGCGGCTTCACGAATTTCCCGTTTATATAAATGTGATCGATCGTTCTCATGCTGTAACTCTCCTTTGAACTTGTATTTGAACCTTCATAAATGTTTTGCGCCGGCTGCAAAAACCACTTTAAACCTTAAAGTCGACTTTAAGTCAAGCGATTATTTTATTTTTTTGACAAACGAAAAGGGACAACGCAGGTGTTAGTCCTGCATGTCCCTTTCTCTTGAGGATCGGTTAGTTAGAAATTATAGCTCGCTTCCTTCTCTTCTCGAATTTTTTTATACGTTTCAGTTAAAACAAATGTATCCTCTGTCAAACGTTCAATACGAAAAATGACGTCATCGTTAATAATTTCTTTGCGATGAAAATCCTTTTCTTCTATAAACACAAAGGTTTGAACAATTTGGGCTTTCATATAGGCAAGTATGGGTTTTAGTTGCTGCTCGACCATTAGATAATGTTTCGGCGTGCCTGCTGTTACTACCATGCTTACGATTTTATCTTGGAAGGCGTTCACAGGCAGCAAATCGAATATATTTTTTAATGTAGCGGGTATTGATGCCTGAAAAATCGGAGTGCCAATGATTATTGCGTCGGCTTTCATGATTTTCGCCGTTACATAACCCGCATCGCCATCATAATCCAAGTAATTGCGGCCATCGCTAAATGGAATGTCATAATCGGCCAAGTCGATAAGCGATATTTCAGCCTCAGGATACTTCTTAGCAAATTCATTCATTGTATAGTCCATTGCAGTTCGGGTCTTGGAGCCAACCTTCGAGCCTGATATGCCGACTACCTTCACTTTAATCCCCCTCTTTTCTAGCTGTATATTTGCGAATGGCAGGCAAAATTTTCGATCCGATGACTTCGACGCTTTTCATAAGCTGTTCAAAAGGAACTCCGCCGACATCCATTTGAGCGATAAAACGCTGATGACCGTACAGCTCGTACTGATAGAGCAGTTTTTCGACGATGCTTTCCGGCGTACCGACCATCATGGCATCGCGTAGATTGACTCCCTGGGCAAAGTGTTGTTTTGAATAATTAGCGCCATTAATTAACTGAAGTGCAGCGTTCGCATGAGGGTAGGCTCCGCTTATCGCCTGCTCCGTCGTTTCGGCCACATAGAATAAGCTGGCGGTTGCGACTGGAAGCTTCTCAGGACTGAATCCGCTTTGCTTCGCGGCTTCCCGATAGGCATCTATCGAAGTTTTAAAGGAGGAAGCCGGCCCACCTAATGTAGCGAGCATCATTGGCACGCCCGCATATCCCGCTTTGATTGCACTGGCCGGATGCCCGCCTACCGCACGCCAAATCGGCAGCGAGCCGTGTTTAGGTCTTGGGTATACGTTAGCTTTATTCAACGGCGCGCGGAATTTCCCGTTCCAGGTGATCGTTTCTTCTTGATTTAATTTAACTAGAAGCTCGAATTTTTCTTCGAAGAGCTCTTCGTAATCTCGAACGTCATAGCCCAATAGATCGAAAAGCCCGACGCGTGATGCCCGTCCAGCAATAATTTCCGCGCGTCCTCCCGAAATGAGGTCTATGGTCGCGAAATCTTCGTAAACGCGAACCGGGTCCGACGTGCTAATGATCGTCGACGAACTTCCGATTTTTATATTCTTCGTCGCTTGGGCGATCGTGGCAATAACAACGGAATGCGCCTGCGTCGTGAAATGTTCCTGATGACTTTCGCCTACACTAAAGAAATCGATGCCCGCCTGATCAGCCAGCTTGGATAATTCGATAATTTCACGTATGCGCTGTTCGGCAGAAATCCGATTTCCGGTATGAGGGTTGGGAATATGATCACCTAACGTGTAAATACCAAATTCCAAACCTTTGTTCGAATCGATACGATATTGTTCCATCTTAGACCAACCTTCCTTCTCTACGGATGTGATTATTGCTGCTTTTGCTATAAGAACGATTGGGAAGTTCTATGCACACTATTATGGCACCTAATAACCCAAAACTTAAGTACGCACATTAATGTGACATAGTTTACAAAAGGAAACTGAAAGACGGCTTCAGGGTTTTCTCACACCCTCTAGTTTCTTAGAGGATACTATGAAACACCAATGAAACTACTGGCGCAATTGATATCTTCGTAACATAATAAACCTAGCTAGCATCATTAACCAAAGACAATAAGGAGCTTTGCGATGACAATCAAATTTGATCCGGAACTATGCCTTGTCGACGATGCGTTAGATATACTTGTCGGTAAGTGGAAACCTATTATTCTATTTCATTTATTAAAGTCCGATACGATTCGGTTTGGAGAATTAAGACGTGCGATCCCTGGCGTCACACAAAAGATGCTTACGAAGCAGCTGCGCGAGTTAGAGGAAGAAGATATTGTCGAACGAATTGTTTACGCTCAGGTTCCTCCAAAAGTCGAGTATTCCATCACGGAATACGGAAAAAGCTTAGAACTGGTTCTGATCACGATGCATGAATGGGGAGTATCGCATAAATTACATAAACGCCAAAAAACAAAAGCAGCATCTCCCGAAACTTCGGATATCCGCTCGAATTAACTTTGACCCGTAAAATGGACACTTTGAGAATAGTGCCATTCTTGCGGGTCATTCGCGTTTTAACCGAACAAATTGCTTAACAAAAAAGATGACTCCCGATGAAATCAGGAGCCATCTTACATACTTTTATTCGTTAATTAATTTTGCGCTTTTGAGCAAGTTACTCAGTACGATAGCGACGGCTTCACGCGTGGTAGGCTGCTTAGGTTGGAAGTAGCTGCTTCCGTTTAGTTGAACCCCCTGCATGAATCCTGCTTCGGTAACCATCTCGATGCTCTCTTTCGCGTAGCTGCTGAATTGTTCCGCATCCTTAAACGATGGATGAGCTCCAACCGGCTGGGAGAGGCCTAACAGGTTCATTGCCTTTGCAAGAATCACGGTCAAATCTTGACGGCTGATTGCAGCATTCGGATTGAATTTCCCCCCGGAGCCGGAAACAAGACCGGCTTTGTATGCTGCAGCTACGTCTTGAGCATACCATGCATCGCTGTTCACATCGCTGAACTGCACAGGTGTTGTCGTTTTCTGTAATCCGAGTGAACGAACGAGCATGGAAGTGAACTCGGCACGCGTTACGTTCTTCTTCGGCGCATAGGCCGCCACGGAAGTGCCGCTTAGAATGAATTTATCGGCAAGAAACTGAATCTGGGTCTTCGCCCACGATTTATCGATATCCTCGAATGCAGCAGTTCGAATGACCGCAGCGTAAGTCGAGAAGCCTGGACGACTTACGGTAACGATCGTTTGTCCTTTGGAAGTTCGAGTAAACAACGCAGGCACCGCGTAAACGTTATTTCCTTCGATGTACAAGGCACCGGTATGACCAGCGTCTACGCTTTGTTCAACCAGGAATGACCGTTTGAACGCCTGGTTTTCTTCTAAAGGAAGCGGAGTCTCAGTGCCATGATCAACGGTTACTGCCTCGAAGGCATAAGGCGTGCCGATGACTTTGGACTTCTCATACTTCCGTTCGAACTTGGACACGCTTGGTGCGTCCTTGGCAATACGGACCCTATAATCGGAGCCATTGGGCACATTAGCGAGCGCTGAAATCGGCGTTGCAATGGTTGCGTGGTTCCATGTAAACACAAGAGAGCTATTCTTCGGCGCGTGCCGCAGCTGACTCACTTGTGAGCTTGTAAGCTGAAGCTCCGCTTCATCCAGCTCCTCCGAGGAAACGTTCACAAGGAAGGAAACCGGTGTATCCTTGGCCGCTGCCACTGCTTCTTGCACATCGTCGTCCTTCACGTTTACGCCCAATTGCGTTCCTTTCGGTTCGGTTGCAGCAGGCAATTCAAACGTAGTTTGCCCATTCGGAACAACCGAGTCGATGAGTTCTTGATTACCAGCCGGCGCTGCCGGTACTGGGTCTGAACCACCGCCAAATACAGGACCGCCGCCAGAGCCAGGCGTCGGTTCGGGCTCGTTGCCGTCTGGCGCCGGTCCGGGCTTGACGTAGAACGATTTCCAAGCAACAGCGCTATCCTTGATCGCCAAGGTAGCATCGTCTAAATCTACGCCAACGAGCATGAAAGAATAGAGTCCTTCCGATAAGTCTTCCGTATAATAATTGGAATCTACATCGTAAGCATAGCCATAACTGGTATCGATATCCGATACCGTTAATTTACCGCTAGGGAGCGGATTGTAATTATTCTTCTTTTCATCAAAATCCATGGTTATATTGTATACGCCTAAGCCTTCGCCAGCCAAATTATAAACCAAAAGTTCGATCAAATCGAATTTATTCGACCTGACATCTACTGATAGATCGATGGTCGAATCGGAATAAAGATAAGGACTGGATAAGGTTACATTCTGGAATCCCAGCTCGTTATCATCCGAATTCTCCCCAATGTGAATAACAAACGGCAAATGCAAAGCCGGTAACGAAGGGTCTCCCGCGCTTTCGAGCAAAATATGACCTTCATATACCCCTTCCGCAACGCCAATCTCGTCGCTGGCTTCGGCCTTACCTGACAAGGTGAAGGCGTGTTTACTGTGCGGAGCAACCGTAATCAAGCTTCCGCTGCCAACATCCAGACCGCCGAGCTCCATATGAATATCATTCACGTCCGGAGTAGGCGTCGGTCCGCTCGGGTCGGACGTCACTTGCGGATGCATCACGACGGACGCGGCGTATACGACTTCATTATTGGACAAGTTCTTAACCTGCAAAGGCTTCGTTACAGGCATGTCCGATGCAGGGTCGATCATCCCGAAGCTTACGCTGCTCGCTTCGCTATCGATCGTGATCGGGTCTAATTTCAAATCATAGATGGTAATGGGATCGACAGCTTGCACCACCGCCGGGGTTTCCATCGCTTTGGCGATATTCACCCGCCCGGCACCTTGTGAATACACATCGTATTGAATGCCGTTGATCGTTTTATCCGTACCGAGAATTTCCGCGGTATTCGCCAGAGCGGCACGAATATCGGTAGGGGACCAGTCTTCTACGCCGTCTAGCATATCCTGCTGCTTCAAGAGGGCAGCCAGGCCTGCCACGTGCGGCGTGGCCATACTGGTACCGCTCTCGCGGCCATATGCTTCTGCGTAGCTTTTGCTAGGATCGTCCTTCCCATAAGCGGGCAGGGTAGAGTAAATGTTAACGCCGGGTGCGGTAACGTCGGGCTTGATGCCGTAATTCCCATCCGAATTCGGTCCGCGGGAACTGAAATCCGCCACGGTATCGCCAGGCACATCGACTCTCGTAAACGTTTGTTCTGCTGGTTGATTCGGATCGCCAAATGTAATTTGGAATGGCGCTCCTGGATGCTCTACTACTTTTCTTGCGATGGCGCGTCCTTGTTTCCCTTCCCAATCGAAGGTGGGCAGATAGCGCAAGCTATCTCCAAGCGACGCGTTCGGTCCGATCGGACCGTTTCTATCTGTCATCTCATCCTGAAGATCGGGAACGGGTTGCATCGACTCGTCCAGCTTGTAATTACCATTGAAAATAATAGCAGCCGCCGCACCATGCAGGGTAGCTGTTTTGATTTTCTCCTCGAACGTAATGTCTCCGCGGGAAATATAGGCGATCTTGCCCGTTACGTCAATCGGGTTGAAGCTCGAGTCGAGGTAATCGCTTTCTCTGCCCAGCCCGACATAGACGGCATCGATCGTTCGGGAACCAAGCATGGTTTCAAAATCCTCTTCGCCTTTCTTCCAGGTCCCCATAATCGGCATGGAAGTGAAGGCTTCGCCGGCAACCGTGCTTGTCACCGACGCGGTCGTGTAATACGCACTAGGGCTGGTGGCGGCAGCAACAGAAATGCCAAGCTGCGCAGAAGCTGGCGATCCCATCGAATAATAATAGTGGCCCGCAGCACCAGCGTTGCCGCTAGCAACGACGGCGATGACTCCAGCCAACACCGCATTGTTGACCGCGATTGAGTCCGGAGAGTCCGGGTCCTTCTCGGCATCGCTGCCGAGCGACAAGTTGATGACATCCATGCCGTCTTTGACCGCATGCTCAATGCCATCAATGACTTGAGCGGAGGAGCCTGTAGCGCCCGACTCTCCCCCGAGCACTTTATACAGATAGAGACTGGCTTCGTATGCAACCCCTTTTTGAACCATATCCGCGGCGGATGCATTGGCGAATCGGCCGGCAATGGTTCCGGATACGTGGGTTCCGTGAACCGAACCGCCGTACTCGTAAGCCGGGTTAGGTAAGTCCTCATAGGGATCAGGATCCTGATTGAACGAGTCGTAACCGATATGCGCCGGATCGATCGCATCCTTGAGATCGGGATGCACGTAATCGCCGCCGGTATCGATGACGCCTACTTTGACACCTTTGCCGGTCAAGCCTTTATCCCATGCGATATCGGCCCCGATTTGCTTCAAAGGGTTACTATCGTATTTGGGATTGTCGACTCCGAGAGCGCTGCCCTCTTCCGGAATCGAGTAATAGGTTAAGTTCGTATGAATCGAGACAACGCCCGGAAGCTTGGCCATCAGCGGAATTTGATTGGCGGGAACAGTGACTTCCATGCCATTGAGGACCGTTTCGTACCGGTAGTTGACTTTAAGGTCGATCCCCTGCTGACCGACACTGCTGATGAAATCAGCTTGCTCGGTCTGAACTTGTTGTTCGAGAGCTTCGACCCCCATCGTACGAAGCCCCATTTGAGCCGCATATTTGCCGATCGCTCCCGGCTGTGAGCTCAATTGAACGATGACGTTTATTTTTTCGGAAGAGGATGTATTAATGTCCTTGGCGATAATCGGTTGCTTGATTGCCGAAGCCGCGTCAGATTGCTGTTTTAATTTCTCTTGAACGATGGCATCCAGCTTGGAAATATCCATCGGAATACGGGGCTTCACTTCAGCTTCAGGACCGTCAGCGAAAACGCTTTGGCCCCATACGCCGCTCAATAGAACGGCAGCGGTGAGGAGGGAGGTTATCTTATGGAATCGTAAGAAGTTCAAATTCGTTTCCTCATTTCTAACAGGTTAGTGGCGTGAAGCAGTAAAGCAGTAAATCAGTAAGATCAGTTCACGATATTTAGAGCATCGATCGTAACCAGCGTTCCTGTCGATTGATTGTTCCTTTCACCCGTGTTCACTACTTTAATCGTGTGCTTGCCGTTGACGAGAACTGCGGAGGAGAACACCGGTACATGGTATTTGGTCGCCGGACTATATATATCGACTGTAGTGACGAGCTTGTTGTCGATATAAATACTCGCCTTGCCGCGGTTTTTCCCCGTGTTGGCGTATAGGGTCACTTCCGTGCCCGTGAACGGATATTCTACGGAGCTGTTTGCTTTATCGCTCGATATCTGTTGGTTCCGTGTATAGTTTTTGCTGTAGCTGGTCATCCATGGTCCGACCATGGAAGCATTCCCAGCCGTAGAGAAGATCAAATTCGAGACGATAAAAGCATCGACGTTGATCGCCGTCATTCCGTCCTTCTTGACAGAAGGATCAGGCTTGCCGGTCCAAACAATCTTGATCGTATGATGACCATTGTTCATCGCGTAATGGAAGATGGTTTGCTGTTCTTTAGGCGTTGCGCTGTAGAGCGATCCCGTGGCAACCTTCACGCCGTCGATATACACATCGGCTATTCCTTGCTTGTTATTTAATGTTCCAATCCACCGGATGTCGTTGCCATTGAAGCCGAATTCTACGCTGCCGGCTGCGTCAAGCTGCTTGGACGAGCCACCCGAATAGGACGATCCGGAAAGCGATTGCCAAGGACCGCTGTACGTCAAGGCTTCATGATTATCCTGGAAAAGACCGTTCTGGTTGCCTGATTTTACGATCAACGTGTAGCTGCCGGCACCTGAGAAGGCACTCACGTTCATATAATAAGTTCCCGTCTCGAGCGCGGTATAGGTAATCGATTCGCTCGATGTTCCTTCGTTTTCTGAAGAAGCCACCATGCCGAGCTTGCTAGTGACCGTAGCAGCAGATGAATCATATAAATATAGATCGAAGTCGGTGTTCGCGTCGCCTTTCAAGGACAGAGTGAATTTCTCTCCAGCCCCCATCTCGATGGCGTATACATCTTCCGGCTCGGTAGAAGCGTCGATCCGGTTGGTCACGGAAGAATCGCGAAGCGGAACACCTGGAATATCATGAGCATACAAGGCCCGAAACGCATTAACCATACTGCCGCTGACCGTCTTAATCGTAAGCGAACTGAGTTTCATTCCGCTGTTATTCATGCGTGTCTTCACATCCGCGGCGCTCATTGTGGGGAACTGGCTTAAAATAAGAGCTGCCGTTCCGGATGTAATGGCGGCGGCTTGGGTTGTACCGGATTGTAACCAGTAGTAACTTTGAACCGTTTCAAGGTTGATTTGGGCAATATTCGGATCTTCGCTAATAATGGTGTCCGTCATGATGCCTATATCCTTCACATAGTAGGATTTTTGACTATAGATACTATGAGGGGCGCCGGTAATGAGACCTTTTTCGCCATACCTTCCTTCACCCATGAATACGATATGCAGCATGTCCAGTACGAAGTAAGAGTCCATAATCGAGTCAATCGCATCTTGGCCGGATAATAAGAGATGCCCACCGCCATTCAAGAATTTCGTTAATGCCAGTTGATCGGCGTCTGTAAGGAGATTGTCAGCTAGGCCATCAGCAATTGCCGTGGACCAAATCACGATATCGTAATCCTTCAGCGTAGTAAACGACGGACCGTCTACTTTGCCATCCGGTACTTCAATAATATCGAAGTTGGTAAATCCAGCCTTGTTAAGCAAGCCCTTATACATTTCATTTTCGATAAAAATTCCGCCATCATTGGGGTTCTTCTCGTCTTGGACGAACAGTACCCTCGTCTGGTCCGCGGGGCCGAAGCCGTCATTCAAGTAATTCATGGCTTGGTTAAACATGTCTTGACGCTGGTTAGGGTCATAGCCTTCTCCAACGGGAACTTCCTCGAATCCGATACCGTTGTAGATGGCTTTATAGGCTTTTTTCGTTGGATCGTTAGGATCCGCAGCTTTACTAATCTGCGCCCCATAACCGATGTTATAATCTGGGGCGGTGGCTAAGACCGTTACTCCCGGAGCCGCTATGTCAACGCTTGACTTGCCGTAACCGGAGGTTTTCTTTAGATTGCCGTTGTTATCGATCGCGGTAACCGTGAGCACATTATCCAAATGGAATCCACCCGGATATAGTTTGATTTCATCCCTGTTTTGCGCGACATCATTATCGCCTGAAGGGCTGACGAAGAGCAACGAGGAGGATTTTATGGCTTGGTACAGCTCCTCGCTATACACGCGAAGGCCCCAATCGAAGTTTGCGATAGAAGCGCCATTCGTTTCGGCATACGCGATCGCATCCACGATATCGGATACGTATCCGCCACCATTTGCAAGAAACTTGAGTGGCATAATCGTGACTATCGGGGCCACGCCTGCCATCCCGCCCTGATTAAATTCCGCGGCGATAGTGCCGGCGGCGAAAGTTCCGAAGTAATCGTTGAAGTGATCCCGCTCATCGAAGACCGTATTGTCTTTATGGAAGAAATCCCAGCCATTCACATCATCTATGAGTCCATTGCCATCATTATCTTTGCGGTCAAAGGGAATCTCGCCCGGATTTTGCCAAATTTTAAATCGAATATCCGGTACATCGATTTTGACGCCAGTACCGATCTGAGCAACGATAACTTCCTTCCGGCCTTTCGTGATTGCCCAGGCTTCGGGCGCATCAATATCGATATCCGGCGTTCCTCCCTCGTAATAGCCGTGGTGAAGTTCTTGGCCGGTATTATTTAAGGCCCATTGTTCTGAAAACTCTTCATCGTATTTAGGAATTACAGGAGCAGGAGCCTCCGGATATTCGTTTTTTTGTGAAGCTTTGCCCGTATTGGATCGAACCGGAATTTGCGTTGCCGGCTGGGCCAAGGAAACTTGATAATCAGGCTCTGCGTACTGTACGTTGGGATCCTTCTTCAACTCTTGAATGAGTGGAAGAATAGCCGTTCCCTTATTTACTTTCAACAGGCTGGATTCCGTGCCGGGAAGCAGCCGAAGACTCTCTACCTTCCCCGCAATGCTGCGCGACAACGACGATACGCTTTTGACGCTCGTTTTGAATTTGACGATGACACGATCTTGGGAGAATTTGACGTCCTCCGCTTGGTTTGCGACTGAAGGGGATGCGCCTGACGACTCCTGCGGTTTGGCGACTTGCACGATGCCTTCATTCATTGGACTCTCTGGCCGCTTGCTCTTTCTAAGCTTATCTTGATGCGAGTAGGCGTCTTCTGTTTTCGCGGTATTGCCGGCGATTACGGGTGTGACCGGAACAAGCGCAAGCGAAAGCGCGAGCGCAATGGATACGAATGATTTTCTAGGTGAACTTGGCAATTTGTCACTTCCTCTACTAATTTTGAGTTTTTGTTATAAATGCCCGCTCTTCTCTCCGTGAATCGCCTCCTAATTGATTCAACAAACGCTAATTGATGATAGATTAACTAACATTAAATAGTGAAATCGCAAAAAAAGTGAGAATCCGATGACGATGTCCTGCTGCTCCAATGTAGGGGACACACGGTAATACGAGGATCAAAGATTTAGAAGAATGATAGATAAATCAACTAGTATTTACTCTTTCTTTACTATTGTTTAATTATGTACCGAAGGCAGAATCATTTAAAGTAGGCACATTTTTCATCCATAGGTTCCAGGAAGAAACTTACAATCCTTTAAATCAAAGAAAACGCAGTTTCTTGCCCTTTACGGCAAGAAAAAGATAACATCATGCGTTAATTTTTATAACATAAATAAAAATAAGATTTATCTTATCTCATTTCTATTACTCTCAAGAAAAAAACCTGAAGCCTCCTAATCGCAGCACAAAATGAGCATTTCAGTCTGAGTTTGGACTGCATCGCCCCTCGAACTACGGCCATCTTCTCTTTTGGTTCATTTCTCCCTTTGACAAGCGGACCGCAGTCCGATTATAGTTATACATAAATGGACCACGGTCCACTCGAGACATTCGAGGTGTTCTTTCTCGGGACATTGCCCTATACATCAAGTCAAATGACTACTTTTCACTTTACTCATCCTACATTTTGGAGGCATTTATGATGAATAACACTGCAAAAAAAACAGAATTGTTAGAAGCGTTTTATTTCCGGCACGCTGCCAAAGCATTTGACCCTGCCAAAAAGATCTCTGACGAGGATTTTCAATTCATTCTCGAGGCAGCGCGTCTTTCACCTAGTTCCGGCGGGAACGAGCCCTGGAGGTTTCTGATCGTACAAAGCCCGGAATTCAGAAGGGAACTTGCGCCTTATGTATATGGAGCAATGAAGCAGCTTCCTACTTCGAGTCATTTCGTCATCATTTTGACCAGAAAAGGACTGAATTATGATGCCCCGTATATTTTGGAACAACAAACCAAAATCAAAGGAATGCCGCTTGAAACTTACAAAAGCATGAGACCGGCTTACGAACAATTTTATAATGACCTTCACTTGGATTCCGATCGAGCGCTGCTGGATTGGTCATCGAAACAAACCTACCTGGCCATGGGCAACATGATGACGGCAGCCGCTTATATAGGCGTTGATTCATGTCCTATCGAAGGCTTTGCAATGGACGCCGTAAATGATTTGCTTCAGAAAAAAGGGCTCCTTGGAGACGACGAATTCAGCTTAAGCGTCATGGCAGCATTCGGTTATCGTGCCCAACAACCCGCTCGTACTAAAACAAGACGCCCCATGGAAGATATCGTTCAATTTGTATAATCCATCGGAAGGTGAGGAACTTATGAAAGAAGACTACAAAGTGATCTTCGAACCGCTTCGGCTTCGCAGCGGCAAGGAATTGAAAAATAGAATCGTTATGTCCCCAATGGGTCATTTGGGATCATTGCCCGGCGGGTTTATTTCCGAGGAAGAATTGGCTTATTACAACTTGCGGGTCAAAGACGTCGGGATGGTTGTTACGTCGGCAACGACGTTTAAAGAAGGAAAGCACTATCCGGGATTACCGGCGGCGGAGGCCGACGAACATATTCCTGGACTGCGCAAGCTCAGCACCGTCTTGAAATCCCATGGAGCGGTTGCCATTCTGCAATTATTCCATGAGGGGGCTAGCGGAATAGAGGATAACGAAGCGCCGAGCGCCGTGGTGGCGGATAATTCCAATTCTCCGCTGCCGCGCGAATTGACCGATGCCGAAATCGAGGCTCTCGTCAAGAAATTCGGCGATGCGGTAAGACGAGCCATTCAAGCAGGCTTCGACGGTGTCGAAATTCACGGAGCGAACGGCTATCTGATTCAACAATTCACTTCACCTCATTACAATCGCCGGACAGACCGTTGGGGAGGCTCCCCGGAAAAACGCTTGGCTTTCCCGATTGCCATCATTGCCGAAGTCAAGAGAGTGGTGGCAGAAAGCGGAACCCCCTTTATCATCGGATACCGAATCTCTCCGGAGGAACCGGATACGAATGGATTGACGATGGCGGACGCCATTCGAAACATAGATGCGCTCGCGGATCAGGGACTGGATTACATCCACGTAGCCCTTCATGATTTCTGGTCTACACCGCGTCGGGATGTGAACGATAGCCGCGCCCGGATGGAAATCTTTAACGAGGTCGTCGGTAACCGTACGGCCCTTATCGGTGTAGGCGGAATAAAAACACCGGAAAATGCCGCTAAGGCACTTTCAACCGGCGTAGAGCTTGTCGCGATCGCAAGAGGAATGCTGTTGGAACCTAGGTGGGTTCAAAAGGTACGAGAAGGCAAAGAGGATCTAATCAAGACGAAGTTATACCGTGGGGATCAATCCGAACTGCTGCTGCCTGATGGCGTATGGTCGATGATTGAACTATATCTTCCGTTCGAGGATTGACCCTATACGCATCCGCAGCGAGGAAAGGCTAAAAGCCTTTCCTCTTTGCCTTTCAACCAAATCGGTCAATGGAGGTTAGATATAAGCGTGAAAATAGGGTCGGAGAAGCCGCTTAATAAACTGGCAGCCATCAATCGGCATACCTCGAAACAGGAGATGCTCACAAGTTACGTAAACAGCGGTATATTAACGCTGGATATACTCGCCGGTAAATGGAAATTCATTATTTTGCTTCATATATTAGTGTCCGGCACCATTCGATTCAGGGATTTAAGTCGTGCTATTCCAGGCATTACAAACAAGGTACTAACGAACAAATTACGTGAGCTAGAGGAAGAAGATATTATCGAACGGGTTGTATACGCTCAGATTCCGCTCAAAGTCGAGTATTCCATCACGGAATACGGAAAAAGCTTGAAACCGGTTCTAATCTCTATTCATGAGTGGGGAGCATCACATAAAATGCATAAGATGAAATAAAGTTTCTCCATTGCAATGGATTATCGCGCATGTTATCCAATGAATTGCGTCAATACCTGATTAAACCGATCGCGTTCCTCCCAGAAAGTAGCATGACCACTGTATTGAAACGGAACAAGGGTTGAATTTTTGATTAACTTATTCATTTCCTGCGCTTGTGTAAATGGAATGGATTTATCATGTATGCCATGAACGATCAGCGTGGGCACTTCGATTTTGGGAAGATCGGCATAGGTATTTTCATCTCGCAGCATCTTAATTATTGCGGCAGTAGAATAACCCGCTGCTTGATTTCCTATCTGCTGAAACCAATCCCGGAATGGCGGTGAAACATATTGGAAAAAAAAGCTGTCCATGACACGGTTCCACATATTCGGCCGGTCATTCAATGATTCTCCCAAGAGCAGGCTTGCCGTTTCTGGCGTAAATCCGGTTGGCGCTGCAGCATCTATAAGGACAAGCTTCGAAACGCCGTATCCCCGATAACGAGACATATAGCGTATTGCAATTGCTCCACCCGTGGAGTGTCCCGCCAAGGTTATATTTTCTAATTGAAGTGCACCAATGACAGCACAGACATCATCCGCCAATCTATCCAGGGTATAGCCTGTATACGGTTTATCAGAATTTCCGAATCCCCTCCAATCCATTCCAATGCATCGGAAGCCCATGGAAGGAAGCACATTGTACTGATATTCGAATTGCTTATGACTTAAAGGCCAACCATGAATAAACAATATGGTTTTTTTACCCTCGGGATTGATATCTTCAACAAAAATTTTGACACCTTGTTCTACTGTAATATAATATCCCATGCCGATACCTCCATCTTTTTTATACGACCTCATCATATTCAATCCTTCTAACTTAGGTGTCTGCCTAACTTCAACGCACAAAAAAACTCAACGTCCGATGGCTGCGCTAATACAGCCATCGAACGTTGAGTTGTCGTTGTTGTTTATTTATTTATTTAGCATAACCATTGGAGGGCCGACAATCCAAGTATCGTAGTTTTCGCAGAGCTCCTGCCAGCCCTCTGGCGGCGTAAGACCGATTTTAGCGAAAATATCATCTATTCCGCCTGGCGCGAATGTGAAGAGTATACGTGCCGGCTCGGTGCCCACATTGGCCCAAGCATGCGGGACGCCGCGAGGGACGACGACACTTGTCCCTGGGGTGACTTCGAATTCATCTTCGCCGCACTGAAAACGGAACGTGCCTTCCAATACTTCGAAGATTTCCTCCCGATCCTTGTGGAAATGCTTCGGGGGGCCGCTGAAAGACGGTACGCGAGCTTCCATGATGGTGACTGCTCCGCCAACCTGGCTGCTGTGAATTCGGATTGCCATTTGCTCGCCCGGCATCGTTGTAAACCATTCCAAATCCTTGCTATGTGTGAAGACTGCACGTTGTAAACCGTTATGTTGATTCATGATAATCTCCTTATTCATGGTTAATGTATGGTAGTCATTTTCAAGTGGACTGCGGTCCACATACAATTCAATATAACTGGACTGCGGTCCGTTTGTCAAGTGAAGGATACTATAAATAGGGAAAGATTTTTACCGCGCAGCGCATCATCATGCACCGACTTCCCTCCCGTTTATGCCCTGGCGTCGGCTGCGGAGTCGCTTGACCAGTCTGATATGTCGATTTTTGAAATGAAAAAGCCCACGAATTAACGTGGACTCAAAGTAAACTTCTAATAGTCAGCCTAACCAAGAACTTTTTCAAGACCCCCAAATTCTAATTCAGTAAACTTTTTTATGGCCTCATCACGCTGCAAGTTCCAGAGACTTTGATTTTTATCAATTTCGATTGGAACATCTAGCCTTATGCGCGCTAAATCTCTTGATAGATGTAACATCTCTATATTATCCTCAATCTTTTTTCTGATACTGTTTGAAATGCTGTCAAGGTTATCAAGGCAACCTTCAACTGAATGATATTCACTAATTAATTTAAGTGCAGTTTTCTCGCCGATTCCTTTTACTCCGGGATAATTATCAGCTGTATCTCCCATAAATGCTTTCAAATCAATTACTTGAGATGGTGTCAATTGTTTTGAAGCATAAAGGGTTTCAAGATCATACACAGTATAATTTGAACGGCCCTTATTCATAATGATTACTTTTACTCTATCCGTGATTAACTGCAGCATATCGTGGTCTCCAGTTAATATCATCACTTCAGAATCCTTATCTTGCAGATAGATGGATAGCGTACCAATACAATCATCAGCTTCATAACCAACTTTACCAACATTAGGCACTCCCAGAGCTTCCACTACTTCTTTTACTAAATCGAATTGAGGAATAAGTTCTAGCGGCGCTTCAGAACGATTCTGTTTGTATTGACTGTAGGTCTCATTCCTGAAAGTATTACTTCCCATATCCCAGCAACAAATAACATGGGTTGGAGAAAAGGTCGTTATTGCATCAAAAAAGTACTGAATAAAACCGTATACAGCGTTTGTTGGAACACCTGCGCTAGTTTTGCGAATATAACCTGAATATGAAGTCGCATAAAAAGCTCTAAAAAGCAAGGCCATACCATCGACCAGTAGTATTTTCTCCATGTTTTCCATTCCTTTCGAGTCAATCCTGCTGCACACTCCGTAGACTTATAACCAGGGGGAATATTCCCGTTAGAAGCTGGTATAGTTCCCCTATTCTATTCAGTCTATCTATTCATAATAGAACAGGAGCTTTGCTGATAGCAATGTAAATCGTGAGCTGGATGTAATTTCAAGAGGTGTTGAAAACTCAGGACAAAGGTCGGTAAACAAAGTTTCTGAACGTCACGTTCCCTTCACCTCGCGCCCATAAGGCCAATCGTAAAGCCAAAAAGCCTCCAAGTGCATTGTGATGCCAGCCTGACGTCTCGAAGGAATGTTCAAACTTCGTCCACACTACACCATCGGTGCTGAAGAAAAAGACCACTTCATGCTCTGTATTGTGAAGCCGTACGAACAACTGCCGGGTAGAAAGCGGTTTTGCATGGGTCTGCCAACCGCGGATAATGCCATGCAAGCCGTCACTCGAAAGAGCGAGCCCGCTATAAGTGGACTCATTATAGAACAAAAGAAACCGACCTGCTGCTTCACCGGTTATTTCGATTTGCACTTGCGCTTCGTAGGCATGATCTTCCGGCATAAATACGAGTGGAGCGCTGCCTGGACCAGCGCTGATCGTGATGGCGTTCGGACCGGCAGTGTATGCATGCGAGAGAACCGGTTTATACCAACTCCAAGCATAGCCCAGAACGTCCGAGCCGGACTGAAAACCAGCATTTCCCTGGCCATGCCTGACCGCTTGGCCATGAGGCTTTAAAATCGGCTGATCGGCAGCAACGCCATCCGGGACGCGAAACCAGCCGTCTTCCGTCCATTCTAGAGGTTCTAGAAGCACCTGTCTCCCCAGTGTATAATAGTCCTTCTCATACGCATGATAAACGATCCACCAGTCGCCACCCGGCGTATCGATGATCGAACCATGTCCTTTCGAGCACCATTTCTCGTTCCGACTATGCGTCCGGACGATCGGATTATAGGGAGAATTCTCGTAAGGGCCCCATGGATGCATGGATCTGGCCGACGCCACCATATGACTTGTCGCCGGCCCGGAAGATCCGCCTTGAGCCACAGTGAGATAATAATAACCGTTCCGGTAGGTCAACTTACATGATTCCAAAAAATTCCCTTCGACCACCCACTCATTCGGGAAGCTCCACCCGTCGTAAACCTTACGCGGCTCGCCAATTGCCGTGAGGCCGTCTGGCGCAAGCTCCACCATATAACCTGGCCCGTAAAACAAAAAACGGCGGCCGCTCCCGTCTGCGATATGCCCCGGATCAATTCCCCGAATCCCTACTTTGCGGGGAGAACTCCATGGCCCCTTAGGCGATGATGCCGTCAGCACCATAATTTCTTCGTCGATCGGGACGTATATATAATACTGACCTTGATAGTAAGCCAGATCCGGCGCCCAGATGTTGCCGACATACTCCTGCAAGGCTTTTGCAACCGGCTCCCAGTTAACCAAGTCAGTGGAGTGCCAGATCAGCAGCCCAGGAGCGAATTGAAAACTGGAATGCGTCATGTAATAATCATTCCCCACCCTTACAATCGCAGGGTCGGCATAGTCTCCTGCCAGAATAGGATTAACATACGTTCCATTCCCTTGGTCGCCTTTTATTTGAAAATCATGCATGTCCAATCCCTCCTGTCTTTCAATTAGCCATCATCCGAAACCAACCAAGTGCTACTGGTCCATCTAGTACGAGATACACGTCGCGCCGTCCGGAGGCAGCCTTAAGCCCGCACGAGAAACTGCGCCATTGCTGCTCCCCGCCAGCAGGGATTGTGCACCTGCCTGCAAGCGGTCCCGCTGGTCCGTCCAGCCTGACTTCTACCGCCGCGTCTTCCGTGGCTGCGGCTCGGAGTTCGATTCCCGAAATGCCGGAACCAAGCTCCACGTCCCGGAACACAAGCCCCCCCTTCTTGCCGCTTACGACGGCGGGGCCGCCCTCGACGCATTCGCCAAGATGGACGCCTTCGTAAGCATCATAGTTTACCGCCCGGGTCACCTGCTTGAGGTCACGCGGCGGAATCGCCTCGCCGGCAACCGCAAGACGGCCTTCCAGACGCAGGTCGCCGGACGAAGCGCCGAGCATAACCGCATATTCCCCGCTTTCGATGCAAAAGCGTTCGCGCGTTACATCCCAGATGGCCAACGATTCAAGCGGCAAAAGGAAAGTTACTTCTGAAGTCTCCCCCGGAGCAAGCGCGATTCGTTTGAAGTCCGCCAGCTGCAGACGCGGGCGCTTGACCCGGGAAGTTTCAGCCCGTACATAAAGCTGCACAACCTCTTCACCCGCGCGGCTGCTCGTATTCGTTACGCGGCAGGTTACCTCGACGGCCGCGTCTTTCCCTGCTTCAACCCGGTTCGCAGACAACCGAAGCTCCTCATAATGGAATTCGCTGAACGAGAGACCGTGTCCAAACGGATACAGCGGTTTGCCTTCAAAATACTGGTATGTCCTTCCTCCTTGTATGATGTCGTAATCCATGAAGGGAGCGAGTTGGTCTACCGACTTATACCACGTCATGTTTACGCGGCCCGCCGGATTAAATTCTCCGAATAGTACGTCGGCCACGGCATTGCCGAGCTCCTGGCCCGCATGCGACGTATACAGAATCGCCGGCACCTTCTCTTGTAAAGCTGCTATTGAAAACGGGTAGCTGCCAACGACCACGACTATCGTGTTTGGGTTCGCTTCGAGTACCGCAAGGACCAGCTTTTCCTGCGATTCCGCAAGCGTAATGTCGGGTCTGTCCATGGTCTCCTTGCCATTGATCAAGGGATGATTACCGACAAATACGATTGCCGCGTCTGCGCCGCGTGCCGCTGCAGTTGCTGCCTCCAGACTGCTTGCCACACGTTCAAGCTCAAATGCCTCTCCCTGCATTCCTGCGTCCGAATTGCCGGCCTCCGTTGCGCCGCTTACGTTGATTTCGTTCGCAGTCTCGGCTGCGCGGCCGTTGCCAACGAGTAGGGTGCCGTTCTCGGCATCGGTAGTCACGGGCGTTCCGTTCCAGGTAGAAATAGTCGCAAGTACGCCTTCCTGTTCTTTCGGGCGAATCAAGAAGACTTCTTTCGTAAACCATTCCCAAATCTGATGTGCCGACGCCTGTACCGTCTTGTCGTCCGTCGTTAGATAGTGACCATTCCGCTGCGCAATTAACGTGTGACTGCCCCAGCCCCAATCTGTTACTTCGAACACGTCACCGTCCTCCGGCCGTTCCGCGGCTGCGACGAGCGTCGCCTTCTCGTCTCCGCTCAGCCTGACGTACCGGCCGTTACGCGCCGCTTTCAGGCGCACGCGATCAGTGCCGTCGGCGTACGCAATCTCGGCATCGGCACCAGCTGCCGCGAGTCGCTCGCGGATCCCCTGCAACGGCGAAACCGCATATGGCAGCGTACCGCTGTACCAGTCCCGGTATACCCTATCGGCCAGCGGGCCGACAACGGCAACCTTGCGCAGCTTGTCCGCCTGCAGCGGCAGTGTGAGCCCGTCGTTCTTGAGCAGTACGACGGCTTTCTGCGACGCCTCCCGCGCCAGTTCCGCATGTGCAGGCCGGAGGATAACCGACTCATCAAGCTGCGTATACGGATTTCGCTCCGCCGGATCGAACTCCCGAGCCGGAACCTGACGCGAAACGTGTTACGAAGCGCGGTATCGAGGTCGTTTTCTATCAGGAGTCCGTCCGCAAGCGCCTCACGAATTGCATCTGTCACCACGGCCGCTTCGTCCGTAATGCTATCGATGCCGCCTTCACGAATCGACCGTGCTACAGCCTCCTTCAATGTCGCCACGTAATGGTGATCCCGCACGGTGCCCGTTACGTCGAAGGCATCGCTGACGACAAAGCCGTTCATCCCCCATTCGCGCTTAACAATGTCGATTACATCCCGGCTCAGGTTCGCGGGCACGCCATTGATCGCATTGTATGCCGTCATCATCGACTGGGCGCCGCCTTCTTTAAATGGAATCTCGAATGCCTTAAGGTAGTATTCGCGCATGTTGCGCGGATCGAGGCTGACGGAGGTATCACCTCTTCCGGCCTCATTATTGTTACCGATAAAGTGCTTTAACGTGGCGACCGCCTTCAAGTAAACGGATGGTCGCCTTGGATGCCTTGCGTCAGTGCCGCGGTCAGTTTGCCGGCTAATACCGGATCCTCGCCGTACGCTTCTTCCGTTCGGCCCCATCGCGGGTCGCGCTCCATATCGACGGTAGGCGCCCATAAGGTGAGGCCGTTATGAGTCGGATTTCGCTTATAGAAACCGCGGGCTTCGTCGCCTATCGCGCTGCCGATCCGCTTCAGCAGCTCTTTGTCCCACGTGCAGGCTAGGCCGATCGGCTGCGGATAACCGGTCGCCTCCCCGAGCCAAGCCATGCCGTGCGCCGCCTCCGTACCATGCTTATAAGCCTGCACCCCAAGACGTTCCACCGCGATTTGGTATTGCGGCATGAGTCCGATTTTCTCTTCCAACGTTAGTCGGGCGATCAGATCATTCACCCGATCCTCAAGCGGCAGGTCAGTGTCCCAATACGGGGCATTTTTCTCGGTTGTCATTGTTCCATGCTCCTTAGACCACTTTTTTACAAACAAAGTACTGCTGATTACGTTGATCTACTCACTGACCAAATATTCGAACCAGTCAAACCGTGCAGGCGAGACGGAGCGATGACCGTTTCCTGTCGCATACATGGCGATATAAACACCCGTAAACCCGCCTGCAACTTCCGTAGCCAACATCCCGCATTCCCCTTGACCGAATTGTACCATTTCTTCTCTTTCGCAGCCGGAATATCCGAAATTATACTGCATGTTGTCCGCGATAATCGACAGCACAACCGAATCGGCCGACCATAAGACTTCGTTTTCAACCTTCCAGAGCGAGCCCAGTCTTCTACGGAAAATGAGTTTGCGCTCGCCCGCTTCCCGCGTTACCGCAATCTCGTAATGAAATCGTTCATTCATATATACGGTGATGCCCGCTTCTTCTCCGTCACACTGCGGTACGAACGTCAGATGTGCGGCTATACGGCATGCAAAATGCTGCTGTCTCCTGCCAATAAAGGCAACGTTGCCGGTTTCATTCAGCGTAACCGGGGACCCATAAAGCGTTAACCTGCTGCTTTGCTCAGAGAGCGACCAATTTTCCGTCTCCGGCGAACGCAGGAAATTCCAGCATGGAGCAAGAACCTCTCCGTCGAAGTCATCTCTCGAAGAGGCATCCTGTTCCTGACCAAGCGTAAGATCGCCCGCCGGCATGGTTTCGGAGACGGTTCCATGATCACCGATGATTGGCCAGCCATCCTCCGTCCATGTGACCGGTGCCAGGAACGTTTCCCGACCGAGATGATGATGCATGGGATAGCCAATAGGCCGAATGCCAAGGAATACGGCCCACCAGTTGCCATCCGGAGCTTGAACCAAGTCGGCATGCCCCGTTGCATGAATTGGCTTCAGCAGGCTTCGATGGGACAGAATGGGATTATATGGACAACTCTCGAACGGACCGTCCGGTCTTCTGCTTCTCGCCACCGTTACCATATGGCCATATTCAGTGCCCCCTTCTGACATCATAAGATAATACCACTCGCCGACCCGATAGAGATGAGGCGCCTCTGGATATTGACCTCCTGTCCCCTTCCATATGAGCGTAATATCCGACAAGCGCTTCCCTGTCAATAGATCGATCCGGCTCTGATACGCGCCCTGCCCCACGGCATCATGGGAAGTCGTGTAATAAACCGATCCGTCTTCGTCTATGAATAGATCGGGGTCAATACCTGGTTGATCCACATAGATGGGATCTGACCAAGGGCCGCGCGGATCATCCGTATGTACATAAAAGTTGCCGCCACCCGAAACGTTCGTGGTGGTCACATAGAAATGGCCATTGTTATAGCGGATGGTCGGTGCATAAATGCCGCCCGAACTCCAAGCCATACGCAAGTTCAATTGATTCGTTCGTGTTAAGACATGTCCAATTTGCTCCCAGTTCACCAAGTCCTTGCTGTGAAACAACGGAATTCCGGGGAAATATTCAAATGAGCTATTCACCAAATAATAGTCCTCGCCGACTCTACAAATACTAGGGTCCGGATGAAAGCCGCTGATGACGGGATTGCGATATAGCATAGTATCTCTCCTTCTCTCTAATTAACACAGAAAAGTCGTGGTGATGCTGCCGAAGCGGCATAACCACGACTTTCTTCTGCAATCTACATGCTAACCCTATTACTCGTTCCAAAGTTTTACGCGATCTTGCACGTATTTCGTGAAGCCCTTTTCCATTTTCTCTACGCCGGCTTTAATTAGATCTTCCTGGTAATCATCCCAAATCTTATCGAATGCTTCCGGCTTTGCCATAATCGCCTCCGGAATTCTCTTCCACGTAATATCCTTCATCTTATTGCCAAGAATCGTGACATCGTCATCGCCAGGGACGGCAATATTCCAAGCCGCTCCCCAGGCTTTTGGCTGGAATTCATCCTCTTTCGGAAACAAGTCCAGCCATGTTGTCGCACCGTAAGCCTTCAACGTTTCCTTGTCGGCTTTCGTGTACCCATCCAAAATTTGTTCCGGGAAATTCTTTGTAAAATAATTTCCACTGGAATCCTTCACACCATCACCGTAATGAGCACTGATCGTATAAAAACCGATGCCTGACTCCTTGCTGAACGCCGTGTTGTCATTGACAATTCGCTGCTGCACATCCTCAGGAACGACCCGTTTGCCGTTCGTCATCTGATAATCTTTACCTTCAATGCCCCAATTGTTGAGAATCTGCGCCTGCTCTGATGCCAAGTAATCCAGGAATTTGATTGCACGGACAGGGTCTTTACAGTCTTTGGTAATGCCTATACCCCATCCGGCCATGAAGCCTGTCGGTTGGAATCGGTTGTCCTTGTACGTGTCGGAAAGCATCACAGCGTAATGCCCGTATGTCTGGTCAAGCTTGCCCGCAGTCTTAAGAGACTTCTCGCTGTCCGCATAATCCCAGTCCGCATCGACCAGCCCGATAACTCGTCCCGAAGCTACCTTAGCCTGATACTGGTCATACTTCTGCACGAAGCTTTCTTTATCGAGCAAGCCGGCATTATACATATGGTTGAGCCACTTGAAATACTCTTTCTCTCCTTCTGTGCGGAAGTGATAAGTGGCTTCATACGATTCCGGATTGATGTAATACTCTCCGTCTCCCGATTTACCCGTCGTTTCGGCAGCCGGGTTCGTGACGGATATGTACATCCGCCAATCATCCGCATTAAGGGAAAGACCGATATTCTTGTTTCCCGCTTCATCGGTCGGATGCTTATCGAGATAAGATTTAATAACTTTCTCGTAATCCTGCAGCGTCTTGATTGGAGGGTAGCCCGCTTCCTTAACGGCGCGGTGCTGCAATTCAAATCCGCCGCCTGCGACAAAGGTCTTCCCGTCAACGGCCGAATACGACGGAATCACGTAAATCGATTGATCGTCGTTGCCGTAGCGAAGGCGTTTCATTTGGCTGCCGAACAGTTTCTTAAGGTTCGGAGCATACTTATCGACCAGATCGGTAAGATCCAGCATGGCTCCCGCGTCAACCAGTTTGTTGAGTTCTCCCTTGGGGCTGATTAGATCCGGATATTCACCGCTAGTTGCAATCAGAGCAATCTTTTGTGCCGGGTCGCCGACCGCGAATTCGGCATCCAACGTTACGCCAGTCTGCTTCGTAATTTCTTTACCAACGTCATCCTGCATCTTCTGCCAATTTGGATTCGGATCCGCGCTGAAGAAGGTAAAGGTAACCGGTGACGTATCGTTTTCTTTCGTCTGATTTGCTGTTCCTGTGCTGTTCGACGTACCGCCGTTCCCGTTACCGCCTCCGTTGTCATTGCTGCAGCCGGCCAGCAAGGCGACCCCGAGCGTCATCGCCAGGAATAACTGCGGTGTTTTCCACATTTTCCTCATTTCAATCCCCCATTTAAGATCGATATATTGTATAAACAAGTTTCCCTGCCAATACTGAATGCCAAACCAGAACGGCTAACTCTTCACGACGCCAAGCGTCATGCCCGTTACATCGGTAGACGGCAAATAGGATTGGAACCGTAAACCAAGCAACGAGCTCCATGGCGCTCATTGCAAGCGTATTCCTGAGCGCGTTTAAAAACGGGTCGTCTTGAAAAGGATGCGAAAGAAAAGCCCAAATCACGAAAGGAATTGACATGAAATAGAGGTATTTCTGCTGAACCAGGCGTTGCAAAAACCATGCTTTCATCTAGCATTATAGTTCAAGCAGCACCTCTCAAACCTTGATTTTAAGGTCGTAAACTAGCATGATTAGGACAACCGTATACCGTGATGGAAGGGGAGTAGACATGAGAAGCATACATTTGGAATGGTTTACGACCGATGAGCAATTCCAATTCTATATTCAATACGGCGAGCACGATGAGGACATGTACATGCATCATCACGTTGATTTCTCCGAGCTCGTCATTGTGTTACGCGGAAATGCCACGCATGTCGTCAATAAGGAAGAAACGTTTATCAAGAAAGGGGACGTTTTCGTCATTGACGGCTCAACTTCTCATGCCTACAAAGATCCTCATGAATTTCGCATTTGCAACATTATGTATCGTCCTGATTTTCTGAAATTGGCCGGACCGGATCTTAGAACGTCCAATGGCTATCAGGCGCTTTTTGTTTTGGAACCGTTTTACCGCAATATCAATCATTTCGAAAGTAAACTGAGCTTGGTAATCCCGAGTCTGGAATACGTTTCGTCTCTCGTTGCGTTCATGATCGAGGAATACGGCAATAAACTGCAGGGCTATCAAACGATGCTGCGATCTCGGTTTATGGAACTCGTGGTCTACTTGTCGAGGCAGTATGAGAATCAGGAGCGACAAGGTGTTCAGGGCAACTTGATGCATTTAGCAAATGCCATTTCCTTTATCGAAGATCACTATCTAGAGCAATTGTCGCGTGAGCAAATTGCAGCCGAATCCAATATCTCCGTCAGACATTTGAATCGGATTTTCCAATCCTATTACCAGACGACACCCTTTGCTTACCTCCAGAAGCTTCGCTTGGAACATGCATCTATGCTGCTTGAGACGAAAGACATCCCTATATCGGAAATCTCTTTTAAAAGCGGCTTCAACGATAGCAACTATTTCACACGTCAGTTTACCAAAGCATATGGCATGTCCCCAAAGGCCTATCGGAGGAGTCGTTAAACGCCGAGCCGTTTCAGGCTCCTCAGAAAGATGGTCGGTTCTGTAGTTAAACGAAGGCAGCTGATCCTCTCAGCTGCCTTCTTCTGTTTGCTCATTGCACTCATTTGTCTTGAGCCACATACGTCAAAAAAATTCGGCATCACCTTCTCTTCGCGAGACGTATAAGCCAAATGAAAACAACGCGCACCGATTGAGTATCGATGCGCGTTGGCAGCTTAGCTATTTTCATCTGTCTTCTTGACACGGGTATGACCGGCTATCCGGCCTCTTTATACTAGAATCGCTTTCCAGGAAGCTTCCATCGTCTGCTGGATTTGTTGGTCGGTCAGCGGGAACTTGTTCACATGGAAGCCTTTGACAATCGCTGTAACGATACCATGGGATATGGAGTGGCAAAGCTTAGGATCCATCTCCCGAATGATGCCGAGCTTCTGCCCTTCCGTAATGATCGCAAGCACGGCTTCACGAGAAGCCGCGTCGTCATCCAAATTACGCATCTCCGGCTTGATGCAGGGAGAATACGAATACGCGTCAATAAACCGAAATTGCTTCGGAAATTCGACCGCGAATTTCAACCGATTTCGCTGCAAATATTTGAACCGTTCGTACAAATTTTGCTCTGGGTCGTAGCCCATCATAAGATGGTCGCCCAGAAGCCTTCTGCAGTCCCGGTATAGCTCGTTCACCAGGTCTTCCTTATTACTGAAATAATTAAAGATCGTGCCGGAGCCGACATTCGCCCTCTTCATGATTTTGGCAAAAGTGACGGATTGCAAGCCTTCTTCGTCGATCAAATCCAGCGTTGCTTCAAGAATATCTTGGCGTTTGCTCATTGTACACACCTCATTAAACTCACTTTAGTATGTGCAGAAGAATACGTCAAGTATTTGGATTATACATTCAATCTATTCAATGAAAAATAGGATTAAAATCAAATATAATTGCTATTTGCCCCCTTAATCTAAAGTTTACTTGGAGTAAATATTCCAAAATCCGCTTGACTTCATCTCAATGGCGCTATATGATGATGACCATGGATTAAACATTCCAAATTGAAAGGATGAACCATCGAAATGACTTCAACCGCTTCTCAACAAAACGGGCGTTCTTCCTCTTCGAATCTCGTCCTGGCCATTATACTCGCGTGCCAGCTCATCATTATTCTGGACGCTTCCATCGTCCTCACGTCGCTGCCTGAAATCGGCAGGAGTCTGGGTTTATCCGCCACAGGCCTTTCCTGGGTACAAAATGCTTATACGCTGACGTTCGGCGGCTTTCTGCTGCTCGGTGCCCGTACCGGCGATATTTGGGGACGCAGGCGCGTCTTTATGGGCGGTATCGCATTATTTACGATAGCTTCCCTCATCGCGGGATTGTCTCAATCCGCTGAAAGCCTGCTGATTGCACGGGCAGTTCAAGGCATCGCCGCCGCTTTCGCTGCTCCATCCACGCTGGCGCTGCTCATGGTCAGCTTCCGCGAAGGCAAGGAGCGCACACGCGCCATATCGCTGTACAGCGCCGTTTCGGGAGCCGGCGGAAGCGTCGGCCTTGTGCTCGGCGGCGTGCTCACCGACTTGATTTCTTGGCGTTGGGGCATGTTTATTAATGTGCCGATCGGCATTGCGCTTGTTCTGCTGGCGCCGCGTTTCTTGATCGAAACGGAACGGCGACCAGGACGCTTTGATATTGCTGGCGCTGTGACCTCCACGCTTGGGATGACCTCCCTCGTGTACGGCTTCGTGCGCGCTGCTGCCAACGGCTGGGGCAGCGGCTTGGCCATGACTGCTTTCATCGCAGGCGTCATCCTGCTGGCTTCCTTCATCGTCATTGAAAAGCGGGCCGTGCAGCCCATTACGCCGCTTCGCTTGTTCGCAAGCCGCGAACGTTCCGGCGCTTACCTGGCCCGGCTGCTCTTCGTCGGCGGCATGTCTTCGATGTTTTTCTTCCTGACGCAATACTTGCAGGGCGTCACGAATTTCAGCGCGCTTACGGCAGGCATTGCTTTCGTGCCGATGACAGGCGTCATGTTCGGCATGGTTTACGCGGTGCCCGGCCTCTTGGCCCGCCTCGGAAGCATCCGCCTGCTGAGCGGCGGCGTTCTGATTGCCTTAGCGGGGATGGTCTGGATCAGCCGAATCACGGTGGACTCGGCCTACTTCCCAAGCATCGCCATTCCGCTTGTCGTCCTTGGGGTTGGTGCGGGCATCGCCTTTATTCCGCTGACCGCTGCGGGCATTACGGGCGTTGAACCAAGTGATGCCGGCGCGGCATCCGGTCTCGTGAACGTCGCCCACCAAATGGGCGCTTCGCTCGGACTTGCGATTCTAATCACCGTATTCGGCACTGCCAGCCGCCATGCAGCCAGCCAGCCATCTCCTTCGGCAGGCGCGTCGCACACGGAGGCACAATACGTGCTTGCTCATGCTGCAGGATCAGCCATAACAGGTTCTGCTATCTTCTTAGCACTTTCACTGACGGTGATCGTCGTCCTTGTGCGTAAGAGGCGCATCCGTGCTTCTTCGTCAAGCCGATCCCACCTGGACACTCGTAAAGTGGAGCAGGCATAATCACATTGCCTTCTTAACGCTGCTGTTCTAACTGTGAATTTACTACGCTAAAATCAATCAAATAAAGGCGATGCCGGATTCATGAACATCATGAGCCGGCATCGCCTTTATCGTATTTGTTGCACAGTCACTTGGACGCGGCAGCGTATTACAACTCGCCGCGAATGAATTTACCGATCCGCAGCGCCGCTTCCGCAAGACGCTCTTCCTTCTCGACCAAAGCAATTCTGACATAACCCTCGCCCTCTGCCCCGAAAGCATCGCCGGGAATAACGGCTACGCCCGCCCGTTCGAGCATTTCCCGGGAAATTCGACGCGAAGTCCACGGTTCGGACATATTCCACTGCATCTTAGGCAGTTTGGCCCATAGGAACATCGTCGCCTTAGGTAAGGCTACTTCCCAGCCCTGCTGGAGAAGGGCCTGCACAAGCGTATCGCGCCGGCTTTCGTACAACTGGCCGACCGCTGGCTGTGCGCCCTGCATATCCAGTTCAAGCGCGGTAATGCCCGCCTCCTGCACCGGTAGAAACACGCCATAGTCGATATTGGCTTTCAGCTCGCGAAGAGCGGCGACCGCCTCGCGATTGCCTGCGAGGAAGCCGATTCGGCAGCCCGCCATATTGAAGCTCTTGGACAAGGAGTGGAATTCGACCGCCGTCTCTACCGCGCCTTCTGCCTGCAGAATGCTTGGCGGCCGATAACCGTCGAATGCCATCTCGGAATAAGCCAAATCATGAACGATAAGGACGCCATGCTGCTTTGCCGTTTCAACGGCATGCTTGAAGAACGATAAGTCCGCAACCGCCGACACAGGATTGCTTGGATAATTCAGCAGCATGAACTTTGCGCGCTGCCAGATGTCTTCGGGAATGGCGGTGAAATCAGGCAAATACTGATTCTTCGCCTTCAGAGGCATCAGGTAAGGCTCTACGCCTGCCAGCGCAAGGCCGGCTGCGTATACAGGGTAGCCGGGGTCCGGGAGCAAGGCGATATCTCCCGGATTGCACAGCGACAAGGCCAAGTGGCCCAGCCCATCCTGCGAGCCCATCAGGGAGACGAGCTCATGCTCGGGATCAATTTCGACGCCGAAGCGATATTGCAGCCATTTCGCAGCCTGCGACAGGAAAGCCTTTGTCCCTTTCGAGCCGGGGTAGCCGTATGCATCTGCCCGCGAAGCGGCATCGCTCAGTGCCTGTCTGATCGCGGCAGACGGCGGAAGATCCGGACTGCCGATGCTGAGGTCAATGACATCGAGCCCTCTGCTCGCTGCAGTTCGCTTCCACTCCGCAACCTCCGCGAAGATCGAAGAGCCGAGCCGGGACAGCCGCTCGGCGCGCCATTGTTTCGTCGTCACAAGCACTCGCCCCCTAGTCGTTCGACCATATGCGGTCGTATTCTTCATCCTTGAAGCCGACGGTTACAACAGCTCCGTCCGTGACGACCGGGCGCTTGATCAGGCGGCCGTTGGAAGCCAGTAATTCGATTTTCTCGCGGTCGGACATGCCCGCCAGTTTATCCTTCAGTCCCATTTCCTTGTAAACCTCGCCGGAGGTATTGAAAAACTTCTTCACCTCAAGGCCGCTGCGCTTAATGATCGCCTCAAGCTCGTCCGCGGACGGCGCGGCTTCAAACAGGTTATGCTTCTCGAGTTGAAAGCCTCTGCTCTCCAGCGACTTTATTGCGCTGCGGCATGTTCCGCATTTGGGATATTCGTACATCGTCAGCTTCTTCATCGTTGTTCAGCTACTCCAATTCCTCAAAATATTGGGCTGCATGCAGCCAAGTTAATCAGCGTCACTGTTCCCTCACGGCTTCAGCCGAAGCAGTTCGTCCTCCAGCTGCCGTAAATCACCCGGCAGCGAAGCTTCAAAGGTTAATCGCTGCTTCGTGATGGGGTGGGTGAACGAGAGCAGCGCAGCGTGCAGCGCTTGACGGTTCACAGCAGCCTCGAGCCTCGCGGAGCCTCCAGGCTTCACGGCCGCATCACCCTCTGCTCTCGGCACATTCGGCTCTCTCGCTTCTGTGCCAGCCTTCGCAGCAGCGCCCGCGCCGATCGCGAAGCCGTACAGCTTATCGCCAATCAATGGGCAGCCGACATGCTTCATATGTACCCGAATTTGGTGCGTCCGGCCCGTCTCCAGCTTCAGATTCACTTTAGAAGCGGCTGCCTCCCCGTAAACGGCCTCGACTTCATAATGCGTAACGGACGGATAGCCGTCAGGCGTCACGACGCGGAGATGCGGCTGATCCGCATCCCTGTCAATCGGTTCGTCAATCGTTGCCGCACGCTTTGCCGGGCAGCCATACACGTAAGCTCGATAGCGCTTATCCACTTCGCCGCTCTGCAGCTGTTCGGACAGCTGCTGATGAATATAGGCGGTTTTAGCTATGGCGACCAGCCCTGAGGTTTCCTCGTCGAGCCGATGGATCGGTCGGAACCGCACGCGTTCGCCGCGCTGCTTCCAGTGGTACACGACCCCATTGGCCAGCGTTCCCGTATAATGGCCGTGCGTCGGATGCACGATGATACCAGGGGGCTTATTGACAACGAGCAGGTCAGCATCCTCGTAGACGATATCGAGCGACATCGGCTCCGGCAGAATATCATCCGATTCTTCCTGCTCCATGCGCAGCTCCAGCAAATCGCCCGCGGCTACCCGGTCGTTGGTATAGACCCGCTCCCCGTTCACGGTAATGCCATGATCAGTCAGCTTCAGCCGCGACAGCAGCTTGCGCGAAACACCCAGCCGCCGCTCCAGTACGGTGCGCACCATTTTCCCCTCATCTTCCGCCGTTACGTCCACCGTCAATGGCGGATAGTACTGCAGCTCGCTCATGATTTCCGCGTGCGGAACACTTGCGCGCTTCGCACGTATTCCGTATCCGGCACGCCCAGCTTCGCATTCGCTGCACGGGCGGCTGCGAAGAAATAATCCGATAACCGGTTGATGTATATCATGACCGGCTGATGCACCTTCATCTCCCCGCTAAGCGTCACGACGCGACGTTCTGCCCTGCGGCAAACCGTCCGGCATACATGCAGCAGTGCGGACACCTCACTGCCCCCGGGCAGGATAAACCGCGTAATCTCCGGCGATGCCGCGACATGTTCATCCATCCACGCTTCAAGGCGCGCCGCCGACTCCGCAGCCAGCTTGAAATCCCGTCCCTCCGGATCTTGAAACGCCAGATCAGAGCCGCAGTCGAACAGCTCCTGTTGAATTTCAAGGAGCTGGGCAGCCAGCTCATCCAGCTGACCCGCAGCCGCTGCCAGCGCAGCCGCCTGGCCAACGAAGCTGTTCAATTCATCGATCGTGCCGTACGCCTCTACCCGGCTGTCGTCCTTGCGGACGCGTCCGCCTTTGACTGACGTTTCCCCGCCGTCTCCTGTTCGCGTATATAATTTCATCCTGTCATTACTCCCCCTCGTACTCGCATAACACTAGTTAAACTATAGCACATTTACAGGCGCCCGCCGACACGGCTGCCGATCGAGCGCACCCCTATCAAGCCAGGCGGCTGCGATTCGCAGACCTCGCCGCTTCAAACAGCTTCGAACGTCTAAGCCGTTCGCTCTTGGGCAGCCTCCCCGCGGAATTGCCCCGTTCGATATACCGCGATCAGTACAAGGCTGAACAGCAGGGCGGCGAGCGACATCGCGGAGAGAATCAGATAGAAATGTTGGCCCTGCACCTTCTCGTACAGCCATCCTCCCGCGTAGGATGCAACTATGCCTGATATACCGAAGAACACCAGCGCCAGTACCGTTTGTCCCGTCGCCTTCCATTCCTCCGGAACGATCCGGTACAAATACTGAATGGCCGCGGAATAGAAGACCGGGAACGTAACTACCTGCAGCAGCTGCAGGTACGTCATGGCATGCGGATCCGTAATCCAAGCCGATAGGAAGAAACGGAGAAAATAGAAAAAGCTCGCCAGCGCAATCAGGGCCATCTCCCTGCCCTTGCGCATCCACCAGAAGCTGAGCGCGAAGACCAGAATTTCGCTTCCAGCAGCCAGGAACCACGCCTGCCCGACAAGCTCGGAGCCGCCGCCGAGCGCATGCAGGTGTACCCCCAGATACGTGTCGTTCATCCGAGCTGGGATCGCCGCAATGAAGATGAGAATGAGGAACATCAGCGTTTCGCGATGAGCAAGAAACTGTCCCAGACTCTTCATGGAGACCGGCTTACCTGTCGACGGCGCATCGCGCAGCAGCAAGCAAACGATAAAGCTGATTACGCCGAAAAGCGCAAACAGCAGTCCCAAGCTTTCTTTGCCGAAATAGAGCATGACGTAACCGACGGTAAGCGCCATAACGGCGTAGCCGAGCGCCCCGAACGTACGGATGGAGCCATAGCTGATACTCATCATCTCGGAGGACTGGAAGTTCAGACTCTCCGTCAGCGGATCCATCGGGAGCAGGAAGAAGAACAACAGCATCGTAAATACAACGAGCAGCAGGAAGCTGCCCGACGTGTAGAGGAAATAGCCTACGACGGTGGCGCACGCAATCAGGACGAGAAGCACGCCGCGAATCGTTTTGGCGCGGTCGCTGACGATGCCCCAGAATGGCGAGGAGAAAATCGAGACAAAGCCGCCGGTTCCGATAATGATGCCGATCCGCGAGGCCGAGATGCCCTGCGCATCGAGATAGACAGGAAGGAATGAAATGAAAATAGCGAGCAGTGCAAAGAACAGAAAATTAAACGCACGCAGCATGGCTGCAGGTCTATGCATATGGCGATGAACCTCCTTCCTCTGGCAAAAAGAAAAGAAGTCCCGCGAAGGACCTCTCTCCAGCAATTTCAATAAGGTTCCTCAATTTGAGGTCTGAACCCATTTTCTCTGAGATTGCATATATTCATTAATTTTCGTATCCAGCAGCCGGCTGATGCCGATGACCTTCTCCGAATCGAACGTCGCTTCTTCCACGTAGGATTGTTCCATTTTGAGGCGCAGCATATTGATTTCGTCTTCCAATCGTCGTATGGACGATGAGGATACAAGCGTAAGACCCGTTCTCGCACAAGTCAATGCCATCCCTCCTGTCATCAATCAACGAAGTAAACGGATCCTGTTATTCCCCTTTAAGCTTCCGAACGTAGAGGCCGATGCGTTCGATCGCCTCCGTAATGAGCGTCACGGAAGTCGCGTAGGAGCAGCGCAGATGTCCTTCGCCGCCGAGCCCGAACACGTCGCCTGGTACAGCCGCGACCTTCTGATCGTTCAGCAGCCCGGTAGCGAATTCTTCCGAGGTCAGGCCGAAGCCCGCAATGGAAGGAAACGCATAGAATGCACCTTGCGGCTCATGGCACTGGAGTCCGATCTCGCGGAAGCCGTGTACGACCAGCCTACGGCGCTGATTATACGATTCCACCATGCGATTCTTCTCTTCCATGCCGTTGCGAAGCGCTTCAAGCGCTGCCACCTGCGCCATATTGGAGGCGCACATAACCGTGTATTGATGAATCTTCAGCATTGCGGAGATCAGGTCCGGATGTCCGCAGGCGTACCCGATCCGCCAGCCTGTCATAGCGAACGACTTCGAGAAGCCGCTGACTAGAATCGTGCGATCCTTCATGCCCGGCATCGCCGCGAAGCTGACATGTTTCGTGCCGTACGTAAGCTCCGCATAAATTTCATCGGAGATGACAATCAGATCGTTCTCTTCCACCACCTTCGCGATCGGCAGCCAATCCTCATAGGTCATGATGCCGCCCGTCGGATTGCTCGGATAACAGAGAATAAGCACCTTAGAGCGCGGCGTAATCGAAGCCCGCAGCGATTCCGCCGTCAGCTTGAATTGATCTTTCGCGAACGTCTCCACGCCAACCGGCACGCCGCCGCTCAGCGACGTAATCGGCGAGTAAGAGATGTAGCACGGCTCCGGAACCAGAATCTCATCCCCGGGAGCAATCAAGGCGCGCAGCGCCAAATCGATCGCTTCGCTGCCTCCGACGGTCACTATAATTTCTTTACCCGGATCATAAGTAACATCAAACTGGCTGTGCAAATAATAGCCGATTTCCTCGCGAAGCTCGGGCGTTCCCGCATTGGACGTATATTGCGTCTTGCCCATCTCCAGCGCATAGACGCAGGCTTCACGGACATGCCACGGCGTGACGAAATCCGGCTCGCCGACGCCCAGCGTGATGATATCCTTGCGGCCGCTTGCCAAATCGAAGAAACGGCGGATGCCTGAAGGTTTAATCGCTCTAACCTGCGGCGATAAATAGTCGGCCATCGATGCGCGCATAGCCGGCGCGATTTGTTTTTCCTCGTCTTTAATCATAAGGAAATCACCCCTTACGGTGAGATGAGAAGACGATGGTCATCCTCATGCTCTTCGAATATAATGCCGTCCTGCTTATATTTTTTCAAAATAAAAAAGGTTTTCGTGGAAAGCACGGCATCGATCGGGGACAGCTTATTGGATACGAAGGAAGCAACGTCTTTCAATGTTTTCCCTTGTACTTCAACAAGCAGGTCGTACGCGCCCGACATGAGATAAACCGATTTCACCTCAGGATATAAATAAATCCGTTCCGCGATGCCCTCGAAGCCTCGGCCGCGTTCCGGCGTGATCTGAACCTCTATAAGTGCGGTAACCTTCTCATCTTCAACCTTGCTCCAATTGACAACGGTCGCATATTTGACGATGACATGATCCTGCTCCATCTCCGCAATCGCCTGCTTCACTTCATCCACGGGTGCGGCGAGCATCGTCGCGATCAAATCCGCAGAGCGTCTTGCATCCTCTTTCAGCAGTTCAAGTATTTGCATTTTCCGTTCATTCATCGTCAAACCCTCCTGATCTTAACTATAAGGACTATATTACAACGAATCCAAGCTTCCTGCAAAGCATAAAAGCGTCAAAGCCCGCCCCTTGCCGAAGATGGATTCCCTGCCGCATAGCGATCAAAATGAAAAAGACCCCGAATGGGGTCTTCCTGAAGCCGCTACATATAGAACTGATGTTGCCCCTGCTGCTGGCCGCTCTGCGGCTGCGTTTGCTGATAGGTCTGATGCTGCTGGTTCTGGTACTGCTGGTTGTGGATCGATTGACCCAGACCCAGCTGCTGCAGCAGCTGAACCGTCTTTTGTTCCATCTGCTGATTCTGCTTCAACTGCTTGTCAATCTCCTGGCGAAGCACCGGCGATGCCGCGGTATATAATTGGTTCTGTTCCATCACTTGAAAGAACTGTCCCTGCATTTGCAGGGTGCTGTTCAATAAGTTAGTGAACAATTGGCGAACCTGCTGACTGCTGGATTCCGTTGCCGCAGTCGCATATTCGCCGACTACGCGCTTCAGGTCGGACAGCACCGAGGATGCCAGGTCCTCGTCCGACAGCAGGGCATGAGCGTGCGCTTGGGCTTGTCCTTGTTGTTGATACATATAGGTTATTCCTCCCGCTGTATTGGTTTCATGAATTAATGCTGCTGCGGCTGTGTAGGCGCAAGCTGCTGATGCTGACCGATTGCTTGAAGCAGCATTTGGGCGTGCTGCTGATGCTGCTGAATCATATGCATGCTCGCTTGTTTGAGCGCGGCGTTGTTCGCCGATACAGCCATGACCGCATTCTGTTTAATGAGCAAATCCTCATTTGAAATGCAGTCTACCAGGTATTCCAATTCCTTGGACGTTAACGCTTGAATCAACATAACCCCTCCTAATTTCCATGGCATTTAACCCCAGTTTAGTATGTCCTGCCCGGTTATTTCCTATGTAACGCTTCTCCCCCGAAGGGAAGAAACCGATTCAGGCGGCATCTAAGGCAAATGCACCGTCTTCACATGATCAAAATGTAGATAGACCGCGTTTCCGCCCGCCGTGGACAGCTCGATCATATTTTGGTCGAGGCTCTTGAGCACGCCGATCTTGCTTGGATTCTCGCCAAGGTCCAAAATAACGAATTCGCCGATCAGCTTGCGTAGCTGTTGATCAAAGGTGCGGGCAAGCGTGATGGGTGACGGTTTAAGCGGGAATTGCTCCGGCGTCAGCGTGTACGGCGTAACGTTCGGGTTGTAGGGGATCAAAAACTTCAGATGCTGCAGTGACACGATCACGGAATGATACACCGGCGAGTAGAAAACGAAGAAATCATTCATCACGCTCGTTAAATACCCGTGGATAGACTGATTTCCTGTGATATAAATTTCGGAGAACATCCCCTTGGCGTTCATGAGCACTTTACGGTAAGAGATGGGGTCATTCTGCGGTTCGAACGGAAGATCGGGTACATCAATTTCCTGCGTCTCGCTTTTCGCCAAGCGGAGCTGCTGCAGATGAAGAAGCGGAATGTAGAGGAACTGTGTACCGTTATGAATAACGAGAATATCTTGACCCAAATCAATGAGCTTACCGCGTATCGGGAGTGTTTTCCCTGAAATATCCAATTCTACAAATCGATCTAATAAAGGGTGGCGTTGTTTCATGAAATCGACCTCCTTTCATCTTATAATTTGCATCCATGCATAGAGATTGAACAGACATTGCTGCCAAACATGCTTGCATAATAGATCGCCTGCATGATGTCCGGAAATGATGAAGGGTGAGGACATCAGCTCCCTAACGCCAATAAGGACAGCAGCGCAGCAGCAGCAAGCCATTCCATCGGCACGCCTAGGCCGGATCCAATAAAGAACCCCGCCCGGGTGGCCACGACGATGGACATACAAATTTGAAAAAGCCGCCAATCGACAGGAGCATCCTCATGGGATTCCATGAAAGATTCAAACAGGCTTCTTCTTCCTAAAGCAGCTTCTTTCATCCATGGCATTACGCTCTCTGCCGTCGGCAGCTTCGTTATGCTTCGTCCCTGCTGAACGAGGCGGCGAAATCTGCCTAGGTATTTGTCTGAGAAAAATAAGATACAGCAGCCCTGTCATGACACGAATGCCAATCAGGAAGCAAAGCGCCAGAATAAATCAGAATAATCAATGCCGGACCCGCGTGCAGAAGCCGATGCTGTCCAGCAGAATTGACATCGGACAGGAAGCGAGGATCGTAATCGCGGCGCCGCTGACGATATTGGCGGCAGGAATGAGCTGCTCGGAAGGTACGATGCCGGCTGCAATAAGAACGACGGCTCCTGCTGTTGAAGGAAGGATGGGAAATAAATGCTGGGGGCGCCAAACGGTGAAAGGAATCGTGCATGTGAATAGGACGACGGCCAAAATGATGCATGAGTACGAACGGAACTCCGGTCAGCAAACCGATGACCGCCGCACAGAATGCCAGCAATTGAACTCCCCCCATGCCAGCTTATGAGGCTGGCGACAGGGCTGGCGGCCGAGGCCAGCCCTGTCTAGCAATCAGCCTTTATTGCCGCGCGGAGAGCCTGTACGCGTGCTGGAAGTTTTACCGCTTTTTTTGCCGCCGCTTTTGCTGCTTGTGTTGTTGTTCGCTGCGTTTTTGTTTGAGCCGGAGGATTTGCCGGATTTGTTTCCGCCGCTGCCGTTGCTGCCTTTGGTGTTGTTGCTTGCATACATACCAGCGGTTTTAACCGTTTTGATATGGTAGAGAGGAATCGTGACAAGCTCTTGGCCTACGACAAGTAGAAGCGATTCGTTGCCGACTTGCGTGATGAAGCCTTCGATTTTCTCAGGGCCGCCCCAGTTGATTTGCACGAATTTTTGCGTCAGCTGGCGAAGAACGCCGACGAAGCTGCCTGCTACGATTACTTGCGTGTTGCCGCCGGATTTGCTCGTATTGCCTGCAAGATCGGTGACGCTTTTAACATGGCTGGCATTGATATATACAAGGCCGCCTGTTGTTTTGAGGACGACGTAGCCACGCTGAACGGAAACCAATTTACCTTCAAGCGATTCCGGGCCGCCGCGGTTGATTTTAACATTCATGCCGACTTGAGCTGCCAGGAAGTTTTGGCTTCCGGACGTTCTGTGGCTCTTGTGACTCTTGTGGCCTTTGTCGCAGCAGTGATTTTGGTTGCCCATACCTTGGTTACCCATACCTTGGTTCGCATACATACCGTACGGTTTGTAGCTCACTGCATCGTTCCAATAATTCATACTAAAATCCCTCCGTAATTAATAGATTCTAACCTGTACCCATGAAAGACCAAAGGGCGCAACACGATCCGATTACCACTACCAAAATAACGGTTCATCTACTCGCTTCGGCACTCATCCCTCCATTACTTGCCCCTGTGAAATCTATCATGGGAGACAATTTATAATGTATTTATATGTATCCCGTATGAGAGCGGTACTAGATTGATATCTATTTTCTATAAGATTAAGCATATGACCCAGATCGATTACTAGATTTAAGACATAGCTTGTATAGAAACTATTAAAAGGAGTTGGAGCAATTGCCAAACAATCAGAAGAAAAATCAAAAGGCTCAACAGCGTTCTGAAGGTGTTTACGGTTACGACCGGACACAAGGTGTGGGCGGCACGCAAGGTTCCATGGGTTCCCCAGGCGAAGGCGGCACGCAAGGCTCCCGCGGTTCGAAAGGCTCGAAAGGCGAAGGCGGCACCCAAGGTTCCCGTGGTTCGCATGGCTCGAAAGGCGTAGGCGGCACCCAAGGTTCCCGTGGCTCGCAAGGTTCCAAGGGATCTCGAGGCTCAAAGGGTTCTAAAGGTTCTAAAGGTTCTAAAGGCTCCAACGGTTCCCGCGGCGCAAGGTAAGGTGTGACCAATAGACGATCGCCCGCATAGTGTAAATAAGCTGAAGCCTATCGATTGAGATAGGCTTTATCTTTTGCCTAAGGAGATGGTCTCATGTCCGGGGAAGGACTGCCTACTCGCAAGATAACGATTGCGAAAGCCGATCTGCAGCGGCTCGAAGAGAACGTGTGGAGCAATGAGTTTGCAACTGTGAAGCTCGAATTAAACGGCGAAGAGATAGACGCCAAGCTGAGGTTTCGCGGAGGCCATACACGGAATTATCCGAAGAAGTCCTACGAAATCCATTATGGAAACAATCAAATTCTGCACTGGAATGCAGAGTTCGATGACCCGTCCATGATCCGCAATGCGCTCTCCTTCCATTTCTTCAATTCCATGGGCGTGCCTTCGCCGACTACGAAGCATATGTGGCTGGAGTGGAACGGGTATCCGCACGGCGTCTACCTGGAGATTGAATCTGTCGACTCCACCTTCTTCCGAAAACGGAACATCAGCTCGCGCGCGCTCATCTATGCGATTAATGATAAGGCGAACTTCAGCCTCATCGATCCCGATACCGCGGAGAAGAAGGAATCGCTGTTTGAGGGCTACCGCGTCATGAAGGGCACCGACTATACCAGAAAGCGTTTGGTCCGCTTCGTTCGCGACATCAATCAGCTGCCGGGGCGCTCACTCCGCACGTACATGGCGAAGCGGCTTGATATTTCCTTATATTTGAAATGGCTCGCAGGTGCCGTATTGACGGGAAACTATGATGGGTTTGACCAGAACTATGCGCTCTATGAGCACAAAACGACAGGGAAATACCGGATTATACCGTGGGATTACGAGGGGACTTGGGGTAGAAACTGCTATGGAAGACTATGCGGCAGCGATTTGGTAGACGTGAAAGGCTATAACATGCTGACCCGCAAAGTATTGTCCTATAAAGCGTGCCGGAGGGCGTACCGCAAAATTCTTGCCAGACTGCTCGTGAGTAAATTCACGCTCAGCGCAATCGAACCCGTCATTGAGGCGCTGTACGAGAAGCTTACGCCCGCCATCAGGGACGATTTCACGCGCAAATGGCCCTTTCGCTCATTCGAAGCGGAGCCGGAATTGTTTCGCAGCTACATCAACGAGCGCAGGGCCATTATTATTGCAGAATTAAAAACGTGGAAAGATTAGCGCATGCCTGCCCTTGCGGGACACGGCTGAAGTCCTTAGAACAAATTCATACTTAAATATCGCTCGCCGCTGTCCGGCGCGATACAAAGCACTCGCCCGCCCGATCCGATCCGGCGGGCCTGCTCCATCGCCGCCCAGACGGCTGCGCCGGACGATGGTCCAAGCAGCAGCCCTTCTTCACGGGCAAGTCTGCGCATCGTATCGATTGCGGCCTCGTCTGACACTTGAACAATTTCGTCGTAGACGGACGTGTTCAGGATCGACGGGACAAAGCCGGGACTTGTGCCGACCAGCTTATGAGGACCCGGCTTGCCGCCCGACAGCACAGGCGATCCCTGCGGTTCTACGACCGCGACATAGAGTTCGGGCAGCGCGGCCTTCAGCGTCTCGCCGGTGCCTGTAATCGTGCCGCCCGTACCTGCTGTAGCCACGAATACGTCCAGCCGGCCTTCCGTCTGGCGTAGGATTTCCCGGGCGGTCGTGACACGGTGAATGTCCGGGTTTGCTTCATTCTCGAATTGATTCGGAATGAAGCTGCCGGGACGTACCGCCTGCAGCTCGAACGCGCGCTTGATTGCGCCGGGCATCCGTTCAGCCGCGGGCGTTAATTCGACTTCGGCGCCGTAGGCCTTCAGCAGTCCGATACGTTCCTTCGACATGTTATCAGGCATGACGAGTATGAGCTTGTAGCCTTTGGCCGCAGCGTTCATCGCAAGGCCGATGCCCGTATTTCCGCTGGTCGGCTCGATAATAGTCGCCCCAGGCTGTATGAGTCCTTGTGCTTCGCCTGCGGCGATCAGCGCCGAGGCTGCGCGGTCTTTCACGCTGCCGCTTGGATTAAATCGTTCCAGCTTAACCAAGACCTGCGCAGCACCTTTCTCTTGCATCCGGTTCAGCGCCACCACGGGCGTCTCCCCGATTAATTCCGTTACATTGTCAACAACGCGGGGCATCATTCGCCCTCCTCTCCATCCGCCTCAGGTCGAAGCTTTGCTATTCCTTTGAATCGTATGGCCCAATAAGCGCCGCATCAGCCACCAGCCTAGAATCGGAAAAGCGCCTACGGCCACCATTAAGCCCGGCACGACGTAAGGAGAACGTTCCATGTACGGCAGCACGATCAAATAGGCCGTTACACCGACCATCCTTCCGACCGTAAGTCCGGCTTCCCTCAAAATAACGAACTCCTCGCGCTGCTTGGCGCTCTCTTCGTTGCTGCCGATGAGATCAAACACCGTTGACGTCATCGGAATTATATAAAGCGGTATGAACAGCGCTGTCCCAATGCCGAAAATAAGCAGCGTCCGGTAGCTGAGCGGCCAGAAGAGAACCGCCGTGACAGCCGTGATCATCAAAGCGCCGATCAGCATGGCGGTCCTTCTTCGCTGCGGCGTCAGCAGTCTTCCGATCATCCAGAAGCTGAAAAGCGCCATGATCGATGTGATCAGCGAGAAGTTGCCAAGTTTCCCCTCGTTCTTCGTCGCTAGGAAAACGAGTAGTCCGACGAAAAACATATAGACGCCTTCCCTCACGCCTTGGCAGATGATCGCTGGGACTGCATATCGCCAAGGATTGCCGGACTGGCGGAGCTGCCTGATGCCGTAGAGCCACTTGTAAGTCCCGTCCGTTTGCCGCTTCTTCAGCCAGAAGCTGAGCACGACCGCAAGCGCGAAGATAACAGCCGAAACCGTAAATATAATCGTGTAGCCCCGTTCGCCTTTGTTAGCCGTAATGAGCCATCCGGAAATCCACGGCGCGATAATGCCCGCTCCCGAGCCAAGCAGCCCTGCCCAGCCGTTGAAGCGGTCGCGGTTGCCCGGTTCCGTCACTTCAAAGTAGACCACATTGAAGGCCAGCCAAAAGAAACCGTTGCCTAGTCCAATCAGCATGCCTAATGGAACCACATACGTCACCGCGGACTTGCCGAGGAGCAGCACCACAAAATAAAACAAGCCGGACAGCGCGACGCCGAGCCGGAGACTGTTCATCTTATTATGTTCCTTAACCCATTTGCCCGCGAGCCAAAACGTAAGCCCGCTGACAACAAATTGGACAAAATTAAACCAGCCGATCACAGCAAACGACTGGCTCGCTTTCCACAAATAGACCGGCAAAAAGGTGCCGGATAGTGCGTTGGCCGTCCCCAGCATTGCCTGCACGGCCAACAGCAGCATAGCCTGACCGTCCAGCGAACGCTCGGTATAATTTCGTTTGCTGCCGCTATCGCTTGAAACCGTACGCATCTTAGCACTGTCTCCGCCTGCAAACCGACGCGGCTTCGCGGCATGTTTACCTTGCTCCAAATCGATCCCTCCCGCCTGCTGCTTCACTTGCAGCTGCTAGGCGTAAGTTTCCCTCATGGGACGGGAGGCATGCCGAAAAACGCGAATTACAAATACTTGCCAACTGGCTCGTGATGGATCGTACTCTTATTGTTCCTCAGAATCAGTAGCGGAAGCTTTCGTCAGCAGATGCACCAGTCGTTCTTGGTCATGCACGGAAAGACGGCTCTCCGTATGAAAGCACGACGGACAAACGTAGAGCAGCAGCGCGAATGGCGTCTCGACGATCGGTTCGCCGAGCACGGCTGGCGTTCTTGGCTTGAACTGTTCGCCGGTTACGAACTGCGTGCCGGCTTCGAGCATAAACTCGCGGCAAGACGGACATTCCGGCGCTTCCAGCTGCTCATCGAGAATGCCCTCCATCGTCTCCTCAAGCGCCAGCCGTTCACGGCCGAATTCCCGAAGATCCGTCAAGTCCCGTGGGCTGTCTGCTTCCCAATCGGCTTCCTCCTCGTCCTCATCCTCATCCTCTACGGGCTGCACCGCAGTTTCATCAACCTCTTCCTCATCATCCAGTCCGAGTTGAAGCGTACGGTAACCGGTAAGCTCGTTCTCGCAATGCGGGCAATAGCGCTCCGGCCCGATCTCTTCATCCCAAACGATTTCCGTGTGACACCAAGGGCAAATCACGGGATCGTTATGCTCATGCTTGTCGTTCATGTACGGTCTCTCCTTGTTTCTCTATTATTGTAATAAGTATACGACGCCAAAAATGACGAATAGTGCGGCAATCGCAAATAAAGTTCCCCATAAATACTTCATTTGTGTTGTCATCCTCCAGATCTTCGTGCCGGGCAGCGCGCTAGGCAATGGTAGCACCAATTACGTAAGACAGCGATATCGAAATAATCATGGCAATAAAGCCGACGGCCCGATTATCCTTCTGAATCTCATCATCAATGCGAAAGACAGGCGTAAGAAATTCAAATAGAAAATAAGCGGCGAGCAGCAGCGCGAAACCGAACGTAGCCCAGATCATGCTCTGATATACGGTTTCGTTCGCCTCGATGGAAAATCGAAACAAGTTGCAAATCCCAAAGATTTTGCCCCCTGTCGCCATCGCGACGGCCATATTTCCCTTCTTGATTTCCTGCCAGCATTTGTAGCGGGTCACCAGCTCGAAGACATATAAGAACACAAGCAGGGCCAGTACCGCTACTGAAACATACGCCAGCGATGCAGCGAAGGAGTTGCTGAGCATTTGGTCAACTTCCCTTTCCATCTGTAAGCCTCCATCCTACTTCAGTTCCGCAACCGTAACGCCGGAACCGCCTTCTCCGTATTTGCCAAGACGGTAGCTCTTCACATGCTTATGCCTGCGCAGAAAATCGCTGATTCCGGTACGAAGAACGCCAGTGCCATTTCCGTGAATAAGGTAAACCTGGCCGAAGCCCGCGAGGAAGGACTCATCCAGAAAGCGGTCCACCTCGAGCATCGCTTCTTCCAGGTTGGCGCCGCGCAAGTCAAGCTCCGAGCGTACATTCTCATCCCGAGTTCGTTTCAGGCTCGCGGCAATCTTCGGCTGCTGCGTCTTCCCTGTTTCCGCCCGTTTCACCAGCTCAAGGTCGCTGACGGCCACCTTCATCTTCAGGATGCCGAGCTGAACCAGTGCATCGCTTCCGCTCAGCTCCACGACATGGCCGCGCTGACCAAGACTGTATACCATGACCTCGTCGCCGCTTTCGATTTGCTGCGGCTTAGCGGATTTCGCCTTGCTCTTCGCTGTCTTCCGCGCTTCCGGCGTTGCTTCGTCCAGCTTGCGGCGCGCTTCCGTCAGCTTGTGGTCCTTCACCGCGGCGCCTTCTTCCTGCGCAAGCTTGCGCAGGTCGGAAATAATCTCTTCGGCTTCCCGCCTCGCCTTCAGCATGACCTCGCGCGCTTCATCCTGTGCCTTGGCCAGCATTTTCTCGCGCTGTTCCTCGAACCGCTGGAGTTCTGCCTCGTGGCGCGCACGCTGCGTTTCCAATTCTTTGCGCAGTGCTTCAGCCGTCCTGCGCTCCGTTTCGGCGCCAATCCGATTCTCCTCCAAAGAGGCGATCATCGTCTCCACGCGCACATCCTCTTCGCTCACCTCGCCGCGCGCATGGTCGATAATGCTCCGCTGCAACCCGAGGCGTTCCGCGATGGCGAACGCATTGCTTCGTCCCGGAACACCGATAAGCAGGCGATAGGTAGGACTGAGCGTAGCGATATCAAACTCCATGCTGGCATTAATGACGCCTTTACGGTTGTATGCGTAAGCTTTCAACTCGCTGTAATGTGTCGTAGCGACGATCCGGCAGCCCAGCTTGTGCATATGCTCCAAGATGGCAATGGCAAGCGCCGACCCTTCCGCGGGATCAGTTCCCGCGCCAAGTTCATCCAGCAGAACGAGACTTTTCGGCGTCATATTTTTCAAAATGCGAATGATATTGGTCAAATGGCTCGAGAATGTACTGAGGTTCTGCTCGATGCTCTGCTCGTCGCCGATATCGGCATACAGCGCATCGAAGACGCACAGCTGGCTGCCATCCTCGGCCGGTACGAACAAACCGGACATCGCCATTAGGCTGAGGAGCCCGATCGTCTTCAGGGACACCGTCTTACCCCCGGTATTCGGTCCCGTTACGATAATGGCCGTGGACGTATTGCCGAGCTCGACGTCGATCGGCACGACATGCTCTCGAGCAATCAGCGGATGCCGGCCTCGGCGCAGCTTCAAGTAGCCCCTATCGTTCATACGCGGCATTGTCGCGCTCATAATATGCGCGAGCCGCGCCTTTGCAAAAGCAAAATCAAGCTTGCCGAGCAGGTCAAGATCAAGAATAAGATCATCGGCATAGTCTGCCGTCAACGCGGTCAGCTTTTGCAATATTTTCTCGATCTCGCGTTCTTCGGAGAGACGAAGCTCCCTCAGCTTGTTGTTCATCACCACAATTGCTTCCGGCTCGATAAAGAGCGTTGCGCCGGAGCCCGATTGGTCATGAATAATACCGCCGAAATTCGAACGGTATTCCTGCTTGACCGGAATGACGTACCGGTCGTTACGAATGGTAATGATGGCATCCTGCAGCATTTTCTGCACGGAAGAGGACCGGATCATGCCTTCAAGCTTCTCGCGCACCCGCGACTCCCCTGCGCGAAGCTCGCGGCGAATGCTCGCCAGCTCTACGCTGGCGCTGTCCATAACCTCGGCTTGCTCGTCGATGCACATGAAGATCGCATCCTCAAGCGCCTTGTGCTCCGTCAGCTGTTCGGCCATGGCGGCCAGCGTCGGCACGGAATGATCGTCATGCAGCTGCAGCACATGCCGCTTCACGCGGCGGCCGCCTCGAACCGTCTCCGCGATTTCAAGCAGTTCGGCCGGATTCAGCGTTCCGGCGATTTTGGACCGCAGCAAAGAGGCCCGAATATCAGCGATGCCGCCAAACGGCGCGCTTCCCTTCAGACGGTCGGCTTGGTACGCTTCCTCCGTCACCTGCAGCGCGTACTTCACTTCTTCAAGATCGGGACTTGGATGAATCGCTTCCACTTCAGCTTTACCAAGCGCAGTCGCGGCATGCTGCGCCAATTTATATACAATCTTCGCATAATCGAGTGTTTGTAAAATTTTGTTGTCCAAGCGGGCACAACTCCTCTCATTTCCTATTATAGCCGATGCCAAGTCCGTATGCTATGACCGCCCGTTTCCATGAATGGTGCTGGCGAAAAAGGCAACACTACCTGTACACGGGAAGTTAGACACTTCTTCGAATACTGGCCGTTTCAACTTAAACGAAGCATACATGCGCGGCCGGGGCACTGCAAATTATTTAACAGGAGGTCATTGAATATGCATTTTCTGGGTCATGTCGTCAGGTTCATCGTTGCTGCGATCGTACTGATGATTGTCGGTTATATCGTTCCCCAATTCAGCGTCGGCGGGTTCTGGAGCGCCTTGTTTCTCGCGATTGTTATCGCTGCGCTGGGCTGGATCGTGGAAGGCATCTTTGGCAAGCGCGTAACGCCTTTCGGCCGCGGAATCGTCGGCTTCCTGGCAAGCGCTGCCGTTATCTGGGTGGCGCAATTCATTGTAGGCGGCGTTTCGGTTACGTGGCTCGGTGCGATTCTGGCCGCGCTCGTGATCGGCATCATCGACCTGTTCATGCCCGTCAGCTCGCCTTATGAGGCAGGACGCAAAAAGCACCGCTGAGTATTCAATAGATCGTCACAGTAATTTTGTCCCAGCCACGGTATACTGGGTGTATGGATAATCCGTATACCGAGGGGAGCTTTTCTAATGAAAAAAATGCTTTTGCTGGCCGTCATGACAGTTGCAGCGATCTTCATTCTTGCAGCCTGCGGCTCCAAATCCGCAGATAACAACAGCATTACCGGCGCAGGTGTCGAGAATACAGGCACTGCCGCATCAGCCAAAATTACGATTAAAGCCAAGCGTTTTGAATTCGACCAGCCGGTCTACAAAATCAAAAAGGGTGAGCCTACGGAAATCACGCTCGTCTCTGAAGACGGCGTTCACGGCGTGGAAATTCCCGATATGAACTTGAAGCTGGATGCCGATAAGCCGAAGGTTCTTACTTTCGATAATGCAGGCACTTATGAATTCCATTGCGATATCATGTGCGGCAGCGGCCACAGTCAAATGGTCGCCAAAATCGAAGTGGAATAAGCAGTTTAACGAGAAACCCGATGATTGGCAGAATGCTGCCCGATCGTTGGGTTTCTTTATGAATATAGCGATTATTCATGCAGGCCATAAAAAACGCTGATGAAGCATCCTTTTGCCCCTGACCATAAGCCAATATCACGTAAACCGTCGTACCGGCATAAGAAAGCCTTATACCCTGCCTATTCCAACAGCAGCTTGTTGTTTGTTACGATGTGTACAAACGATTACGGAGAGGATGGATGGTATGACGGAAGGGAAGCTGCAGGGCCGGATCGCCGTAATTACTGGAGCCGGCACCGGATTGGGCCGTGCCGCAGCGATTGATTTCGCACGTGAAGGCGCACATGTGGTGCTGCTTGGACGACGACTATCAAAGCTCGAGGAAACAAGTGTGATGATCAAAGAAACCGGAGCTGCCGGGCGCGTTGTGGTCATTCCCGCCGATATCTCGATCGAGAAGGACGTAGAAGCGGCCGTCGAACGCGCTGCTGCCGAGTTTGGAACGATTGATGTGCTCGTTAACAACGCAGCCGTTTTTGAACCCGGGACCGTGGTTGAATTGACAACCGATGAATGGACACGTCAGATCGCCATTAATTTAACGGGACCCTTCCTGATGACAAGAGCGGTGCTGCCCGTGATGCGGAAAGCGCGCTATGGCCGTATTCTTAATATCACGTCCGGTCTCGCCGTCAACGGCGCCGGCGGCTATGCGGCATACAGTGCGTCCAAGGCCGGCTTGGAATCTTTAACGCGGACGACAGCGGATGAAGAGTATGAATTCGGCATTCTCGTCAATGCGTTCAACCCCGGTACGGTGCGGACGGAAATGCATGCAACGGGCAAGGATCCGCATCAAGTAACGTCGGAGATGATACGCTTAGCCTCTCTGCCGAAGAACGGCCCGACGGGATCTATTGTCGGCTATTAATGAAGTAGCGCAAAGCAAGGGCTGCGACGGTTCGCGGGTTTCAAGTAGAAACCCGCGAATCGCCGCAGCCCTTATTTGATTTCATATAGACAAGTTCGGCCCAACTAAAACTAGTTGTTTTCGATGAGTTCGATCCATTCATTGAATTCCGTTTGCAGCTTCCTGTACTCCGTCAGCAGCTTGCCATGCTCGGTCTGAAGCTGCTCGTGCGTCATGCTCAGCTGCAGCCTATCCTGGACGGCGTCATTCAGAGCCGACTCCAATTCCGCCAGCCGCTCACCGATCTGAAGCGCCTGCTGATACGACTTCGCAGATTCCTCTTCGCTAAGCATCAACTGTTCCAACAGTCCTGCTTCGGCTTCCGCATGCGCCGCTGCCTGCTCCTTGGCCAGCGTAAGCTCCGCGTCCGCGGCTTGCTCACGCTGCTTAAGCTCCGATGCCGCTTCGTCGGCAATTCGCTCGGCTTCAGCCATCTGATGGCGCGCTTCCCGCATGAGATCCGCGGCGCGGTCTTCCGCAGCCTGCAGCCTGTCTGCCAGTGCTTCCTTCTGGCTGCTCAGCTCATTCAGCTCGCGCAGGGCAGCTTCCCGCTCGTCCGCCAGCCGGCGCTGCTGCGCCCCTTGTTCGCGAAGCTGGTCATTCAGCTCGGCGACCTGCTGCTCCAGCTGCTGAATAGCAGCCGCACGGCGATTCTCCTTCTGCTGCGCCTGCTCCACATGCTGCTGCATCTGCTCCGCCGCATATTCGCGCTCGTGCAGCTCCTGCTGCAGCCGTTCAATTGCCGCGCGCAGCGACTCTTCCTGCTCGGCGGCTTCCAGCGCGAACAGCTCGCTGTTCTCCTGTACATCGACGAGCTGTTTGCGCGCCGCGACCAGCTCAGTATGCCTGTCTCTTAGCTGCGAAGACAGCTGTTCCCGCTCCTCGCGCAGCGACGACTCGCGTGCTCCCGCTTCCACGCGGGCGGTTTCAAGCTGAAGCTTGAATGCCGCCTCGATTGCGGCTGCCGCAGCTTCGCTCTCCTGCTGGGCTTGCTCCAGCAGCGACTGGCCGACTGCAATTTCCTGCTCGAGTTGGGCACGTAGGATTTCCCGTGCCTGCTCCGCTTGAGCGGCAGCTGCTTGTGCAGCTTCCAGAGATTGTCGCAGCTGCATTAATTGCTCCTGCAGGGCTGCTTCGACTCGAGCAGCCGCTTCGCCAGCTTGCAGCAGCTTCTGCTCCGCTTCGCCGCGCACCCACTCCGCATGCTCACGTGCCGCCTGCTTAACCCGGTCAAGCTCTGCTTCCGCTTCATTGCGGTTGTGCTCCAGCTGCGCAAGCAGCTCGGCACGCGCTTCCGCCAATTGATCGGCAGCCGCCGCAGCCGTCGCCTCTTGCAGAGAACGCTCACGTCTTAGCTCGGCTTCCTGCTTATCTTGCGTTTCAATCAGCTCGAGCATGGCTGCTTCCCGCTCGGCTTCAAGCTCGGCCAGAGCTGCTTCCCGCATCAGCGCATGCTGTGTTTCAAACACTTCACGCTGCTTGCTGAACTGCGCCTCGAAAGCTTCACGTGCTTGGGCCAGTTCAGCTGCAGCGGCTTCTCTCACCCGTTCGATCTCTGCCAAAGCCGCTTCGCGGTCGCTAGACGATCTCGCTTCCGCGGCACGTATCGCTTCTTCCTGTGCCTCCTGCGCTTCCAACACAGCAAATTCATAGCGTTCACGCTCTTCGGAGAACGCTTGACGCTGCTCGGCCATCAGCGCTTCTAGCGCCGCGCGCATTTGCGCGAGCTCATCGGCTGCTGCGGCTTGCTGTGCGGCCATCTCCGCTTCCGCGGCTTCGCGCACGCGCACCAGCTCCGCTGCGGCCGCTTCGCGGGCTGCATGCGCCTCATTCGCAGCCTCCTGCAGCGCCCGCTCGCCCGCTTCCTGCGTCTCAAGCGCCGCGTACTCGCGCTGCTCGCGTTCCTGCTCGCTCTGGCTGCGCTGCGCCTCAAGCTGCGCTTCCAGCTCCGAGCGTACCTGCGCCAGCTCATCGGCTGCTGCTGCGCGCATGGCCGCCGCTTCCGCTTCCGCGGCTTCGCGCACGCGCGCCAGCTCCGCTGCGGCCGCTTCGAGGGCTGCATGCGCCTCATTCGCAGCCTCCTGCAGCGCCCGCTCGCCCGCTTCCTGCGCCTCAAGCGCCGCGTACTCGCGCTGCTCGCGTTCCTGCTCGCTCTGGCTGCGCTGCGCCTCAAGCTGCGCTTCCAGCTCCGAGCGTACCTGCGCCAGCTCATCGGCTGCTGCTGCGCGCATGGCCGCCGCTTCCGCTTCCGCGGCTTCGCGCACGCGCGCCAGCTCCGCTGCGGCCGCTTCGCGCTGAATCACCGCTTCCGCTTCAGCGGCTTCGCGCGCCTGCGCCAGCTCCACCTTCGCGGCTCCCAGCTCCGCTGCAGCCTTCGCTTCCATCGCTTGGAGCGCCTCCTGCGCGGCTTGCGCGGCAAGATCCTGCCTCTCCCATTCTTGCGCAAGCTCTAAGCGCTGCTGCGTAAGCGCTGCTTCCAGCGCTTCGCGTACGCTTGCGAGTTCCGCTGCGGCGGCTTCCCGCGCCTCCGCTGCTTGCTGCTCTGCAGCGCGGCGTGCCTGCGCCAGCGCCTCTTCTGCTTCAAGTGCAGCTAAACCATGGAGCTCGCGCTCGGTCGCCAGCTCTTCAGCCTGACGGGCCATCCGGCCTTCCAGCTCATCCCTAAGCCGCTGAAGCTCGGCATCCATAATGGCCTGCAGCCGCTCCAGCTCGGCAGCCGCTGCCTCGCGTGCGGCTGCCGCCTTCTCCTCCGCTTCGCGGCGCGTATGCTCCACCGCTTCTTGTCCCGCCATTGCTGATATCGCATGGCGCTCCTGCTCTTGCGCTAGCTCCAAACGCTGCTCAACAAGCTCCGCTTCAAGTTCTTCGCGCACGCGCGCAAGCTCGGCTGCAGCCGCTTCGCGCTCCTGTTCGGCTTTCACAGCAGCATCCTGAAGCGCCTGCTCCAGCCGCCCCTGCAGCATAGCGCTCAGCCGCTCCATCTCTTCCAGCGCTGCTTCGCGCTCCAGCTCGCGCTCAGCGCCCGATTCTGCTTGCAGCTGCTCAAGCGCTTCAACCGCTTCGGCCTGCGTGCGTTCCAGCTCCGCCTGCAAGCTTGCTAGTTCTTCGCGCGCGAGCTGCTGCGCAAGCTCCAGCTGTTCTTCAAGCGCAGCACGCAAGCTCGTCAATTCCGCGCTTGCCGCGGCTTCGGCGGCAGCCAGCTTTGTCTCCGCTTCGCGAACCGCTTCCTCGAGCCGCCCCTGCAGTCCTGCGCTCGTACGCTCCAATTCTCCGCGGGCCGCTTCGCGTTCGGCTTCAAGCGCCGCTTCCGCGCTCAGCCGCTCCGCGTCCAGTTGCCCCTGCAACGTGTCGAGGATGAGCTTCGCCTGTTCCAGTTCGGCAACCGCAGCCTTGCGGCGCTCCTCCGTTTCGTGCATCCGCTCGTTTTCGAGGCGCAAGCGGAATACGTCCTCCGCCATCTGCACAGAAGCAAGCATCGCGAGCTTCGGCATATCCAGGCGCGGATAGCCTTTAGCAAGCTTGTGCATATTTTCATCTACAAAAGCGGCGATTCGTTTAATATAGTCAGGGTTGTTATGGCCTGTCAGCTTGAATTGGTTACCGTATATATCAACCGTCACACGTGTCCGATCGGCAGCGTTCATGAGGGCATATCCTCCTATAGTTTCCGGGTGAAAACTTCGTGTCAATTATGTCTGCGCTTGCATGTTTCTCAATAGCTATAAATACATTTTACTTACACCGGATCCTCGCCAGTCGCAAACGCCTTCGCCTCGGTCACCTTCCACATTCAACCAATCCGCTCGGCAGAATAGAGCAAAGCCGCATCGATATCGTTCACAAAGAACTTATTCGATACGGCTTCAGGCAACTCCTGCCTATTTACGCAATTCTGCTGCAAAAGATTGTTCCAATTCGGCGACAACCTTGCCGTGCAGCTCCGTCACTTCTTCGTCCGTCAGCGTACGCTCCGCATGACGGTAAACGAGGGACAAAGCAACGCTTTTCTTATCCGCTCCCAGCTTCTCGCCGGTGTAAATATCGAAGATGCGAACCGACTCGAGCAGCTCGCCTGCTGTCTTCGTAACTGCGGTAAGCAGCTTGCCTGCTTCAACCTCACGGCCGAGCACGACCGCGATGTCACGCTCCATAGCGGGATAACGCGGCAGCGATTTGTAGACAATCTCGAAGTCAGCGGCATCGTAGATCGGCGCCAGCTCGATTTCCAGCACGTACGTGTCGCCCAGGTCATGCTCGATCTGAACCGCTGGATGCAGCTGGCCCAAATAACCAATCGTCACAGGCCCGCGTTCTCCTTGGAATACGACCGCCGCCGTACGGCCTGGATGCATATGCTCCGGCTGAGCTGCTTCGTAGGTGATCGCCCCGTTTACGCCAAGCACCTCGGTCAGCGTTTCGAGAATGCCTTTCAAATCATAGAAGTCGTATGCTTCGGCTTTGCGGTTCCATTCCGCACGGCCGCGGCTGCCGGTCAGCAGCACGGCGAGCCGATGCTTCTCGTGCGGCAAGCGTGTAAGGACGGCTTCATCCGTATGGAAGACGCTGCCGATTTCGAAGATCGCGGCATCATCGTTTTTGCGGTTGCGATTATAAGCGGCGGTTTCCAGCAGCTGCGGCAGCAGGCTCGTGCGAAGCGCGCTGCGGTCCTCGCTCATCGGAAGCGCCAAGCGTACAGGCAGCGTTTCCGCACCTGCCAGCGAAGTGAACAGCTTCGTGCGGTCGGGATGAGTGAACGAGTAGCTGATCACCTCGTGGAGACCGGCATCCGTCAGGCGTTTGCGAAGCTCGCGGCGGATGGCCTGCGGCTTCGTGAGCGCGCCAGGTGTTGCCGCGCCTTCGATTGCCGTTGTCGGAATATTGTCGTAGCCGAACAAGCGCGCTGCCTCTTCGATGAGGTCAACGTCACGGGTAATATCCCCGCGGCGGCTCGGTACTTCTACTGTGAATACCCCGTCATCCGACAGTTGAAACGGAAACTGCAGCCGGCCGAAGATCGTTTCTAGTTCCAGCTTGGACAGGCTCGTGCCGAGATAACGGTTAATCTTGTCGATAGATACAGATACGACCGCGTTGCCAATCGGCTCCGCGATTTCTTGAACGATGCCGTCCAGCACTTGCCCGCCGGCATACTGCGCCATAAGCGAAGCAGCGCGGTCCAGGGCCGGAATAACGCGGGCCGGATCAACGCCTTTCTCGAAGCGGACGCTGGATTCGGAGCGCAGGCCAACCTGACGGGACGTCTTACGGATCGTGCCGCCGTCGAAACGGGCGGATTCCAGCAAAATATTCACGGTCGATGCCGTTACCTCGGAGTTCGCGCCGCCCATGACGCCAGCAAGCGCAAGCGGCTCCTTGCCGTCCGTAATGACAAGCATATGCGGCTCGAGCTTACGGTCTTGACCGTCAAGCGTCTTCAGCACTTCGCCTTCGTTTGCAAGCCGCACCACGATGCGGCCGTCCTTGATTTGGTCGGCGTCGAACGCGTGAAGCGGCTGACCGTATTCCAGCAGCACATAGTTCGTGATATCCACGACATTGCTGATCGGACGAATGCCAGCAGCCATCAAGCGGTTCTGCATCCACAGTGGCGAAGGGCCGATCACGACGCCTTGGATATAACGCGCAGCGTAATGCGCGCATTGTTCTTTCGCATCGATTCTCACCGATACGCGGGCGGAAGTCTGCTCTGACGAATCGCTGACGGTCGTATCCGGCAGCTGAACCGAACGACCGGTCAACGCTCCGACTTCATAGGCAACGCCCAGCATGCTCAGACAGTCCGAACGATTCGGCGTCAGGTCAAGCTCCAGCACTTCGTCATCAATGCCCAGTACATCCAGAATGGAAGCGCCGATCTTCGTGCCTTCCGGAAGCACAAGAATGCCTTCCTGCTGCTCCTTCGGCAGCAGCTTCTCGTTCAACCCGAGCTCCTTCGCGGAGCAGATCATGCCTTGGGATTCCACGCCGCGCAGCTTCGCCTTCTTGATCGCAAAATCGCCTGGAAGCACGGCCCCTACCGTGGCGACGGGAACGAGCTGGCCTGCAGCGACATTCTTCGCGCCGCAGACAATTTGCAGCACTTCGGGACCGCCAACGTCGAGCGTGCAGACGCTCAGCTTATCGGCATCAGGATGCTTCTCGCGCGTCAGCACATGCCCAACGACTACGCCCGTTACGCCTTTGTTCCGGGACTCCACGACGTCGATTTCAATACCGCCGCTTGTCATCAGCTCAGCCAGCTGCTCACCGTTATAGCCGTTTAATTCGATATATTGGCTCAACCATTTATAAGATACGTTCATAGTAGTTGCCTCCCTCTCACATTCGGACAAACTGGCTCAGGAAGCGCAGATCGTTCGTATAAAAATGACGGATGTCGTCGATGCCGTACTTCAGCAGCGCGATCCGCTCTACACCCATGCCGAATGCGAAGCCGCTGACTTCGTTCGGATCGTAGCCGCCCATTTCAAGCACGCGCGGGTGAACCATACCGCAGCCGAGAATTTCCAGCCATCCGGTATGCTTGCACATCCTGCAGCCATGGCCGCCGCACTGCACGCAGGTCACGTCAACCTCCGCGCTTGGCTCCGTGAATGGGAAGAAGCTCGGACGCAGACGGATTTGGGCTTGCTTGCCGAACATCAGCTGCACGAACTGAAGCAGGGTGCCTTTCAGATCGCTCATCCGAATGTTGGGTCCTATGACGAGCCCTTCGATTTGATTGAACTGGAAGGAATGCGTCGCGTCGTCATCGTCGCGGCGGTATACTTTGCCCGGACAGATGACTTTGACCGGCTTTCCGTTCATCGCCTTCATCGTACGTACTTGAACTGGGGAGGTGTGCGTGCGCATCAGAATCTCGTCCGTCACATAGAACGAATCCTGCATGTCGCGCGCCGGGTGATCCTTCGGCAGGTTAAGCGCCTCGAAGTTGAAGAAATCCGTCTCCACTTCCGGCCCTTCCGCGATCGTATAGCCCATCCCGAGGAACGCGTCCTCGATTTCCTGCGCGACCTTGTTCAGCGGGTGAACGGCGCCAGCGGCAAGCTTCTTGCCCGGCAGCGTCACGTCGATCGTCTCGGCGCGGAGGCGGTTCTCGGTCTCGGCCTGCTGGTATGCGGCCTGCTTCGTTTCAATGACTTCTTCAATCGCGGCGCGAACCTCATTGCCGACCTGCCCGATAACGGGACGCTCCTCGGCGCTCAAGCTTCCCATGCCCCGAAGAATTTCCGTCAGCGCGCCCTTCTTGCCCAAATATTTGACCCGCAGATCATTCAGCTGCTGCGGACCGGCAACTCCCTGCAGCTCTTGCAGCGCCTCGGCGCGCAGTGCTTCCAAACGCTCTTTCATGTACGATCCAGTCCCTTCTATGCGCAAATAAACAAAAAACGGTCCTCTCTCCCCGTAAGGGACGAAAGAACCGTGTTACCACCCTAATTCAAATTGCCCAGCTGACAGTCAGCTGCTTCGGCAATTCCTCATCAATCCGAATATCGGCCGGACGACCGGTACTCTCTACCCGATGCTGCCTGACGGCGGCATCCCTTCAAGAGCCTGCTCGGAAGGGAACTTCGGCAGCCTGATTTCCTAAAGACGCTCTCAATCTGCGGCGTCTTCTCCCTGTCAAGAAAGCACTGCGTACTCTTCTTCCTCATTGCATTAGCGTATATGATTCTTATTATACGGAATAACAATGGCCGTCCGCAAGTTTTCTCTGCAAAAATCAGCGTTTTTTACGGGACAAAGCGACAATCAGCGCCAAGGCGCCCAGCACGGCCGCAGCCGCGGACAGCCAAATGGCCGTTGGATCGGAGCTGCTGCTGCTTGTTTCATTCGCAGCAGGGGCAGCAGCAACCTCCGCAGCGCCTGCGGCCGTATCTGCTGTTCCGGCTGCATCTTGCGTGCCGGACGATACGGAAGTGTCTTTTCCGCCGGACGAAGCGCTTGTTCCGCCGCCGTGGCTGTCGCCCTCGCCGGTACCAGCCGTGACAGTCGTCACGGAAGCCGGATAATCCGCGCCTTCGCCGCCGACCCATTCCACGACGGATTTGTCGCTGTAGGTCTGGTAGGCCTTCCACACCAGCTGCGTCGCGTCATCCGCAACTTTACCGGAAATGCGGAAGTCGGTAAATTCCGTCTGCGTTAATCCGCTGCCTTCGGACGTCCAAGTAATCGATGTGATCGCTTTGGTGTCCGCTGCGCGCTCCAGCTCGTATTTCCAGCCTGCTTTCGGCTCGACGCGGCTCACTTTGACGCCGTCCGGCACTTTTACTTTCACGGCCGTCGTCGTTACGTTCTCTTTCTCGCTCGGCACGCGAACAGCGAAGACCTCGTAGCCGCCCTGCGTCGTTTGCTTCGGCTGTACCGTGACATGCGCGCTTGCCATGCTGGCGAATAGGAACAATGATAGTAAAGCAACCCCGAGTACAGACATTTTTTTCAACCGATTCATACGTCTAACATCCCCCTGAAGGCGAAACAGATGCTTGCATCCGCGCCTTGAATTTAATCCCTTATGGGAGGAGTATAGCCCAGTTCATGGCAAGCGGCATGACTCGAAGGGGCTATTCGTTTGTTACGAATACGTGACCGGCCGGAGCCTGCATGCCCCTATTCCTTCACAAGTCCCTTCTCCAGCGCATAGCGTGTCAGCTGGACGCGATTCTCCAAATGCAGCTTCTGCAGGATGTTCTTGAGATGATTCTTGACGGTATGCTCCGATAAGCCGAAGGTTTCGGCAATCTGCCGGTTAGAGCTGCCTGATGCGACCTGCTCCAGCACTTCGCGCTCACGCTGCGTCAGCGCGGTATGAAATTGCTCCGCCGTTCCCTGCGCATCTAGACGCCCCGCGGCTAGCGTCTGCTTCAATTTGGGCTGGCCGCCTGCGCCATTGAATTCCTGCAGCATCCGAAACGCCAGTTCCTTCGACAGCGGAGCCTCATCCAGCGTGACCGCCCGCAAATATTCCAGCCAAGAAGAAGGCGATAGGTTCTTCAGCAGGTAGCCCTGGGCGCCGCGCTTGATCGATTCGAACAAATCCGTAATATCGTCGGACACCGTGACCATGATGATTTTGATGCGGGGGTCGAAGGCTTTAATAATCTGCGTTGCCTCAAGGCCCGACATCCCCGGCATGTTGATGTCCATCAGTACGAGATCGGGCGCAAGTTCCGCCGCCAGCATGACCGCCTGCTCGCCTCCCGCCGCCTCGCCGACGATTTCAAACGCGGCGTCGGCGCCGACGATTTCGCGCATGCCTTCCCGCCCGTGGGGATGATCATCCGCCAACAGAACCTTGATGCGTGCATGATCGTTCATTATGTCTTTGCCTCCTTCACGACCTCTACGATCATCCCGGAAGCCAGCTGCCCTTCCGGATTTACGTTGCGCCTCACTTGAAACTCCCAGCCCATCGCATCCGCGCGGCCTTTCATCATCCGAACGCCATAACGGCCCTTCTCTGCCAGCTGCTGCGGCTCCGCACCGATGCCGTCATCGCTGATCGTGCATCGGAATGCCGTCCCCCCGCTGTCTTCCTGCACGGCGCGGACAATCAGCAGTGATGCCTGAGCGTGCTTCTGGACGTTCAGCATCGCTTCCCGGACAATGGCGAGCAGCTCGATCTTCTCCTTACCGCTCAGCTTATTGTCCGCCAGCTGCCAATCCAGTCTGACATCCAAGCCTCCGAGCCTTAACGCCTCCGCCATATCGCGCACGGCCTGCATCCACTGCACGTCCGTCTTCGACGGCTCGCTGCGCAGACTTGCGATCGATTGGCGGACATCATCGTAAACATGCTTCACCGTTTGGCGCAGCTGCTGAGCTGTAGCTGCCGCCTGCTCGGTGGTCTCTGCATTCTCCAGCTTATCCAGCTTCACCGACAATAAGAACAACGACTGCGATATGCCGTCGTGCAGCTCCCTGGCCAGCTGCTCGCGCTCCATGAACGCCGCTTTGGCCGACTTCGCCTGCTGCAGCGAATCCTGCGTTTCCTCCAGCATTCGGAACAGCTTGACCAGGAACGTCGCCGTCACTGTCATGACGATGACAGGCGCCAGCGCGTTCCCGAGGCTCATAGACAAATAAGGAAGCAGCAGCGTATGCCTTAAATACTCCCACAGCGCAATCGTCAAGGTCGGCGTCCATAAAATGAGCCATTTGATGCGCTTATCCTTCATGTCACCGACCTACCTCCTCGCAGCCGCTTTAATAATTTCGGAACGCAAGCTTCTCCACCGTCTCGTTATCATCCTTATCCAGCACCCGTACCTGGGCCTGCCAGCGGCCGGCAAAAGGCACAAACGGACCTTCTGCCCGGTAGGTGCTCTTCACGAAACCGTCGAAATCCGTCAGCTCGTCGTCTTGATACGGCTTGATCGGCACCTCAATCGGTCCCAGCTCCTTGCGGTCCAGCGCGTACAGCCGCAGCTTCACCGATTTCGCCGCACCGACGGCATCGGGCAGCCAGACTTTGACCGTAAACTCGTTGACTCCGGCTTTGTTCGGCGTCACACGTATGGATAGATGCATCTTATCACCCATTTTGTGATACGCGACAGGGTCGTTGGCAGGCAGAGGACTTATATAAGTAAAGAGTGCCGCCGCAATAAGAATAAGCGCCATCAGCGCCGCATCGGCGCGAAGCAGCGTACTGGTCGGCAAGTCGCCCCTGCGCACACGCAGATGCAGCATGCCGCCAACGCCGAGCACCAAGACCACGAGTCCTGTCTTTATTAGAAGAAGCGTGCCCCAAGCGGTATAGAACAAGTACTTCAGGGAAGGCAGGAAGAGCAGCGTCATGCCGACGCCCGATAAGACCAGCAGCGTCAGAGACAGCAGTGCCGCCCTTGAGAACAGCACTGCGAAGCGCCCGGCTTCCTTGCGTTCATGCTTCCATAGCAGGAGCAGCAGCACGAGTCCGCCGACCCATACCGCCGCCGCCGCGAGATGGACGAAATCGAACAGGATGGAAGCCGGCTTCGGGGTGAACACCGCCGCGTGACCGCTCCAGCTCTCTACCGCCAGAATCGCGGCTGCCCAGATCGTTTTAATAACGGGATGCAGCCGCAGGACGGCGAACCCGATAATCGACAGCGCAAGCAGCGCAATCCACTGCTTGCCGACTGTTGTTTCCAGAAACAGCTTGCCGTAATCGCTGCCTGGATACCCTTTCAGAATTTCGCGCGCATGGACGAAAATATAGAGCATCACCGCGATCAGCAGCGTCTGCAGCGCCAGCGGCTCCCACTTCTTCTGAAGGCCCGGCAGCACGCTCCCGCGGCCTTTCGCCAGAAGCGGCCAAAGCATCAAGCCGGCAGCCCACAGCAGCGACGCGTAATACAGCGAACGGACAGCATATACAATAAACTGATTCGTCGTTAACTGCGTCGATGATGTGCTGTGCCCTTCATGACCAAGCTCCTTGTGCGGATCGAATGCCGAGGCATCCACGCCCTGCGGCGGATTGCCTACTACGAAGACATACGAGCCGCTGACAGGATGGCCGTCTGCCGAGATGATGGCATAGGATACGGTATAGACACCTTCGCCTAGTTTCGGCAGCGCAAGGCTCATCGTTTTCTGGTCGGCGCTTGTCTTGGCTTCGCCGACCGTAACGCGCCGAGATTTGTCGTCAAGCACCTCCAGCGAGCCTGCCTTAGAATCAATTGCTTCATTAAAGCTCAGTTCGACCGATGCCGGACTTTGCTCGTATTTGGTATTCGGCTCGGGCACGGTGCGCTCAAGCTCGGCATGCGCGAATACAGACGACGGCCCGCCGAAGAGCATCAGGCAAATCCAAAAGCCTATTACCGACGTCTGCAGGAGCAGCCTCGCAAATCCTCGACTGCTGGAACCGCGATTCATCAACATCTTGTGTAGCCACGTCCTCTCCTTCGTTTCTAACCGGAATGAAATCCACTTAATTAAGCTTAAGTGTACTAAAGCTGACGGCTCAGCACCAATCCAAATTCCAAACATTGTTTGAACGCGGATGTTCCTGACGGCCCTTGTTCATGGTGCCTATTATTGTCAGGACACGAACCGATGCGATAGTGCTATAATAATGGTCCGCTAACTCACTTTTTTTATTTCGCTTCAGTGAATGAAGCTGCATGCCGATATCGTTTACAAAGGCGCAGCTATACGTTTTCATCGTCTTTTCATAGGGTAAAATGCCGGTTGCGCACCAGCTGGATGTCGAATAGTATAACTTGACAGCCACTATATATTGGTGTAATTTTATGAAGTACTTACAACATATTGTGTATATCGGGTTGTTTGACGACAACCTTCGACAAGGAGTGGCTCTACTCGTGGATATCATTAAGAGGAATGGTCAGAAAGAAGAACTCATCTTTTCCAAGCTTAAGAAAGTCATTGATTTCTCTTGTGTCGGATACAGCGACTGCGATCCGCTGGAGCTTGAAACGGCCCTGCTTCCTTACTTCCGCAACAATATTACAACGAAGGAAATTCAGCGTACATTGACGCAAGTTGCGGTTGAAAAAACAAGCATCGAACAGCCTAACTGGCAGTACGTTGCAGCCAAACTTCTCGTGTACGATCTTTATAAAGAATCTGCCATTAACCGCAAATACGGTTACTTCGGCTACGGCGATTTCTACTCCCTCATCACGTACCTGACCGATAAGGGCTTATACGGGAGCTACATATTGGAACACTACACCCGTGATGAAATCCGCGAGCTGGGCAACTACATCGCCCCTGAGCGTGATTACTTGTTTAACTACATCGGTCTCAAAACATTAGCTGACCGTTATCTTATTAAAAGCTTTAACGGCGACGTTCTAGAGCTGCCTCAAGAATTGTTCATGGGCGTAGCGATGCACCTGGCCATGAAAGAACAAGACAAGCTGGGCTGGGCACGCAAATTCTACGACGCTCTGAGCCGTCTGCAAATGACCGTTGCCACGCCTACGCTGGCTAACGCGCGTAAACCGTTCCACCAGCTGTCGAGCTGCTTCATCGATACGGTTCCAGATAACCTCTGGGGCATTTACAACGTAGACTCCAGCTTCGCCCAAGTATCCAAATTCGGCGGCGGCATGGGAATCTACATCGGCAAAGTCCGCAGCCGCGGCTCCAATATCCGCGGATACAAAGGCGTCGCCGGCGGCGTAGTGCCTTGGATCAAAAACTACAATAATACGGCTGTTGCGGTTGATCAGCTCGGCGTTCGTTCCGGCGCTGTTGCCGTTTACCTCGACGTATGGCATAAAGATATTTTCGACTTCCTGAACCTCAGAACGAACAACGGCGACGATCGGATGAAAGCCCACGATATTTTCCCGGGCGTATGTATTCCCGATCTGTTCATGCGCAAAGTGCAGGCCCGCGAATCCTGGTACCTGTTCGATCCGCATGAAGTCCGCACCTTTATGGGCTGGGCACTCGAAGACGCTTGGGGCGAGGAATGGGAACGCCGCTACGAAGAGTGCGTGAACAACCCTGCGCTTTCACGTGACGAAGTACCTGCCATCGACATTATGAAACGCATCCTGGCCAGCTCGTTCGAAACGGGCACACCGTTCGTCTTCTACCGCGACACGGTTAACCGCGCGAACCCGAACAAACATAAAGGCATCATCTACTGCTCCAACCTGTGCACCGAGATCTGCCAAAACATGAGCCCGACGGAATACATCACGACAACGCATGAAGACGGCGTAATTACAACGCAGGTGAAAAGCGGCGACTATGTCGTGTGCAACCTCTCTTCCCTGAACCTTGGACGCACCAGATCGCGCGAGGACATCGAGGAAGTCGTCAGCTGCCAAATGCGCATGATGGACAACGTTATCGACTTGAACCATTATCCGATTCCGCAAGCGGAAATTACGAACCAGAAGTATCGCGCAGTCGGCCTCGGCACCAGCGGTTATCACCAATGGCTCGCGCTGAACGGCATCGCATGGGAATCCGAAGAGCACTTGGATCGTGCCGACGAGCTGTATGAATGGATTAACTATTGCGCCGTTAAAGCTTCGATGGAAATCGCCAAAGAAAAAGGCGCTTACCGCGTATTCGAAGGCAGCGAGTGGCATACAGGCGAATTCTTCGAGCAGCGCGGTTATGATGCGCCTCACTGGCAGAAACTGAAGAAAGACGTAGCCGAGCATGGCGTCCGCAACGCATGGATGTTCGCGATTGCGCCTACGGCTTCGACTTCGCTCATCGCTGGTTCCACGGCCGGCATCGACCCGATCTTCAGCAAGTTCTTCGTTGAAGAGAAGAAAAACGCGGTCATTCCGCAAACGGCTCCAAACCTGAACGAAGAGACGTTCTGGCTCTACAAAGAAGCGCATCATATCGATCAGCACTGGAGCATCCGCGCAGCGGGCCGCCGCCAGCGCCATATCGACCAAGCGCAATCGTTCAACCTGTACATCACGCCGGACTATTCGGCGAAGCAATTCATGGAGCTGTACATGGCAGCTTGGGAGAACGGCCTCAAAACCGTTTACTATTGCCGCAATAAAAGTTTGGAAGTAGAGGATTGCGTAAGCTGCAGCTCGTAACAGATTAAAACACTGCAGCACTTTAGGTAGCAGGAAGAGAAGGAGGCAGGCCATTTAATGGAACTGCAGAAGAAAAAACTATTCAACGAGGATGGCGACCGCGACTGGGGTAAACGCCTTATGATTGGCGGCAACACGACCAACCTCATCGAGCTCAACAACGTCAAATACGACTGGGCTACCAAAATGTACCGAACGATGATGAACAACTTCTGGATTCCAGAAGAGATTCCTCTCGCGCAGGATGCCAAAGACTATAGAAACCTGTCGCTCTCTGAGCGTAACAGCTACGATAAAATCATCAGCTTCCTGATCTTCCTGGATTCGCTGCAAACCGCGAATCTCCCGAATATCAACGAGTACATTACTGCACCCGAAGTTAATCTCTGTCTGACTGTACAAACATTCCAGGAAGCCGTCCATAGCCAATCCTATTCTTACATTTTGGACAGCGTTTGTGCGCCAGAGGTGCGTGACCAAATTTATAACTTATGGCGCGAAGATAAGAATTTGCTGAAGCGCAACAGGTTCATTACCGACCTGTACGAGAACTTCATCGCGAATCCTTCTTCGCAAAACCTGATCAAAACGATCATGGCGAACTACATCTTGGAAGGCATCTACTTCTACAGCGGCTTCAGCTTCTTCTATGCGCTTGGCCGTCAAGGAAAAATGCTCGGCACCGTGTCCGAGATCAAATACATTCAGCGTGATGAGCTGACCCACCTTGCCCTATTCCAAGGGATCTTCCGCGAGGTGCGCAAGGAAAACGCCGATATTTTCACGCCGGTTCTCGTCGAGGAGCTTCGCCAAATGATGCGCACGGCCGTCGAGCACGAAATCGAGTGGGGCAAATACATTACGAACAACCAAATTCCAGGCTTGACGGACGAAATCATCGACAATTACATCAAGTTCCTGTCCAATGAGCGTCTGCGCAAATTAAACCTGGAAATTCTTTACCCGGAAATCACGGAGCATCCAATGAAATGGGTAGAAAGCTTCAGCAACATGAACGGCATGAAAACCGACTTCTTCGAGCAAAAAGTAACCAACTACAGTAAATCGTCCAACCTTAACTGGGGCGATCTATAAGACGCTTTAATGCGACAAAGAGCGGCCTAGGGGCAAGAAGCCCCTAGGCCGCTCTTATTTATGCTTGCTGCGCCTACATAGCCGCCTTCGCCAAGCTCATCCGTTCAACGATTTTAGTTTGAATTTTGATTGTCGAGGGCGCGCTCATACCTTTGCCGTTCATTCGGTCGAGCAGGTTTGCGACTGCTGCCTGAACGAGCTCTTTCACCGGCTGAGCCACCGACGCAAGCGGTACGGGCAGCAGCGTAGCAAGCTGCGTATCAGAGAATCCGGCAAGCGACAATTGTTCGGGTACTGACTTATGTATGCGGATGGCAGCATAGAGAACCACGGCCGCCAAATAATCATCTCCGCACATGACTGCCGTCATTTTCACATTGGAAGTCAGGAACTCTTCAACCTCCGGATTGCCCTTGGCGTAATCCGTCAGGTTATTAGCGCGCTCGATCACATGAATATATTGGCTTTGAACCGGAATGTCGTGGTCAATAAGCGCCTTCATATACCCTTTATACCGCTCCTCAATGCTGCTTACGCCGAGCAGCGGATTGGTTACGAAGCCGATCTCGCGATGGCCGGCGTCGATCATCCGCTTCACCATTTCGTACGTGCCTTGAAAATGATCATGAAGGACAAAATCCATCGGTACGTCTTGAAACAGCCGATCAATAAGCACGATGGGATATCCCTGTTTCCGCAGCTTTAACGCTGCAGGACTGCATTGATGACGGCCGCGCGGAAACAGAAGAATCCCGGTGACTCCATCTGCAGCCAGTTGGATCAAGCTGGCCTCCTCGTCAGGCACATCCTTACTGAGCTTAATAATCAATTCAAACTGATGCTCCCGAGCCGCCGATTCCAAAGCAGAAACGATTCGAGACGTATAATAATCCAAATTCGATACGACGAAAGCAATGCTCCTGCGGGAATGTCCACCCTGCTGCCTCCTCGCTCCCTTTCGCGCTTCGCCATCCGAAAGAAAGGTCCCTCTTCGCTTCAAACGATACACCAGCCCTCTATCCGCAAGCAGGTCCAGCGCAAGCTTAGCCGTCATTCGGCTGATCCCGAAATGTTTCGCCAGTTCCCCTTCCGACGGAACAGGCCCATGTGGCTTTATTTGTTGTTCTTGAATGATTTGTGTGACTTGTTCCGCGATTTCCACGTACATTGGACGTTTCATTTCTTTCTTCATACCCCCATCGTACGCGCTGATCCCCTCTTTCACAAGCCGCCACCGTATTAAGAGTTTGTAAGGACAAGGATTAGACTGTGACTGAATTTTTTGCTGTCAAATTTCATGATACGCCCGCTTCATGGTACAATACTTATGAGGCATACAAGTTCACAATCCAACCATGCACGCCTCTGTAGAGTTGGATTAGCACTGAACAATGATCGGATTCAAGACGACAGCCGCCTCATACGACGGGACACGACTAAAGTCCAGCTTCAAACTAGACCACGGCCAATATCAGCTTCTACAGATGGCCGTGTACACTTATGAAGTAAAGTTTCGTAGAAACGGGGGTCTAAAATAATGTCTCAGCAAGTTTATGTCATTAATGCATCGCTTGCCGTCATCTTGCTGCTGCTGGCTCTGTGCGCAGGCTTCATGTCCGGCAGCCTGGCTTTCCGCAGGACGATCGACGCGTTGCAGCATACAGCCGTCATTACGCTTACGCTGCTGGGCGCCATGACATTCATCTCAATTGGAAAAGTAACGATGCTCATCGCAACCTACTCCTATCGGGATTGGTTTGTTTTTGATTCCGCGCTGCTTTTTCTGGCGCTCATCATGGCGCCGACTGCTGCCATAGCCGTCTACTCGGTGCCCCGTCTGCTTCAATTAGCCAAGCTGCAGCCCCGAGAATCGGAAGCTGCCATCAGCCGGACGAAGCGCCGCGCAGCCTCTGAAGTTGCGCTCGTCGTGCCCGTGCAAGTGCTGGTCATTGAAGCATTGATCTATGCTGCCATCAACATCTTCCCGCTTGGCATGGCGCATCGCAAGGAAATGCTGACCGTCGGCTTGCTGGTGCTGGCATTGCCTGCCCTGCTGATCTGGCGTCAGTCCATTCGCCGCAGACGCATTCACCGCGATGACGGAACATCTGTTGTGCATACCGTCAAACGTGTCGTCTTTATCACGATGGCCTGCATGCTGCTAGCTTTCGGCATTATTCACACGATGAACAACGCAAAAACGCTCAGCACCGCGGCTGAGCGTAACGAAACGATGCGTATTCAAATCACGCCTGCTTTTACAAACGAATAACGTTTAACATTCCCGCTTGCGGGCAAAAAAGTCCGGCCAATAGTCCTCCGCTATGAATGGGCAGCCTCTCGGCGCATCCCATACATAAACCCATCCCTGAAGTCCCGCTGACTGCGCATCCTCTACCCACACCCGATCATAGTCGTTATCCTCATCGATGCCATGAAACTGCTCCAGCTCATCCATCTGCTTCAGTCCCTGTTCATTCACGACCACCCACAGCCCGCGCACGCATGCACTGGAAGCCTTTGCTTCGACGTCACGCAGCAGCGCCGGGTACGAACCGCAATCAACAAGGCGCCCATGAACGATACCCGGCTTGGCGCCTTGGATGAAAGCAGCCGCGACATGATGATTGCTGTGGCCCGGCAGCAGTGATCCGTATATAAATACGGCAAATAATCGCTCGGACATCGACCATCGCCTCCTCTGCAATTAAGCGGTCTGGCTTCGGTGCCTGTACCAATTCTCAAACAAATTCGCCGGAATTGGCTTCGTGAAATAAAACCCCTGCGCTTCCTCGCAATTACGCTCGCGGAGGAATTTAATTTGCTCATCGTTCTCTACGCCTTCGGCCGTTACTTTCAACTTCAGGTTTTTGGCCATCGACGTGATGGTCGACACGATCGCGGCATCGCTGCCTCCCTGCGTCAAATCGTTGACAAAAGCGCGGTCGATCTTAAGCTTATCGATCGGGAATCGCTTCAAAGAGATCAAGGAGCTGTACCCCGTGCCGAAATCATCAATGCTGATTTGAACGCCGAGTTCCTTCAAGCTTGAAAGCGTATCGGCGGCAAACTCCACGTCGCTGGTCATGCTCTCTGTAATCTCAAGCTCCAAATAGCGAGGCGGCATGCCGGATTGCTCCAGAATCGATTTGATCCGGTCGGCCAGCTGATGCTGCCTGAACTGCCGCATGGACAAATTGACGGACATCATCATCGGCGGAAGTCCGGCATCCTGCCAAGCTTTGTTCTGCTTGCATGCGGCGCCGAGCACCCATTCGCCGATCTGCAGAATGAGACCATTCTCTTCGGTGAGCGGTATAAATTCGCCCGGCGGCAGCAGCCCCCGCTGCGGGTGATGCCAGCGAACCAACGCTTCCACGCCGACAACCTTGCCGGTGTTCAGATTAACGAGCGGTTGATACGCCAGCGTAAACTGCTCCTCATCAATCGCCCGGCGCAAGTCACTCTCCAGCCGCAAACGATCATGCGCTTTGCGGTTCATCTCCGGCTCATAGCTGGAATACTCATTGCGGTGCGCTTTGGCACTGTACATCGCCGTGTCCGCGTTCTTCAGCAGCAAGTCGACACTCTCCCCATCCTGCGGATAGAAAGAAATGCCGAGGCTGATCGTAATATGATACTCCGCTTCATCCAGAACGAACGGCGCATCGAACAGCCCCATCAGCGCCTTGGCCTGCTGATCGACTTGATCCATCTCCGCCTGTTTGATATCAGGCACCAGCACGACGAATTCGTCGCCGCCCATCCGGAAGACCCGATTAGGCCGTTCCGCCGCAAGTCGAAGCCGCTCGGATACAGCCTGCAGCATTTGATCGCCGAACGAATGACCCAGCGCGTCATTGATCGTTTTGAACCGATCAATATCGAGCAGGAACACGGCTACTCGGCGTTCGTTCAGCTTCGCCCTCTGCAGTTCCGCTCCAAGCTGCTCCTTCAGCAGCCTGCGATTGGATAAGCCCGTGAGCTCATCATGATAAGCCATATAATTAATGCGGGATTCCGAACGCTTCTGCTGCTTGAAGGGCTCCTCGAGCGTAACGTAATAAATGCCCTTCATCAGAAAGTAATAGCCCGCAAGCTTGTAGATGTGACCGAACAGCATATCGCTGTCGTGCGTGCTCGTACTAAGCATGAACTGCAGATTAGCCAGCATGAAGAATACAAGCGACTGAATAATGGTCAGCAGCGCCTGCGGCCTGTCATTGCGGTTCAAATACAATACGACGCCAATCGTGCACAGGTAAATGAAGGTTGTAATCACCTGTGTTCCCAGGCTGAGGAACGCCATCGATTTGCCGGTAAACAGAGGAAGCGCCGTCAGATCTGTCAATGAAAAATAGAGCGCCGCCAGCAGGCTGGCCATGCCGAGCCCAACGATAAAAGCAGGGAGACGCCTGCTCGCGGGAACCGGCGCATCGTTCTTGCGGAAAATGATAAACAGCCCGATGGAGCCCGCAAGCTGCGCCGACATGGCGAAGAGCATGGACAGCGACGTATCGCCGACAAATCGATAGAAGGGCATGCCTTCCGTCGTCAATCCGTGCAGCATGTCAAACAAGCCGACTGCACCGAATAAGGCTGCTGTATACAACCGATGCTTGGACAACGATTTCACGAAAAACAACCAACCGAGCACCAGCATTGTAAAGCTTATGGCAAATCCGAAAAATTCCATGCCGGAGTGAATAAACAGATAAATACGTTCAGGTATCGTCCAGTAGAGCTCCCGATGAAGCGTTCGCAAGAGCAAGAAGCCGATGATGGCAACGAATGCCGTCCATATCGTTATTTTTTCCGCACGGTTTATTGACATGATGTCCTCCTCCGACAAATAAGCCGATGCTGAAATGCGTACCCTATCCGCGCTTGGAGACGCGCGGCGGTCGTAGTTCGATACCTGCTGCGACAAGACCTCGATGAAGATGAGCCGCGAAGACCGCTGCCTGCGGTCCGTCGCCGTGCAAGCAAACCGTATCCCCGTGCATGGGAATCTCCGTTCCTTCGATGGTGCGCACTCGGCCCTTGACAATGATATCGATTGTTTGGCTGAGCGCAGCATCGGCATCACGGTGCAGGGCCCCCGGCTGAGTCCGGGGCGTCAACGTCCCGTCCGCCCGATACGTGCGGTCCGCGAAAACCTCGGAAGCCCGCGGCAGGCCCAGCTTATCCGCCTCCCCCAGCAGGGTGCTTCCCCACTGCCCATAAATGAAGAGCGAAGCATCATAGGCATGAACGGCGCGGACGAACGCTTCCGCGAGCTCCTCGCTCCGGCCGGCCATATGGTACAGCGCTCCATGCGGCTTCACATGGCTGAGCCGCCCTCCTGCTGCCCGCACGAACGAATCCAGCGCCCCCAGCTGATACAACGTATAGTCGTACGCCTCCTGCGGGGTAATTGCGAGCTCCCGGCGCCCGAAGCCCATTCTGTCCGGGAGTCCGGGATGCGCCCCGATGGCGGCGCCTGCTTGAACCGCCCGTTCCACTGCTTCGCGCATCGTAAGGGGATCGCCGGCGTGAAATCCGCAGGCAATGTTAACCGAAGAGACGTAAGGCAGCAGCTCATCGTCCTGTCCGAAGGAATAAGCGCCGTAGCTTTCACCGAAATCACAGTTCAGGTCTATGAATCGTTTCTCCGGCAGCGCATGATTAGTCGTGTTCGCAGCCATATCCAAGGCCCCTTTCCTCCGCTTGCCGGAACCGCATTAAAGCTTATGTACCGCTATAGCGGAAGCCATCAGCCGCATGGCCCGTTCAAAGGCGAGATGCAGCTGCTGCGCTTCCGCCAACGTCACTTGCGAGAAAGTGATCCAGTCGCCTGGCTTGCTCTGCGCGAGCAGCGGCAAGTCAACAGAGATGACATGGGCGAGCTTGGGATAGCCGCCTGTCGTCTGGCAATCCGCGGCGAGAATAATCGGTGCTCCGCCGGCCGGCACCTGTACTGTGCCGGCAACGACGCCGTGCGACAGCAGTTCCGCGCTGCCGCTTCGTTCCAATGGGGGGCCTTCGAGGCGGACCCCCATGCGGTCCGATGCAGGAGCAACGCGAAAGCGCTCCTGCATCAGCGCCGTACGGGCCGCTTCGCGGAACTGCCCGTACTCGGCGCCCGGCATCACGCGCAGCCGGATGCCGTCCTCGCTTGCGCCGCCGTAGGCGAAGGGCGGCGCAAACCAGCCCGGGGCCGCCCAATTCCGGCGGCGGCCCTGCGGCTCTGCAGCGGCACGCGCGGCGAGCGCAGCGCGCCATGCGGCCGCACGGGGCGGCTCGGCGCCGCAGCGCAGCTCGTCGCCGCGCTGCAGGGCGCGTCCCGCGACGCCGCCGATGCCGGCGCGCGTGTCCGTGCCGCGGCTGCCGAGCGCCCGCTCGGCGGCGATGCCGCCGGCAGCCGCGACATACGCGCGGCAGCCGCTGTAAGCCGTGCCGAACGAGATGACGGCACCGGCCCGAACCCAAACCGGCCGCCAAAGCGGGAGCTCCTCCCCGTCAATCGACGGCGGCATCGTCGCGCCGCAGACGGCGATCAGCAAATCCCGCTCCATCTCCAGCACAGGCCCTGCAAGCGTCAGCTCAAGCCCGGCTTCGCCCTCGGCGTTGCCGACGAGCAAATTCGCCGTGCGAAGCGCGAAGCGGTCCATCGCACCGCCCTCCGCGACGCCGTCCTTGCGCCAGCCCGGCCTGCCTAAGTCTTGCACGGTCGTATGGAGTCCAGGCTTTATCACGCGAATGCTCATACCTGTTCTCCCCATGTCCGCATTTGTTCCTCCGTGATCGGGACGAACCGCAGCTCATCTCCTGTCCGCAGCAGAATCGGCTCCTCTCGATGAGGGTCGAACAGCTGCAGCGGCGTACGGCCGATCAACTGCCAGCCGCCTGGCGAAGACAAAGGATAGATGCCAGTCTGACTCCCTCCGATGCCGACGGCTCCTGCTGGTACGTTGCTGCGAGGCGATTCCCGCCTGGGCTGAGCCAGCCGTTCGGAGAGACCCGTCAAGTAAGGAAAGCCCGGCATGAAGCCGATCATCGCCACTTGGTATACACCCGCTGCATGCTGCCGAATGAACGCCTCATCAGCCAAGCCGGAACGATCGGCACAATGACCCAGATCCGGTCCGTATTCACCGCCGTAACAGACGGGGATTTCAATCCTTCGCGGCGCAGCAGCTTCATCCTCCGCCCTGCAGGAGAGGATCCTTCGCACTGCGGAAGCTGCGTAGTCATAGGGCAGCTGTTTCATTCCTTCTTTGTCCGCTGACAGCAGCAGCTTGCTTTCATTCATCCGATGGAGCAGCAGCGGGTCATAAACGACCGTAACCGAGGCATAGGCCGGTACGGCATCACTCAGCCACGGCGCTTGCGCGCGGTGCAAGCGCGCAGCCAGCTTCGCCGCAAGACGCCAGTCGGCCGAACCGCTCTTCTTCGTCCATTCAACGACGAGCGCACGATCGCCGAGCGGCGAAATGAGGCATTCATCGCCGTGTTTCATTTGCACGAAAATCCCCTTTTTCCGGACTAAATTCGACATGCCGCCTTCCATATGGAAGGACCTTCCGATTCCGCGTAATCCCTTCTAGTTTGTACCATTCCAAGCCTCTTGTCCAGCCTCTTTCTAAAGCTTTCCTAAAACTATTTTTCGACATAAAAGCGGCTATTATGAGGAATAACGGTTTATGACATCCACCAGTAAATCATTCAAAGCTTTGACTTCATACTCGCCGACCGCCGGCTTCTCATGGCTGTTTCCGATTCCGCTGTGGTCCGTCAGGAATAAATACGTACCGCCCGTTGACGACGCCAGAAAACGCATCAAATATTCGGTGTGCACATCGACGCCGCTGGATGCGACCGGAATGATCCGTATCCCCTCCGCCGCAGCCGTCTCCATCAATTCATGCAGCCGTTTGCCCACTTTGCGTTCATGGTGCGGAGGGGCATCCAGCACAAGGAACATCAGCCGCGCACGGGCCGTATCGCTCCACTTGTGATCGTTGATCGCATTGTCCAGCGCTTCGTCCACTGCCTCCGGAAAATCGCCCCCGCCTGCCGCGCTCTGCTCCGACAGTTGGCCGACCGCTTTGTCGATGTCGGCTGTGAAGGGGAAATCCTTGACCACGTACTCGTCGCCGCGATCCCTGTAGAAATTGGTGCTTACCCGGATGTCCAGCTGCTGACCGTTATCTTTGCCGACACGCTCCACGACGTCCTTCAGCTCTGTTTTCAAATAATTCAGCTCATCGCCCATGGAGCCCGTCGTATCCACAACGAGCATCAGATCGAGCGCTTTCGATGCTTTCACCGGTGCATCCAAATTCACGTTCAGCGCCTGCCCGCGCGGAATCGGCACATTCTCATACCGCTTCGTCTCATTGCCTGACGTGACTTCGATCCCGTATTGTTCCTGAGTATCCTGCTCGTCGAACAAGCCCGCGTAGACGAAAGCGACGCCATTATTGTTCGTGCGTCCTTCCCAGATGCTCTGACCGTCTTCATCCATGACGCTGACGACCGCATCCGATACAGCCCGGCCGTCTGCCTTAACGATCACTTCAAGCTGACGCTGCGGAAAAATCGACCAATACGCCGTGTTGTCCTGTCCATACGAGCCGCTAAGCAGCTTCGCCCAGCGGCTATGCGCAGCGAGATCATCCCACTCCCCTGCCGTCAGCTGTCCCGGCTTGGAAGCATCATATTGAGAATTCCCGCCCTCATCCGAGTCCGGTGCAGCGCTGCCGTCGTCAGCTGCAGGCTCTTCCGCAGTTGATTTATCGCCCGAGTCATCGCTTGCATGATTGCTCGATTCATCCGCCGTACTCGTGTTCGATGTGTTAGGGTCTGCGGCCGAATTTGAATTTGCAGCCGAATTGCCGACCGCGCTGTCGTTCTGCGAATTGCCCGACGAACATGCCCCGAGCAGCACCATCGAAGCAGCCAGCATGAGGATTACGAGCCTTTTCGCCGTTGTCTTCGCCGGCTTCATTTCTTTGTCTCTCACCGTCGTCATACGCATAACCATTCCCCCTAAGTTTTCTATGTTCGACCAGTATTTGTAAATGACTGATCAACCTTACGACGAATGCCGGATTCAAATTGTTGCATTCCGGCTTGGCCGACTTTACAATCGGGAGAGTACTTTTTTTCCCGGTTTCAAAGGAGGCGGTTCCGCATGGAAACCTATCAGCTCACAGAGCTCAGCATCACGCATCAAGGCATTTCGACCAAGCTGTCGTTTACGGCAGCGCAGCTGTTCGTCGTCGCGGATTCCGGCTATAAGCTGTGGTACATTGAAATCGACGGCATGACGCAGCTCGCCCTGCTGCATATGTTCAATGAAACCGATCAAATCGGCGTCACTTTGAACGGCATTACGGCAGGCGGCAAGCCGCTGCAGGGCACCGGTTATTTCCACCCCAACGTATCGCATCACGCGGCTAACATCCGAGGGGACGGCGAGCTAGGCGGTTTCTGAATTCCGCTGCCACGGCTACCTACAAAAAAAAGCAGCTTCGCTCTCATCCCGTAAGGGACAAGCGCGAAGCTGCTTTTTTTGTGCCGGCAACCGCAGCTATTGCGGTGCGATTCCTTTGAAGAACAGCTCGAAGGTCATCGCCATTCGGGTATCGAGGGGTTCGTCTCCTGCTTCCATAGACCAGATCATCAACGTGCCGAAATAGGCTTGAAATGCCTGCTGCAACATCATAGCCGCCGGCATATCCTTGCGAAGTTCGCCGCTCTCCTGTGCCTGCGCGACCAGCGGAAGCACCACCTCGGCTAAGTCCATCATGAATTTGTTATGGTTCTCCAATGCCGCACTGCTCCCCAGCATCGCTTGAAAGAGCGCGCGAGTCTGCGGCTTGTTCAACGTGAACTGGCGCACGATATTGAACACGAGCAGCTGCAGCCTGGGCACAAGCGGGCCCTGCGTATCCTTAAGTCTCTCCAGCTCGTTAATGGCGAATAACCCCTGCAAATCGCATATAAGTTCATCTTTGGAAGAAAAATAGTTGAAAAAGGTCCCTTTGGCGATGCCGGCAAGCTTAGCGATGCCTTCGACCGTCGTTGATTCATAACCCTGCTCGGAAAACAGCGTCAGCGCCGCTTCCTTAATGCGCGTTCGCGTCTGTTCCTTCTTGAGCTCGCGCTTCATGGCTGGATCCTCCGTCATTGTTACGTTCTGTTATTTCCTTATTCTAACACGGGGTGCAATCTCGCGTAAACCCGAAGTGACCGACGGTACAAGATTCTAATCGTCGCAAGGGGATATGAAGGAATACAAACTAATCAACATTGGATTCAATACCAATTTTAGAATGCGAAATAATTATGACCGCCGGTACAAAATTATTGACATCAGGATTTTCCATACGCTATAACTATTCTTAGGATCATGACCCATGTTACAAGGAGGTTAGTGTATGACAGAACGAATAATCCGCGGACTTGCCCGTGCCAAATGGGCAATTGTGCTGGCATGGCTCGCGATCGCCGTCGCTTCGGTACTCGCGCTGCCCGACCTGGCTGCCATCGTGCGGCAAACCGAGCAGAAATTCATTCCAGCCGATTCTGAATCCGTCGTGGCCAAGAACATGCTGGAGCGGATCAATCCCGAGACGACCTTGAAGTCCAGTGCTATTCTCGTCTATTCCAGAGAAGGCGGCATGACGGACGCGGACCGTACGTGGCTTGAAACCAAAGCCGCCGAGCTAGCGAAGCTGAGCAGCAAGGACGGGTTCAAGTCCGTGCAGTCTGCCTACGAAACGCCTGAGCTGTCGTCCAAATTCCGCAGCAAGGACGGAACGACCGAGCTCCTGATCGTCGGCTTCACGCGCGCCGACAATGACCCGCTCACCTCGCAGGCGGTTGACACGCTGGCCGAGCGGATTCACGGCGCTCCAAGCGGCAGCAAAGTAGAGCTGACGGGCAGCGCGCCGATCGGCAAAGACTTTCAAGAGAGCTCCGAGCAAGGATTGAAGAAGACTGAGCTTCTCACTGTCGCGCTCGTGCTCATTATTCTGCTTGTTGTGTTTCGCTCTCCCATCGCGCCGTTCGTTCCGCTGATCACGATCGGGATCTCGCTGATCATAACGCGCGGTCTCGTTGCTTATGCAACCCGGTTCGGGATGCCGGTGTCCTCCTTCACGGAATCGTTCCTCATCGCTGTCATGTTCGGCGCCGGTACCGACTATTGCATCCTGCTCATCCAGCGTTTCCGGGAGGAAATGAGCCAGGATGGCGATAAAGTCCAAGCGCTCATCCGGACGATGCGGACAGTCGGCAAAACCGTCGCCTTCTCCGCGAGCACGGTGTTCGTCGCGTTCTTCCTCATTGGCTTCGCCCAATTCGGCTTGTACCAATCAGCCGTCGGCGTTGCCATCGGCGTTGCGGTCACGCTGGTTGCCGGCTTGACGCTCACTCCATCGCTGTTGATGATCTTCGGTAAAGCGACCTTCTGGCCGACGAGAATCGTCAGCGGCCAAGGGCACGGCGAATCCAAGCTATGGGCGTCGATGGGCCGACTTGCTGCGCGCAGACCTGTCGCGATCATTCTCGTCACGGTACTGCTGCTGGCTCCGCTCACGCTACTGTACCAAGGCAAACGCTCCTTCGACGATTTGGCCGAAATCGATCCTTCGCACGGATCCGTTCAAGGCTTCCGCCAAGTCGAGCGCACCTTCGGCTCCGGCGAGGTGTTCCCGCTCTCCATCGCGCTGACGGCTCCGGATTCCATGCGCAGCCCAGCGGCGCTCGCTGTTATGGAGACAGCAAGTGCAAGCATGGCGAAGCTCCCCGGCGTCAAGGAGGTGCGCAGCGCTGTGCGGCCGCTAGGCGAGCAGCTCAGCGATCTGACCGTCTCCGATCAATTGACCAAAACCTCCGACGCGCTTGGACAATTAAAGGACGGCGTCGATAAGGTCGCCGGCGGCTTGAAGGATGCGGAGACTTCGATTTCCGGCGGTCAAAGCGACGTCGGGAAGCTTACAAGCGGGCTGCGTACGATGGCTGGCAAGACAAAGGAAGCAGAGAGCGGCTTGATACAAATCCACGGCGGCATGCAGCAAGCAGCCAAAGGCGCAGACCAGCTTACCGGCGGGCTCAAGCAAAGCGCGGCTGTATCGGCTTCCATGGGCGCCGATTTGAAGGCGCTGCTGACGGCGCATCCGGAGTTGCTGAAGGATGCTTCCATGCAGCAGCTTGTCGGCAAGCAGCGCGGTCTCGCATCCGGTTTGAATGAACTGAAGAACGGCGCAAGCCAGCTGTCGTCGAGCTTTGCGCAGCTGAATCCGGGCATCTCGAAGGCCGCGGACGGTATGGGGCAATTGGCCGTCAGCCAATCCCAAGCCGCAGAAGGCACAGCCAAGCTGGGCACCGGATTGAAAGACCTGACGAACGGGCTGCAAGCCGGAGTCAAAGGTCTCGCCGATGTATCGGATGGACTGACGAAGGTTAAAGATGCCGAGCAAGCCATCGGCAGCAGCCAGATCCCGGGCTGGAACTTGCCGCAGTCCGCGCTCGATAACCCCGAACTTCAGCAGGCGCTGGATTACTATGTGTCCAAGGACGGGAAAACCGCCCACTTTGACATCATTCTTGCCGTTAATCCGTACTCAGAAGAAGCGCAGGACACGGCTGCACAGATACGCGACGCCCTGCATCGCAGCCTGGGAGGCAGTGCCATTACGCAGGCGAATTTCTATATTTCCGGTACTTCGGCTCAAATTACCGAGTTGAAGGATATTTCGCAGAGCGATTTCATGCGAACGGGCGCATTTGTTATGATCGGAATTTTCATCGTGCTGATGATTCTGCTTCGTTCTATTCTGGCACCACTCTACGTGCTGCTGTCGCTCGGCTTCAACTTCCTCGTGACGATGGGGATCGTGGAGTTCATCTTCGTCAAATTGCTTGGCAAGGAAGGGCTCTCATGGAATGTGGCCTTCTTCGTGTTCCTCATTATCGTCGCACTCGGGGTTGACTACAGCATCTTCCTCATGGCGCGTTTCAAGGAGGAGTACCGGCCAAGGGGCATCACGTATGCGATGACCAGGGCGATGTCCACGACAGGCGGTGTCATTATATCCGCCGCCGTCATTATGGGCGGCACATTCGCTGCTCTGATGATGTCCGGGGTGAACACGCTGCTGCAGATCGGGGCAGGCATCGTGATCGGCTTAATTTTATACGCGACGGTTTTCATGGGGCTCGTCATCCCGGCACTTGCTAACCTGTTCGGCGAAGCGAATTGGTGGCCATTCCGTCAATTGGCCAAAGATAAAAGCGGCGCCGCGCAGGACAAAGGAACCGGGAACAGCTCTCGTCTGAAGGAACAAACCGAATAAACCGCATACACTCAAAAGGAGCTGCCCCTAGCGTCATCTGCCGATGACGGGGGAAGCTCCTTTTATGTTGATTTTATCGCCGGGGATTGTCATGCAGAATCTGCACCGGCGTCAACTTCAACTGCAGCCGATCACTTCAAAACGTGTTTCGCTGCATGCTGCGTATAGGCAAACAGCTCCATCAATTCGAGGTGCTGCACGTATTCGACGGCGCTGCGCGCTTCATCCGATCTATTGCCGCTCGTCCGTGAGGCCAAAGCGACCATACTCGTAAACTCGCTTGGCATCCAGCGCACCTGGCGTCTAATGGCCGCAAGTCCCTCTCGGATTGCGCCTTCCGGAATATCGCTCAGAACCGTGCTGTTCTGCACCCAGTCTGCTGCGCGTTCCTGCAGCTTCTCCATGGCGGGATGCTGGCCGGCCATGCTGAACCAATAGTTGGCATTTGAGAAGTCGCCCTCCATGCGGTGCATAATCCCATGCCAGTAGCAGCCGGTCGCATCATCCTCGATTTCCTGCGACTGTCCATGGGAGGCATCCAAGCTCTCATTCAGCAGATGCAGTCCCGCCTTCAAGGCAATGAGCGCCGGACGAGCGGATCTCGGCGTCCCTGCGGTAATCAGCGGCAATTCTGCGATTTGTTGCTCTAACGAAGCATCCCACGCTTGTTTCGGCATAAGAGCCTGCAGCGTTTGACGAGATTCCAATTGTTTGACGATCAGTGCTAAAGCATGATTCATGCGGCATTCACTCCTTCATATGAGGTAACGCCAACCGAAGTCAGACGTATCATGAGACAGTCAGATTGGGTTCAGTTCGGGTTCAGATCGTACCCAAATCTCGAACGACCCATCCTTTATGCTCTTCCTCTGTTATTTGCTCCGCATACCGGTTGGCCTGCGCTGCTGCATTGCTCTTCTTCTCCTGCTCGTCAAGCGCCGCATATGCCCGTGCAGCCGCCTCGTAGGCGTAAGCAATATAGAAGGGCTCAAGTCCCGCGTCCAGACTCACGGCGAGGCACTTATCGGCGTATTCGAGCGCCTGCCTGCCTTGGCCAATAACCGCATAAACGCGCGCCAGCTGCCAATAGCCGACCGAAAGATTCGTTTGAGTATGCCCCTCCACCTGCGTCCAGTGCCAGAACGAGCTGTGGCAGAGATGAACCATCTGCTCACTCTCGCTTGCCGTGCGATTCGGATTATCAAGATGCTCCCACACTTTATTGAAGCATGATGACGCCAGCTCTTTATGGATCATTCGGTTCTCTCCCCGCTTATTCTGCGTATAGTGCTAGTTACGGTTATCACATTCGCCGGAAGATGCAGCGAATGCAAGTGCTCTGAGCATATCGCGGATTCCAGATGCGCACAACAACTAAATTTCCACAACACGGCAAAAAAAGCTCCCGAGCGCTTTTGCCCCGGAAGCTTCGTTCGTACCTCGATTATTTGCTGTGCAGCACTTCAGGCGTCGTCAGCTTGTCGTAGAAATCGACTGCTTTATCCTTGTCTGCGGATTCGCGAAGCGCCATGGCGGAACGCGGATGTTCGTCCAGCATGCCCGTGATCATGTAAGGAATGATATAGCCCCATTCTTCCTTCTCGCGAAGCGGAATCATGTACTTCTCAATCATGTCGAGGACAGGACGGACATTGTACTTCGTGTTCTTTAGATGCGCAACAAGCAGCTCCGTCGGGCAGTTGCCGGCGGCGCGGCCCATGCCGTATACGGAAGCGTCCAGCAGCTCGACGCCTTTCTCGGCGGAGATCAGCGTGTTCGCGAATGCCAGCTGCATGTTGTTGTGCGTATGCACGCCAAGACGCTTGCTAGGCAGGTATTTCTGGAATTTTCCGACCAGATAGTCGAAGTCCTTCGGATCCAAGCTGCCGTAGGAGTCTACGACGTACACAACATCGACAACGCTTGCTTCAATCAGCTCGAATGCTTCCAGCAGCTGATTCTCCATGACGCTGGAGAGCGCCATGATGTTCAGCGTCGTCTCATAGCCTTTGTCGTGGAACACTTGAACGAGTTCAAGCGCTTTTTCGACATCTTGTATGTAGCAGGCAACGCGGATCAGATCCAGCACGCTTTCTTCACGAGGCAAAATATCGTTCTCGTCTACGCGGCCGATGTCAACAAGCGCGGACAGCTTCGTATGCAGCTTATGCGGAATGACCTTGCGAAGGAAATCGTCGTCCAGAAAGCGCCATGGACCGGCGGATTCTGCGCCTTTGAGCAGCTTAGGGGAGTTCTTGTATCCGATTTCCATGTAATCAACGCCGGCTTCGTTCAAGGTCGAATACAGATGCTGAACAAATTCAACGCTGAAATCCCAGTTATTGACGAGACCGCCGTCGCGGATCGTACAGTCGACAATTTTGCTATTCGCGTGCTTTGCATTCATGTGCGTCAATCTCCTTTAGCCTTACTGTCTTTTCTACCCATAATACTTGATATCTGCCATGAACGCAAAATAAAAATTTGCCGCTTTAAAGCGAATCCGCGTCAACCCGTTATATCGTCAAATCATCGCTTCCGCGCGCACGACTTCATCGAATTTCTCTGCTGTGATCAGTCCGCTTCGTACCGCCGCCTCGCGCAGCGTCAGCCCTTCCTTATGCGCCGTCTTCGCGATGGAAGCCGCATTCTCGTAACCGATATGCGGATTAAGCGCCGTCACGAGCATCAGCGACTCGTTCAAATACTTCTGAATCACTTCCCGATTCGGTTCGATCCCGACCGCGCAGTGCTCATCGAACGAGCGGATCGCATCGCTGAGCAGCCTTGCCGACTGCAGGAAATTGTGGATAATGACCGGCTTGAACACGTTCAGTTCGAAGTTGCCCTGGCTTGCCGCGAAGCCAATCGCGGCATCGTTGCCCATGACCTGGCAGACGACCATTGTCATCGCCTCGCACTGCGTGGGATTGACCTTGCCTGGCATGATGGAGCTGCCGGGCTCATTCTCCGGAATCCGGATCTCGCCGATCCCGCAGCGCGGGCCGCTCGCCAGCCAGCGTACGTCGTTCGCGATCTTCATGAGATCCGCGGCCAGCGCTTTGAACGCACCGTGGACGAATACCAGCTCGTCATGGCTTGTCAGCGCCTGAAATTTATTCGGCGCGCTCACGAAGGACTTGCCCGTCAATCCGCTGATTTCGGCTGCCACCTTCTCGCTGAAGCCCGCAGGCGCATTGAGCCCCGTGCCGACGGCTGTACCGCCGATTGCGAGCTCTCGCAGCTCTTCTCGGGCTGCGCCGATATTGCGCTCGCCTTTCTCCAGCATACGCACCCAGCCGCTGATCTCCTGCCCCAGCGTAAGCGGTGTCGCGTCCTGCAGATGCGTGCGGCCGATCTTGATGATATCGGCAAACGCATCGCTCTTGGCCGTCAGCGTTGCTTTCAGCTGCGCAATGGCCGGAAGCACGTTGTCCTCCACGGCGATAAGCGCCGCGACGTGCATGGCGGTCGGAAACGTATCGTTCGAGCTTTGCGAACGGTTGACGTCGTCGTTCGGATGCACCTTCACTTCGACTCCGCCCTGCACCTCGATCAGCTGTCCTGCTCGGCGCGCGATGACCTCGTTGACGTTCATGTTCGACTGCGTGCCGCTCCCTGTCTGCCAGACGGCAAGCGGAAACTCTCCGTCCCATTGGCCTGCGATAATTTCATCGGCTGCCGCCGCAATGGCACGGGATTTGTCCTCATCCAGCTTTCCAAGCCCGCCGTTGACCGCCGCGGCCGCTTTCTTCAGATAAGCGAAAGCCTGGATGAGCTCGCGCGGCATTTTCTCCGTTCCGATTCTGAAATTGTGCAAGCTCCGCTCGGTCTGCGCGCCCCACAGCCGGTTCGCCTCCACTTGAATTTCGCCCATAGAATCCTTCTCGATCCGATAGTCCACTTGTTTCAGCCCCTTTCTTCCTTCCATTTCTGCCGCTGTTTATAGGTATATAATCAAGCAAAGAGGCGATGCATAAAACATCATGCGCCGCCTCTTTAAATGATTGCCTATTTTGCAGGATGCGATACGGATGAGCCTAAATCGACGCCGGAAAAAGCTGACGAAGCTCATCCGGCAGCAGCCTGCTCTTACGCGACCCCGCATCCATCGTTACGCTCGTAACCCGGGCATCCGCGCACAGCTCGCCATGCTGATTGACAATGGCCTGCTTCAACACGAAGCTGGTCCGACCGGCGCTCTCCGCTTCCGTCGTTACGTTCAGCAGATCGCCCTGCCTGCATTCCTTACGATAATTGATGTTAATATTGACCGTTACGGTCTGAATGCCCATGCCAAGGAACGCACCGTAGGGAAGGCCGGACTGCTCGTACCATTCTTCTCTGCTCCATTCCAGGTATTCCAAATACTTGGCGTTGTTGACATGCCCGTTCACATCGATCTCGGTGGACCGCACCGTAATTTCAAGTCCCACAATCATACGTGGCTGCTCCTTCGTGACTTATTGCTCGGCATCCATTCGAATCCCAGCTCCGCTCTTCATCCGCATGGCGGCAGGCAAATCGCTCATCTTCCGTTCCACGATGAAGACCATGCCGAGCGCAGCCAGCAAACCAATCAGCGAGATGCAGATCGACATCGGCACTGTCCAAGGATTAGCCGCGTGCGTAATGAACGGGATCAGCGACACCCCGAGAATCGGCGGCGCATTCCATTTGGTCGTTCTGATCATCCACATCGTAATAAGCATGCAAATAAATAAAGAGATCATACCGGGGTAAATCATATAACCGATCGTGCCAATGCTCGAAGAGATAACGGCGCCGAGGGCAATTCCGCCAATCTGCTTGAAGGACAGGGAACGGGAAATGAAGATAAATCCGAATGCGCCAAGCGCCGGATAAAACAGCATGTGCATGCTGGGCACGTGGGTCGACAGCCAATAAATAAACATGATGTATAAGCTTAGGCCGATCGTTCTGACGTTCATCTTTAGGGTACGCAACCTTTCCGAAATTACGCATTTAAACCTGACATGAAAAAAGCAACTTTTACGAGCGTAATCCACTTTCGGACAAACGTCAATGACTGTTTTGCGAAGCGCTGGGAAGAACAGGATCGATCATGGACGGCAGGGCATTGAGGCGGCTGGCCGCGCGTTGCAACCATTCCCCACCGATCCCTTGCACGCGCCAAAAATGCGAAAAACCGTCCATCGGGCGACATTGACGGGCCCGCGGGCAGCCTTGGCTTACAGTCGTTTTGTTCAGCTACGCACAAAAAAAAACATCGTCCCGGATTGAAAGGAACGATGCTTGAGCGATTTCTAGTTAGCGGCTTCGCAGCTTGGACAGCAGCCGGAGAATTTCAACATACAGCCATACGAGCGTCACGACGAGCCCGAACGCACCGTACCACTCCATATACTTCGGCGCTCCCTTATTCGCGCCTTCTTCGATAAAATCGAAATCGAGCACGAGATTAAGCGCTGCGACGATGACGATAACGACCGATATGCCGATGCCGATCAAGCTGCTGTCATGCAAGTACGGAACGGTTATGCCGAACATGCGAAGGACGATGCTGACCAGATATACGAGGGCAATACCGGCCGTTGCCGCGAATACGCCTAACTTAAAATTCTCGGTCGCTTTAATGATGCGCGTTTTGTACGCGACCAGCAGCGCGAAGAATACGCACATCGTAATCAAAGCCGCCTGTAGGGTAATGCCGCCGTAAGCATGTTCGTAATTTGCGCTGAGCGCGCCGATAAAGGCGCCTTCGAGCGCAGCGTAAATCGGCACCAGATACGGCGCCGTGCGCGGCACGAAGCTGATAATGAGCGCAACGATCATCCCGCCGATCGCGCCGCCGATCGCATAAGGCATGACATTGCTGCCTTTGAAATACATGGACCACGTCGCGAATGCAGCGCCGAGCAGCACAGCGAGTATAATGAAGGTTTTGTTCACCGTGCCTTCAATGGTCATTCTGTCCGAACCGGAATAAGATCCATCCTGCTCGAAAGTTTTATCATTCAACGTGGGATTGCCGCTTCTCCCTATCATGTTTCGATCACCTCATCGTTATTTTTACCAATTATACCATAATGTTGTCCATCGCGAAGCGGTACTCGCTCTGCCCGCTTCGCGGCTTCATTTACCGGAATGCGGAAAGAGAGTAAAATAAAACATGGCTGCAGCAACACACATACTGCATGCAAGCCGTAAGACGGTAAGAACGGGCAAAGCCTGCCCAAACTACCATACAGATCGCGAGGAAACAAGGATGAACCAGGAAACGATGGAGCTGTTTCGAACATTGACGGAGTTTCAAGCCGCATCGGGCTTTGAACGGGAGCTGAGAAGCTACGTGCGCGGCGAGCTTGCCAAATATACGGATGAAATCGTACAGGACCGGCTGGGAAGTATTTTCGGCGTCATGCGCGGCGATGAGCAAGGACCGGTTATTATGGCTGCAGGCCACTTGGATGAAGTCGGCTTCCTCATCACAGGCATTACCGAGAACGGCATGCTTCGCTTCCAGACGCTAGGCGGCTGGTTCAGCCAAGTGCTGCCGGCGCAGCGCATTCAAGTCATGACAGAGAACGGTATGCTCGTCGGCATTATCGGGACGACGCCCGTCCATTTGCTGGACGAAGCGCAGCGCGGCAAACCGCTGGACGTCAAGGGCATGTACATTGACATCGGCGCGGACAGCAAGCAGCACGCGGAAGAGGTCGGCGTCCGTATCGGGCAGCAGGCGGTTCCTTATTGCCCGTTCACGCCGCTTGCCAATCCTAAGAAGATCATGGCCAAAGCATGGGATAACCGCTACGGCGTCGGCCTAGCCCTCGAGCTGCTCAAAGAGCTAAAGGGCAAGAAGCTGCCGAATGTGCTCTATTCCGGCGCAACCGTCCAAGAAGAGCTTGGGCTTCGCGGCGCACGGACGGCATCCCATATGATCAAGCCCGATCTATTCTTCGCCATGGATGCCAGCGCTGCTAACGATATGAACGGCGACAAGTCGGCCTTCGGTCAGCTCGGGCAGGGCGCGCTGCTGCGCATCTATGATCCAGGCATGCTGACTCACCGCGGCATGGTGGAATACGTGTTGGATACGGCGCAGACGCATCGCATTCCATATCAGTATTTCGTCTCACCGGGCGGCACGGATGCCGGCGCCGTGCATACACAGGGCAGCGGAATTCCGTCAGCGGTAATCGGCGTCTGCGCCAGGTACATCCATACCTCCGCTTCCGTCCTGCATACCGACGATTATGCGGCTGCGAAGGAACTGCTCGTCAAGCTCGTGGAGAGCTGCGACCGGTCGACGTTCCAGACCATCATCGACCGTTCCTGACGTATCGATCCTCCCACTATTTTCATCCCCGGCTCCCGAAACATTACGCCGTATCCTCTCGTCCATAATGTGAAAGCATATGAGATGGAAAGGATGTTTGGAGATGAACATGCATACAACTACAACAGGACGTTACCTAGCTCTCTCGAAACCATCACGGCTGTTCTCGGCCGTTCTTATAGCGGCCGCGCTGCTTCTTAGTGCAGGCTGCAGCAGTGCCTCAACTAACCAAGCAGCCGATCAATCGGCAGCCGACTTAAACACACCTGCGGGTTCGCTCGTTGTCGATCCTATCAAAACCGGCACGAATCCGTTCGAGACGGCGGGCATTCAAGATCCGCAAGCCATGCTTGATACCTTCGCGGCCGTCAAAACAGCTGTCGCGTCGGATAATAAGGCGGAGGTTGCCAGCCATATTCTGTACCCGCTTCGGGTAAATGGCGCTTCGGGGCATCAGCTTATTCAAACGCGCGGCGACTTCGTCGACCAATACGACGCCATTATGACGAAGCAGGTTAAAGCAGCCATTGCCGGACAGACAGCGGACCATCTATTCGTCAATTACCAAGGCGTCATGGTCGGCAACGGCGAACTGTGGTTCGGAGCCAGCGCGGACTCCCCGCAAGTGATCGGAATCATCGCCATCAATCACGATATCGCAGATTAACGGAACAAGCTGCGCTGGAAGGCCGCGATGCTCGCGTATTCCTCCTCCAGCTTGTCCGCCAGACGCATGTAAATCGGCAGCAGCTCCTGATACAGGGCTGCTGCTTTTTCGTTCGGACGGTGGCTGTGCGTCGAACCGACCATCTGCGATACAATCGCGAACGAATCCGCGCGGCCGATTGCAATCAGGCCGAGCACGACTGCGCCTAGACACGAGCTTTCGAAGCTCGCCGGGATGATGACCTCCTGATCGAAAATATCCGCCATCATCTGACGCCACAGCGCCGAACGGGCGAAGCCTCCGGTTGCATGTATTCGTGCCGGTCGGCCCGTTGTTTCCTCAAGTGCCTTCAGCACCGTATACAAATTGTAGTTGATACCTTCCAGCACGGCGCGCATCATATGTTCCTTGCCGTGATGCAGCGTCAGGCCGAAGAATGAACCGCGCGCATCGGCATTCCAGAGCGGCGCCCGCTCGCCTGTCAAATACGGATGGAAGATCAGTCCGTCCGATCCGGGACGGACCCGCTCCATAATTTGCGTCAGCATGTCATAGGCATCGATGCCAAGACGCTTAGCCGTCTCAATCTCCGAAGCGCCCAGCTGATCCTTCATCCAGCGGAAAATAACGCCGCCGTTGTTGACAGCCCCGCCGATAACCCATTTGTCCGCCGTCAGCGCATAGCAGAAGTAACGGCCCTTCGGATCCGTGACCGGCTTATCCACGACCGTGCGGATCGCGCCGCTCGTGCCGATCGTCACGGCAACGACGCCGGGCTCGATCGCATCGACGCCGAGGTTCGAGAGCACGCCGTCGCTCGCGCCCACGACAAACGGCGTATCAGGCAGCAGCCCCATGGCCGCCGCATAGTCCGGCTTCATACCGCGCATCACATGCGTCGTCGGCACAAGCTTCGACAGCCGCTCAGACGTGATACCTGCAATGTCGAGTGCTTCCGCATCCCAATCCAGCTGCGCCAAATTCAGCATACCTGTTGCCGAAGCGATGGAATGGTCGACGACGTATTCGCCGTACAGCTTGCCGAAGATGTACTCCTTGATGGAAATGAACTTCCAGGTCCGATTAAAGAGATCGGACCTATCGTGACGCAGCCACAGCAGCTTCGTAATTGGGGACATCGGGTGAATCGGTGTTCCGGTCCGCAAATAGAGCGTATGTCCGTTCATTTCGCGCTTGAGCCGATCCGACCAGGCAGCGCTTCGGTTATCCGCCCAGGTCAAACAATTCATGAGCGGCTGTCCATCCGCATCGATCGGAATGACGCTGTGCATGGCGGAGCTGAACGATGCAAGCAGCACCTGCTGCGGCTTAATGCCCGCCATCACGTTCTTCACCGTCGCAATTACCGCCGCCAAAATCTGATCGGGATCCTGCTCGGCCACTGATGGTGTCGGCGTCAAAAGCGGATACTCCACATGCGCCGAAGTGACGACCTCTCCGTTCTCGCGGAACAGCACCGATTTGGTGCTCGTCGTTCCGATGTCAATGCCGATCATATAGGTTTGCTGCTCGTTCTCCATTCTGACTGTACCTTCTTTCCCCGCTTCTAGCAGATGCATGTCTTGCGCTTCTTCCCGATTCTGTCCATCGCCGCCATCTTGGCGATATAATCCGTCGCCAGCGGTACTTTGCAGGCGGTATTTCCCATGTTCACCTGCACTTTACCGATACGTTGTGCAGCTTCTTTGGCCTCCTCATGAAGCACCTTTACGTACCCGGCAACCGAGATAATAAAACCGTTCATCGTGTATCGAACCCGGTTCCGTTCCTCGTGGATGCGGGTGCTCGCCTCGTGCAACAAGGCTCGGATCTCGCCGTAATCCAGCTCATCATCCGGTTTGATCGATACGAGGTTGGCATACGTGCTCCACCCGCACGTCGCCGTCATTTCGTCCGGAGAAGAGATCCATTCCATCGCCAGCTCTCGTCCAAAAGGACTTTCCGCTGCTAAACCAGCCACCGTGTATTCAGCAAGCATGTACCAATTCGCTCTACGCGCCCATTCACGCAGCTGCTCTTTCGTAATGCCGGACGGATTGACCGTCAACCCCGCCAAATACATAGCATCGCTGACGCCCGAATCATAGAGCGATAATGCCAGCGCCTGGTCCTTCTTCACCTGCTTCACCAGCTTCTTCAAATCGCCGACCTTCACACCGTAGAGGGGTTCAAGTGCACCATGATTGATGAACGTCTTCTTGGTCTGCTCCGAGCCCATGCTCGCGAGCTGCTGCATCACTTCTTCATAGGTCAAGCCCATTCACCGCTTTCATCCCATAGGTAAGCACAACCGGCACCTTAGGCAGGTTATTTTTATTTACTATAGCATGTTTGGACCGCAGCGCTCCAGCACCAGTACCCAATCGTGAAAGACCTGCTTCGTATGGGCGCGCATAGACATCAAGCTTTCTCCGGAACTCGATGCAGCCACTCCGAATTCGGCGCAAAGCGTTTGGCTGTCCAAGCTGCGGTCAGCATGCCGGAGTGTAATTAAAACGATCCCCACCTTCAAATGAAAGTGGGGATCATTCCGGTATTAAGCCTTACTCTCACTAGCCTTGTTTCTTCTTATCGTACGCCGTCTGATAGATTTCCAAGTAATGCTTCAGGTTCAAGCCGTCGAAGCCCTTCATATAACTATCCCACTCCGAATCCGTCAGCTTCTTGGAGCCCGTGACGAACTGCGCCATGTTGGAACGGATATATTCATTGATTTGCGTGCGCAGCATGATGGCTTCGTTCGCGTCGTTCTCATCCATGAAGATGGTGAGCGGGAACGTCTCTGCCGGCTGGCGATTCTCGTAGTTTTTAGCCGTTTCCAGATAGAGCCGATATTCATAGCCCTGTTGAGAGAACGGATCTGCCGGCGCCGTCCAGGACTCCCGGATCGCGCGGGTCCGTCTCGTGATGCCCATTTGATCCCAAGCGTCATTGAACGTCGTGCTGATATCCCAATATTTCGGCTTCAAGCTGTACTTGGCTTGATTGCCGTGCACATCCTTCTCGCCATCCTTCGCCTTCTCCCAATAGTTGCCTTCGAGGCCGTATTCGTTCATGATCGCATGTTCTTCGGAATACATGTAATCCGCCATTTTGATTGCCGCAATAGCCTGTTCTTCCGTGGCTTTGTTCGTAATGGCAAACTGGCCGTTGCCGTATGCCTTGTAATACCCCGCATACGCCACGCCGCCTGGACCCGTAAGCGGCGCCACCGTCACGTACTCCTTGTGGCGGTTCTGTCCTTCAGCCAAGCTGAAATACATGCCAATATGGCCGGCCGTCACGCTGCCGCTGACGTTGTCGCCTTCTTTGTTGCCGACCTGCGCCATTTGGTCGTTATTCTGCGTGAACGCTTCTTTATCGATCAGGCCCTCGCTGAAGAGCTTGTTGATGTACGTTAAGCCATCGCGCCATTCGGGCTGGTTCGCAGCCAACTGCACTTTGCCGTCTTTCATGAAGAAGAAATCTTCGTCATTATCGTAAATAAACGAGTTCATCAGGAAATTCGAAGGAATACCGTGCCACGTGTTGAACGCGCCGGACAGCGGGATTTCGTCCGCTTGGCCGTTGCCGTTCGGATCCTGCGTTTTGAACGCTTTTAATACTTGGTAATATTCCTCCGTCGTCGTCGGCATTTTTAACCCCAGCTTATCCAGCCATGTCTTGTCGATCCACATCTTCTGCGAATACCAGCAGTGGAAACAGTCGTTAATATGCGGAAGTGCATAGATATTGCCGTCCGGCGCTGTGATGGCCGCTTGCAAATCTTTATCCTCGGCGAACGCGCGCTTGATTTCGTTCCCGTATTTGTCGATGAGATCGTTCAGCGGCTGCAAGATGCCCTGCTTGCCATAGCTGATTTGCTCGGCCTGCGAGAAGTCGCCGGAGAGGAAGACGGACGGATAATCGCCGCTTGCCATGATCAGCTTCTTCTTGTCCGCGGCATTCGCGCTCGGCGTCGCGTCGAACTTGAATTTGATGTTGAGCTTGTTCTCGATGTATTTGGTCACCGCATTCGTGTTGATATCCTCGATGCGTGCCGATACGCTGACGAATGTGTCCAGCGTTACGGTCTTCCCGCTGTTTCCGGCGTCTCCTGCGCCGTTATTCACGCTGCCGTTTGTTCCCCCGCTGCCGTTCCCGCTACCGTTCCCGTTGCCGTTCCCGCCGTCATTGCTGCAGGCCGTTATCATCATGGCGATAATCAGAATCAAGCCGAGCACTTGCGAGCTTCTCTTCATCTTCAAGATAGACGCCTCCTTGGTAAGTTCATCGTATTTCGTTCTCTCCGCGCGCTTCTCGCGCATGCGCATTCGCCGTTGAACGGCGGCATCACCCCCAGGCGGGTCCAGCCCGTCATCCTTTCAGAGAGCCGATCATGATGCCCTGCACGAAATACTTCTGGACGAACGGATAGATCGCTAGCACCGGCAAAGTAGCCACGACGATCAGCGAGAACTTAAGCAGATCCCGCAAGCCCTGCATCGCCGCCATCTTGTTCGCGTCCACCATCATGCTCGAGTCGATCGAGTTGAGAATCAGAATGTTGCGCAAGATGATTTGCAAAGGGAACAGGTTCTGGGACTTCAGGAAAATCAGCGCTTCGAAATAGGCATTCCACTGGCTGACCGCATACATCAGCACGAGCACCGCCAGAATCGGCTTGGACAACGGCAGCACGACGCGCCACAGGAAGCCGAAGTCGCTGCAGCCGTCCAGTTCGGCCGCTTCGCCCAGTTCCTTCGGGATGCTCGACTGAAAGAAGGTTCTGGCGATAATCACCTGCCAGACCGCCATCGCGCCGGGCAGCAGCATCGCCCATCGCGTATCGAGCAGATGCAGGTTCTTCACCGTCAAGTAATACGGGATCAAGCCGCCGCTGAACATCATCGTCAGGACAAGAAAGCCCATGATGACATTGCGGCCGTAGAACGTCGTTCGCGAAAGCGGATAAGCCAGCATGATGGTCAGGCTCACGTTGATGAGCACGCCGAATGTCGTGTAGAAGAGCGAGTTGCCGTAGCCCGTCATGATCTGCGGGTTCGAAAAGATCGCCTTGTAGCCCGCGAGGCTGAAGTCCACCGGCAGCAGCCATACTTTGCCGCTAATGACCGCCTGGGGCGAACTGAAGGAAGAACTCAAGATATAAATGAGCGGGTAGAGAACGACCACCAGGATAATGGCCAGAAAAACGTACACCGCCGTCAGAAACAGTTTGTCGCCGTAAGATTCCCGTATCGCGTTCGAACGCGCCATCCGTGATCGCCCCTTACCATAAGCTGCTTTCGGAAATGCGTCTCGCTACGTAATTGACGCTCAGCAGCAGAATGAGATTGATGACCGAGTTGAACAAATCGACGGCGGACGAGAAGCTGAAGTTCGCGCCGAGCAGTCCGATCTTGTACACGTAGGTCGAAATGACTTCCGAGGTGCTCGTATTGAGCGGGTTTTGCATCAAATAAATTTTCTCGAAGCCAACGTTCATGATTTGCCCAACGTTCAGAATGAGCAGGATGATCGCCGCGGGCATGATGCCCGGCAAATCGATATGCCACACTTTGCGGATTCGCGAAGCGCCGTCCACCCTTGCCGCCTCGTAAAGATCGACATTGATTCCCGAGAGGGCCGCCAAGTAAATAACAGCGCCGTATCCGATGCCCTGCCAGACGTTCGACCAAACGAAGATGCTGCTAAAATATTTCGGAATCCCCATGAAGTTTTGGGACTCCATCCCAAACAGGCTTAGAAAATGGTCGACGAAACCAAGCCGCGGCGATAGGAACAGAATGATCATGGATACCATGACGATCGTGGAGATGAAATAAGGCGCGAACGTGACCATTTGTACGAGCCGCTTGAAGCGCATGCTGCGGACTTCGTTGAGCGCGAGGGCCAGCAGGATCGGCGCTGGAAAGCCGACAATGAGCGAATAGATGCTGATAATCAGCGTGTTCTTAATCAGCACCCAGAAGTTCGGCGAATTGAAGAACGTCGAGAAGTGCTTCATTCCCACCCAATCGCTGCCCATAATGCCCTTCACCGGACTGAAATCCCGAAAGGCGATCTGCGCCCCGTACATGGGGACATATTTGAAAATAACCAGATACGCAATCGGCAGCAGCACGAGCAGGTAGAGCTGCCAATGCCGTTTCACCCGTCTCCCGCGATCCTTTATCACGAGCGCCCTGCTGCCGATGGAGGACTCCGTTTTGTTTCTTTCGATAACTCCGGTCGTTCCCGTCATGATCTTGCATCACTTCCTCTCCAGACGATTTAGTTGTCCCTGATGCTTAATGCTTGAATGCTTGTGCCTGAATGCTTGGTTGATTGATTCAAACGATATAGGAGCGGGGACGGACGGGCAACATCCAGTAATCCACAAGTGGACGATTTTTCCGAATACGCGCCATTGCTGGCGTTCCGGCGCACTGCGCTCAATTTTCCGAATTCGCTCATCTTTCCGGCGGGCCTCTCCCGCTTCGGCGAACACGAAATAAGGGCCGCGCGCATGCAGATTTCCTGCTTGCGAACAGCCCCTTGGCTCCCCGATCCTATATCGCCGATCATGTCCCGCTCGAAGTCTCACATCGCATTTCGTTTGCGGTAATCGACAGGCGAGACGCCCTCCATCTTGCGGAACACTCTGCGAAACGTAGCCGCATTGACGTACCCTACGCGTTCGCCGACCTCCTGAATGGAGTCCGGCTGCTCCAGCAGCCGCTTCTTCGCTTCCTTAATTCGCAGCTGGGACAGATAATCCAGGAAATTCTCCCCGAATTCCTCCTTGAACAGCTGGCTGATATACTTGGCGCTGATTCCGAATCTGTCTCCCAGATACTCGAGCGACAACTCCGGATTGGCGTAATGCTCCCCAATATATTCCCGAATCGCCTGCAGAAGCTGATGATGTTGACGCGTATTGGACAACTGTTCCATCCGCTGCTCGTACTTCTCCAGCGTAACGGCAAACAAATGCTGCAGCTCGCCTAGCGTGTCGAACTCTTCGATGATCGGAAGCAGGGTCGCGGATGCCTCGTTCATCCATACGTCATAGTACTCCTTGGATGCTTGCGATAGCTGCATATCCATATGGGCGACGAAATATCGACACAGCCCGACGATCTCGCCCTTCGGCAGGCCGCAGCTGCGCATGCCGCTGAAGAAATCGTCGAAGCGATCCCGCCAGTCGGCTTCGCGAAGTCTAAGCTGCTCGATCAACCGCTGTATCGCCTGCAAATGCTTATTCGTTTCTTTGACCGTCACCTGCCGCGTCTCCCGGTAGCGGATAACGCGGTTATGGCCGAGCGTTGCTTTGAACGTCAAGGCTTCCATTGCCTGTCGATTGGAATTCCGCGCTCCCGACTCCGCGTAGGCCGTCTCGCCGAGACCGATCGTCACAGAGAAAGCCAGGTGCTCGCGCACCCAAGAGGTGATGCGCTCCGCCGTTTCTTCGACCGCATCATCATCAGTCGCGACCGCGATCATATGGGCGTCCGGACTGACAATTCCATTGGCAAATGAAGCCGGGTATTCAACCTTATCTTCGGCGCTTTCTGCCTCCTTGCCTCCTAGGAAGAGGATGCCCGTCAACTGCATCGGCGACGTCCATTCCAGCCATACGTGAATCGGGTGCCGCGACGTATACATTTCATGGGCCGCGCTGCTGATGACGAATTTGAACAGCGACTGGTCGCGGTTCTTGTATTGGCTGAACACCTGCTCCGGATTGTCGATCTCGATAACGAACGCCTGTAGTCTGTCGTGAGGCGGCAGTGCAGACGTCTCGGCAGCTTCCGTTTGCCCGCCCTCTGATAGCAGAAGTTCCATGAACATCGCTTTCTGCCTGCGGGCCGCCGTTTCCTGGGCTTTCTTCTGAAACAGCTTCGTCTGCTCCGCGAAATTGTCGATAGCTGTTTCGATGAAAGTAAATTCGTCCACCGCCAGCCTTCCGAGTGCCGGCCTGCCTGGCCCGAACTGATCTTGGATGCGAAAAACGAGATCCGCGATCGGCTTGTAGTTTTTGCGGGTGATGTAAATGATCGAGACCCCTCCCGCAAGAAAAACAAGAAGACCCAGCATCAGCCATATGCTCGACAAGCTCGAGATCACGGCAACCGCCATTCCGTTCGTCACGCCGCTGTCCGCCGTCCATCCGGTATACTCCGACGTCTGACTGGCCAGCACCTTCCTGCTGCCGGAGTCGTTATCGGACGTAAACAGCGGTTGTCCGCCACGATCGTACAGTTGGACGAATGCGCGATCCGGATCGTACATCTCGTTCATCATGTTCCGAATAGAGGACAGGCTGATATTCACCACGATCATCCCGTCCATGCCGCTGCTGATCGAAATCTTATGCACGAGACTGACGACCTGCTTCGGTTGTTTGTTAGGAAACTCGCGGAACGATCGGAACGAGCTCCATGAAGATGCGTACGATCCCTTGTCGTTCTGCTGGCTTTCAATGAAAGCGATATCCGGGAACGCAGCCAATTTCGTCATGATGCCGCTGAAGACGTTACCGTCCTTATAACGGACCAGGTAGTACGAGTCGATAATCGGCATCTCCAGCTTCATTTGCATCATCCGGTTCACGACCTGATAATTCAGGAATACATTGTCCTTCCCTTGCTCGAGGAAGAAATCGTTCATCAGCTTGCTGGATACCATGTCCCGAATCAACATGTTATCGAGCGATCGAAGGCTGACATCCACGGACTGAAGCAGCTGGTTTACGAATACTTTGCTGGAATCTCTCGTATTGCGGTTATTTTGTTCGACAAGGGTCTGAAAGAAGACAAAGAAGAGGAGGGAGAAGATAATGCAGAAAATCGGCAGGTAAGACCAGATCGTTTTTCGCAGCCATATACGATTCAAGGGCCATCATTCCTTCGGAAAAAGTGTGAGGATCGTTCTTTTCTGAAAGCATGTAACCGCATACAATTAAACGCGCATAGATGGACTGAATGAAGGCCCCTATAATAGAAGAACGATTAAATAATAACACATTACACTCGTATTTTTTGTCTATTTTTGGAACAAGAATATTTGGCTCTTCCAACTCGATTAACTTGGGAGCATATAAAAAGCCGCATGACTTCGGTAGAAGTTGCGGCAATGAAAACAATGTTACCATGGCCCTCGTAGGACCAAGTCCAATCATCAGTTGAATGTCTCCTGCTCCGTTTTCAGTACACGCGGCCCTGCCACAATCGCAAGCGCCAGCAAGGCAACCCCGGCAAAGAGCGAAATGCCGTAGCTCTGCAGCCAGTAGGGGCTGCTTTCGATTTGCTTATAAATCCATCCGCCGAGAAGCGGACCGATAAAGCCGGTAGCGCCGGTAAGCGCCGAGAATACCGCAACATACATAGGACGGTCAGACTTTGGGGTATCGCCGATAATAAAATTAAAAATAAGCAAATTATAGCCGCCTAGACCGATACCAAGGAAAACATTCACGATAATAAGAACGAGGATAACAGGTAAAATTTCAATGCCTGCCCATAAGACGCAGGAAAGTCCGATAATGGGAAGCGCCCAGAGCAGCAGCGTGCGCGTCGCATACTTCGCGTTCATATTGCCCCAATAATAATAGCTGAACATCATGACGATCATTTGAATCGTCGTGATGACCGTAATCCACCACTTGCTTAAATTCAGCGTATCCAGCATGACGAATGAGAATAAGGGAACGGCAATATTTTGCAGGAACACGAATATCGCCAAGAATATTGTAGCTTTCATATAACTTCTGTCTTTCAGCGGTTTCCCGAACAAAGCAGCCAAGCTCGATGCTTCCGATCGTTCGAACGGCGGGTTGGGATACCGCCAGAGTTCCACGGCATTCCAAACCGTGCAGACGGCGCTGATGGCGTACAATACGATGAAACCGGATTGTTCATTCATCTGCTCTAATATTTGTCCGCCGATTAGCAGCGAAATGCTGGCCACCGCCCAATGGATCGTATTCCGGATGCCGAAATATCGCCCACGTACCTGTGGAGGCACCATATCCGCGATAATAGAGGTCCAGAACACGCCGCCGGTCGAGGCGCAAACAAAGGAAATCAGAAACATGCCAATAAACACTTCCACGCGGAGCGATTCCGTGACGAGGAACGGTATGAGTCCGGTCGCCACCCAAAGCGCGCGGTGCAAGACGCTAAATAACGTAAGCAGCAGCCGCCTGTTGTTAAATCGCTGCATGTAGAACGCGGCAACCAGCTGCACGAGATTAGCCAGAGCCGGAATCGCTACGACGAGCCCTACATCCGAAGCTGTACCTCCTAGATAAACGATATAAATCGTTAGAATCGGTCCACCCAATAAATTTCCGATAATATTGGCTGGAATGCCTTCCATGATGGAAGTAAGCAGACCTCTTCGCTGATCGGACAGCTTCTTTCGGCGGAATACCGAAATGATGTGGCTCCAAAATGACATGTGCTCCTAGCTCCTCCGCTATGATTCCCCAGTTGTCCTTCTATCTATTGCATGTGCTCGCCGGTAAGCAGCTCGGCGAGCGTCCTTACCATGACGCCCGTGCCGCCCTTCACTTCCCATGAACGATCCCGTTCAAGCCACGCCGTGCCGCCGATGTCCAAATGCACCCAAGGCCGTTCTTCCGCGAACGCGCCGATGAACAGACCGCCGATGCTGGCACCGCCAAACCGGCTGCCGCTGTTCTTCATATCCGCCGCTTCGCTGTCGAGCTGCCGGCGGAATTCGGGGAAGACAGGGAGCGGCCATATCCGCTCTCCCGCTCGCTTCGATGCGAGTATGACCTGCTGCTGCAGCGTTTCATCATTCGTTACGGCACCTGTGGCCACGTCGCCGAGCGATACCATGACAGCGCCAGTCAGCGTTGCCACATCGATAAGCTTCGTCGAGCCGCTGCGAATGGCCGTCGTCAAGCCGTCGGCTAACACCAGCCGGCCTTCCGCATCCGTATTCACGACCTCCACCGTCGTACCGTTCATCATCGTGAGTACGTCGCCAGGCTTCACGGCCCGGTCAGAAGGCATATTCTCCGCGGACGGCACGACAATTACCGCGTTCAGCTTCGGCTTCAGCTCGCCAAGAATGCGGACCAAGCCCAGTACCGCAGCCGCGCCGCCCATATCCGAGATCATTTCTTCCATGCCAAGACCCTTCTTGAGCGAAATGCCGCCCGTATCGAAGGTAATGCCTTTGCCGATGATGCCCCATTTCTCCTCATTACCGGGGTCGCCTTCATAATGAATGACGATCATCCGCGGCGGGTTGATGCTGCCCTTGCCGACGCCGATGAGACCGCCCATGCCTTGCGCCGACGCCTGCTGCTCGTCGATAATGTCGCATGCCATACCGAAGGACTGTGCCAGCTGCTCCGCTTCTTCCGCAAGCTTGATAGGAATAAGCACATCGCCTGGCAGGTTGGTTAAATTTCGTGCATAGATTACGCCCTCCGCGAAGATCACGCCGCGGCGAATACCTCTTTCCCAGTGCGCGGCAGCTGCTGCTTTGTCCGGCTCTGCCAGCGTATCCGTCGGAGCAAAGGCAACGGTCTGAACATGAGACTGCCTGCGCGTATTGATCTTCTTCGCCGTCTTGCGCGTAAACAATCCCAACGCGTAGCCTTCCGTCAGCGCCTGTGCGGCTTGTGCAGCCGTGATTGTTGACGTGCCATGGGATAGAAAGGCCGGAAGCAGCTGCTTCACTGCTACTGCTTTTAGCCGCTTGGACGCCTTCGCCGCCGCTGCGGCAGCGTCCCGCAGTCCGTCAGTCGTCAAGCTCTCCTGCGAAGCGATGCCGACATAAATAACATGCGCCGATCCATATAAACCGAGCGTCGGCAGCACAAGCGTTTCCTTGGCATCGGCCCTGAACAGCTCCTTCGCCGCATGCTGACGCATGGAATCATCCAGCTGGGGATGAATCCAAGCCGCCGGATACCCTTGGCCGGCTCCTGCCGCTGCTTGCTTCAGTTCGTCCTTGTTCACGAATGCGATCACGACGTCAAAATCCGCCTCAACACTCGCCTCGTTATGTTTGCTATATGTAAATTGAATGCTCATTTGAACTGAACATCTCCCATTCATGTAACGTTCTTATTCTATTCACCGCAGTTGTTCGTACAACACAAAAAAAACCGGGTTTCCCCGATTTGATCTGCTCCGCTCGGGTTATACCCCGATTCTAATCGTTTATTCCGCCAATGGCAAATAGATATTAAACTCCGTTCCTTCGCCGGTATTACTGGACACGCGGATTTTTCCGCCATGATTTCGAACGATCCGATAGCTGACGGACAAGCCCAATCCCGTGCCCGATGCCTTCGTTGTAAAAAAAGGATCGAACAGCTTCGACTTCGTCAATTGATCCATCCCTTTGCCATTATCCCGAATCGTGATTTCGGCTTCCTTGCCATCGCGCCTCGTAATGATATCAATTCGTCCGCTACGTTCGCCTTCCAGCTCGCCGATCGCCTCCATCGCGTTGCGGAGAATGTTCAAAATCACCTGCTTCACCTGCTTCACGTCAATGGAAACCGCCATTTCCTCGTCATAGGTCTCGAATTGGATCTGATAGCCCTTCATCAAGGCTTCGCTTTCCGACAAGAGAATGACTTCCTTGAGCAGCGAGTTAATCGGCACCTGCTCCTTCATAGGCGCAGAGGGCTTCGATGAATTCAAGAACTCATAGATAATATCGTTAGCGCGGTCGATTTCGGTCAAAATGATTCTGGAATATTCTTCTTTACCCAGCTGCGTAAGATGCGGCTTCAGCAGCTGAATAAAGCCGCGGATGGACGTGAGCGGATTGCGGATTTCATGCGCGATCGCGGCTGCGATTTTACCCAGCATTGCCAGCTTGTCGTTCTGGTACGCAGATTGTTCGATCTGCTTGTACTCGGTAACGTCCTTTACGCTAAATAAATAGTCGCCGTCCAATTGATCCCCATAGGTCACGGTAACCAGCAGATAGCGCCCGTTCGCGTCTAAGAATTCCAAATACCGGCTTCTTCTCAGAAACACTTCCTTATACAAGCGAAGAATGATTCGTTTGGTGCTTCTGCTCAGCCTGCTATGCGATAAAATATCGATAAGATTGCAGCCGATGAGCGTTTTACGAGGAATATCGAGCAACTTGGCCATTTGCACGTTAATGAAGGAGAGCATGCCATCCCCATCGAAGATGGCGATGCCGCTGTCCATATGCTGCAGTACGTTCTCGTACTTATTCTTCACCATGCGGAACGAACGGTGCGAACTGAGCAGCATGTCCCTCATTTCGCTGAATCGCTGCTCCGATGTCTGCTCCGGCTGAACCCGAAACCGAAAAGCTACCATTAATTCAATAAGAAAAATAAACGAGCGGCTGTACAGCCGCAGCGCCTCGTCCGAATCCACGTTAGCCACGAGCATTTGCATGGACTCTTCGTGTATGGCGATTATGTCTTCCGGATGAATACCGTGCAGCAGCTTGCCGATCTCCGTCGCTTCATACAGGGAGGCTTCGCTGCCGCTTCGAATATACTCAGCCAGGGCAGGAAAGTAGCGCTTACGAATGGCTTGCATGGTTTACTCCTCTCCTGCCGCACAAACCGGTGATTTGATGTGCAGTGGAGCGAGAATCCATTTACGAAACGTAACCATGGTTCCACGCAGCTGATCGTGGGTGATTTCCATGTCGTTAGTTAAATTCTCCATCCACTGCAGGTGAACACGGCTTGGCCCACGAAAATGATCGAATAGTCTGACTTCTATGCCGTTAGCAGGATCGCCTTTTAATAAACTGATTGGACGGATGATCATATGTCCCTTCTCTGGAGAGGAGATTAGTTTGAGGGCTAATTCCGATATCGTGTAAGCAATGACGGTTTGATCGACAAGGCTAAAGCCGATCGTCTGGGCGATGTCTCTTCCTCTTTGTCGTGCTAGAATGACATCGGCTTTATCCCGAATATGAAGCATTTCCACTTTTTCGCTCGCCTCCACCCTAAAAATAGCCTTGTTTCGTGCAGATTCCGAGGTGAGATCGCTTACATTAATCATAGATAGAACTCCTAATTTCTGTCAACAGGAGATCCTGTCGAATCCGCTCGATTGAAGTCACAGAAAAAAAGGCGCAGCGAATGCTGACGCCTTTCTCTTCATTATTAGCCGTGCTTCTGCTTCTCGTCATCATCCGAGCGGCTATCCATCGTTGTTGCTTTTGTCTTTATCCTTATTATTATCGTTGTTGTCGTTGTTGTCATTTTTGTCTTTGTCTTTCTCTTTGTCCTGCTGCTTGCCTGTGCCGTTCTTATTGACGCCCTGCTTTACTTGGCCATTCCCATTCTTCCCCGCATTCGCAGCCGAGGGGGCTTTCCCTTGATTCCCCTGGTTAACGCCGTTATGGCGGCCGTTGGAAGAGTTTTCCCCGTCTTCCTGGCCGCCGCTGTTCGGGCTGTCTTGGTTATAATGTTTACCGCCGCTGCTGCTATGCTTGCCGCCATTGTCTTCATTCCCGGCATGCTGCTGCGAATGATTGACTTCTTTCACACCGTCATCGTTCCGTTTACCTCCGTGCCCTTTATCATAATTATTGCCCGGGGAATCATGCTTGGTGCTGATGTTCGTGAGATCGCTATGCCGCCTTCCGCCCTTATGCTTGTCGCGCTTCTCCTGCTCTTTCTTCAGCAGCTCTCTCAGCTGCAATTTCTGCTTCTCCCGCTGCGCTTCCTTCGCCTTTTCTTGCTCATCCGTTTTATGGGTCTCTTCAGCCTGAGCCTGAAGAGACGTTTGCGGTTTCGATCCCAGGCTCTTATCATCGCCTTTACTCGGCTTATCGTCAGAGCTGTGCGGCTTATCGTCGTCCATGACGGCAGCAACCCCGCCCATTGATTTGGCAGCCTGATGAATGGACTCCTTCTTCAACTCCTGAATCGTCACTTTATATCCATGCTTCTTAGCCATCAAATAGAAGGCTAATTTCCCCGCCGAGAGACCTTCCTGCTTCGCCTCGTCCCTAACTTCCTTCGGAGCCGACAGCGTCGTTACCTCGACTTGAAGCTTGCGTCCCTTGTCCGTCTTGGCCAGAGATTTGCGAACCGCGGCATCCATATGCGAGGTTACATCGCTCTCGTATGCCGGAATTTCGGTTTTGCCGACAACGACGCTAGTAATGACAACGTCGCCTTCGCCGCTGTTTAAGTAAGGACCTGCGCTGATGCGGTCCATAATCGCTTCAGTCACCTGCTGAAGCGGCAATCCTTTGTACGACAAGCCTGCCGTCACGTCCGCTCCATCGTCATTGATCGGCCGCAGCTCTTCAACCTGCTCATCCTTGTTGATGCCAAGCTCGATGCTTGGATTGACATCCATCGTCAAATACGCAACTACAGAAGACTGCTTCGAGAAATGATTCACGAAGAACGGCACGAAGAGCATCAGCACGAGCGCCGCAGCCCCTGCGCTGAAGCTGTATAATCTGCGGGGACGCTGCATGCGCCTTTGCTCCGAGAACGTATACTCTTCACCGATCTGAAGCTTGCGGGAAGCACGAACTTTACGGAATTGACCATCCGACATTAATACGATGACATGCTTGCCCGACGATTCCATTACAATTCCTCGACTCATGCTCTCACTCCTTTCGTTTCGGTTATGGCTTCTCGAACGTCGTTCACAGGCTTAATGTACTGCTGTAAATACGGGAAATCACCATTATGTAAAATCGCGAGCGCAATAATGTATTTACGGTTTCGCTCGATCGTCTTACGGGAAACGCCGGCCATCTCGCACAGCTCCTTGATGGGCAGTTTCTGCTTCGTTTCCATGTTGTCATACAGCGCGGGGTCGCCCGCCAGCAGCCGGCTGATGGAAATAAGCAGCTCTCTTGAATCGCTATGTTTAGGAGACAGCTCTGGCATTTCGGCGAAGGTAATGCCGAAGGTCCGCAATCTGCCGTCGTATTCGATGATCTCTAGGCGCCTTGCATCCGCTTCCTGAGATAGCGAGTAGCGGTGCATCGCCTCGTTCGTTTCAATCGGGTTGATCGTCAATTCATCCTCGTCATCCTGGTCGAACGCGCTGTAAGGGACGGTCCCTTGATGACGGCTTTCTTTTCGGACATAGTCAATAAGCCTGCGCCGAATGACCGTTTCGGCAAAGCCGAGAAACGATTTTCCTGCCTGACTTGAGAACTGCTCGATCGCTTCGTCAAATGCTGCCATAGCAATGCTGAATTCGTCTGAACGGGCGGGATCGATGTACCGTTTGCAGAATCGACTCGTCACCTTCGCGATATACGGCTTATACGCGGCGATAAAATCATCGCGCGAAGCTTCGCCGCGGCGAATCAGCTCCACAATTTCCTCTGGTGCTGTCGGGTGATCCGGAGGGACTGAGGTCGAATCATGCTTGCCGCCGAAAATTCGTTTGAACAGAACAAGTAACAAACCGCTCCACCTCACATTTACATTTTTCGTGCTGTCCATCTTGCTTGAGGGGGTAGATCTTCACACGATCAACAAAAAAAGCCTCCTTCTTCAGGAGGCGTTCGTTTCTCAACAATATCCTTCAGAGGTTCTGCGCTGCCTAAGCTTATTGCGCCGCTGGTTCAGCACGCCGAGACGCCGTTTCAAATCACCCTGCCAGGTCTCATCTCCGATTTGCTTGGCAAAGCAGAGCAGATCCAGCGCCATGTCGATTTGATTGCTGACGACATCCATAGGATCCTCGTTCTCATTATTCACGCAGTTCTCAAACAGTTCCTTGTCTTTCTGCTCGACATATTCGATAAAATCGACCTCGGAAGCGCCGTCTCCATGCGCATACTCCGCTAATATCTCATATTCATTCTCGATCAAGTAATGGATTTCGACGCGGTGACATACTGGACAGAACAGAATAGGGACATTGTGAATATGCGTACGAAAATGCTTTAACGTACCATTCGTGCCGATCATACTGGCTCCACAGCAGAAGCTCATGCCAGACTCCCTCCTTAACCTCCATTACCTCAATCCAATCCAACTTGAAACATGGTTTAACTTATTCGCCTTTTGAAGGCAAAATTCCTGCTGCCTCTTCCCTAAAGTGTATAGAAAAACCCGGGATCTGTGAAGACCCCGGGTTTGCCTAATCTTGCTATTCTTATTTCGCAACCAGGTTTTTGTCGCCTGGTTTCCAGTTCATTGCGCACAGACCGCCGGATTGCAGAGCTTGCAATACGCGGAGTGTTTCTTCAACGGAACGGCCAACGTCGTTGTGGTTAACGACTTGGTATTTAAGTTCGCCTTCCGGATCGATGATGAACAGGCCGCGGAGCGCAACGCCTTCTTCTTCGATCAATACACCGTAGTCGCGTGCTGCGGATTTCGTGATGTCGGCAGCAAGCGGGAAGTTCAGCTTGCCAAGACCGTTGTCGTTAACAGGCGTGTTGATCCATGCACGGTGGCTGTGCTTGCTGTCTACGCTGACGCCGAGGATTTCCGTGTTCAGCTTGCTGAATTCTTCGGCTGCCAAGCTGAGCGCCGTAATTTCAGTCGGGCAAATGAATGTGAAGTCAAGCGGATAGAAGAAAAGGACCAGCCATTTACCTTTGTAATCGGAAAGTGCTGCCGTGCTAAAATCTTGACCATTTCCTGTTGCCGTTTCCAGCGAGAAATCAGGAGCCGGACGACCTACCAAACGTTCTGCCATTTGTGAAACCTCCTAAATGTTTTTGCGCGCTCCATCAAATAGACCTTTCTAAAATCTATCCGTCAAGCATGCGCAGCATATCGATTGAGAATGAAATTCAATTAGAATCTATGCCTCAAATGATACCAATAGTTTGGAACGAAGTCAATATTAAAACAATTAGTTATTTATAACTATTCTAAATTACTTCACCATCGCAGCAACGATCAAATCGCCCATTGCCGTCGTTCCGATCGCTTTGCTCTTATCTACGGCAATGTCTCCCGTGCGATGTCCCGCATCCAGCACAGATTTAACCGCATCCTCGATGCATTGTGCCGCTTCCGCATAACCGAATGTCAAACGGAACATCAGCGCAACGGACAGGATTGTAGCGATTGGGTTGGAAATGCCTTGGCCGGCGATGTCAGGCGCCGAGCCGTGTACCGGCTCATACAAACCGAAGCTGCCTTCTCCAAGCGAAGCGGAGGAAAGCATGCCGATGGAGCCTGTCAGCATCGCTGCCTCGTCGCTGATGATGTCGCCGAACATGTTCTCCGTTACGATAACGTCGAAGCTCGAAGGACGGCGCAGCAGCTGCATCGCACAGTTGTCGACCAATACGTGCTCGAGCTCAACATCCGGATATTCAACGGCGATCCGGTTCACGACTTCACGCCATAGGCGCGAAGTTTCAAGTACGTTCGCTTTGTCGACAGACGCCAGCTTCTTGCGGCGAGTGCGGGCGATTTCGAAGCCTTGGCGCGCGATACGCTCGATTTCCGTTACGTTATATACGCAGGTATCGACCGCTTCTTCACCGAACTCTCCTTCGCGGCGGAACTTCTCGCCGAAGTAAATGCCCCCCGTCAATTCGCGCACGACGATCAGGTCCGTGCCGTCCAGCACTTCAGGCTTCAGCGTGGAAGCTTCTTTCAAGCAATCGAATACGTTCGCCGGGCGGATGTTCGAGAACAAGCCAAGCGCTTTGCGGATGCCGAGCAAGCCTGTTTCAGGACGAAGCTCTTTCGAGTTGTTGTCCCACTTCGGACCGCCTACCGCGCCGAGCAGAACGGCATCGGCGCTTTTGCAAATATCGAGCGTTTCTTGCGGAAGCGGCGTGCCTTTCTCATCGATGGCAATTCCGCCGAACAAGCCGTGCTCGGTTTCGAATTGATAGCCGAACAATTCCTCCGTTTTCTTAAGTACTTTCAGCGCTTCGCCGACCACCTCGGGTCCGATGCCGTCGCCGGGAATAACAGCAATTTTCTTCACGTCTGCCATAGTAATATCTCCTTTGTATGAAGGGCTTCATGTACGCCCTTTGATTATGATTCTCAGTCTAACCTTAGTTGTACCATAAGAACGCAATAAAGACAAAGATATGAAAGCTATGACTTTTATAGGCTGAGGATATAAGAGGAGGAAAAAGACACCCAGGTGTTACACCTGATTGTCCGCGCTCAGCGCATCGAATTCCCGTTCCGGACCATCATTATCGACAAAACGATTCCGCCATCGTTGATTCACCCAAGTAATGCCGAAACAGATGAAGCCCAAAACGGCGAAAGCAATGATCTTGTAGATTGTCAGAAAAGCTCATGGTCCTTCGCCTTCTGCGCAGCTTCCTTACTGCTTTTACCGCCAATTTTGCGTAGAATGTTGTTCACGTGATTCTTCACCGTACGGAGCGACAAGAACGACTTCTCCGCAATCTGCGTCTGGCTGTACCCTTCGTGAATCATGGCAAGCAGCTGCACTTCGGACGGCGTCAGCATCCGTTTGAACTTATCCGTCTCATAGTCGCGCTCCAGCTTCTTCAGCCTGCGGAATTCCTCCAGCATCTGCCTCGCCGCGGAGGCGTCAATGTCGGATTGATTCGCCGCAGCCTGCCGGATGGACGCCGGAATCGAGGCGAATTCGGATTTGACCAAATAATTGACCGCACCTGCACGAAACGCTTCGGCGACGAAAGCTCTATCTTCCATCGAGGTCAGCATCATAATGCGAGCGGTCGTCGACCCCGACAGCTCTCCTGCAAGACGGAGACCCTCGGGGTTGTCCGCCATCATAATATCAAGCAGGATGACATCCGGCTCTGTTTCGGCTGCCAGCTGCAGCGCTGCGCCGGGATCGTCCGTCTCGCCAACGACCGTCATATCGGGTTCGCCGTTCAGGAAGGCGATCAACCCTCTTCGCCAGTCCGGATCGTCTTCGACCAGCATGACGCGTATTGGTGTGCCGTTCATCGTTTACGCTCCTTTTTTATTGCTCGAAAATGAAAACGCACGACCGTACCCGCCCCGAGCTCGCTGCTAATGCGCAGCTCCCCGCCTTGGCGGCTCATCAGCTGGGCACAGTAGGCCAGCCCCAGGCCGAAATTCATCGCTTTACCGCTCTTGGTCGTAAAGAAAGGCTCCACCACTTTGCGGAGGCTGGCTTTGTCGATCCCCGTTCCCGAATCTCGGATTTCGATCGTTCCGCCCCTTCTGCTATTAATGACGGAAGCCGTCAGCTCGCCTCCGCTTGGCATGGCGTCTATCGCATTTTGCAGCACGTTATGAATCGCTTCTTTCGTTTGTTCGAAATCCGCTGTGGCGACAGCCGCTTCATCCAGCTTTATATGAAGAATAATTCCTTTCGTCTCGCACTGCTCTTCGACGGCGGCCAGCTCGCTGCGGACCAGCTCTGCGAGCGAGACGAGCTTAAGCTGCAGGCGCAGCTCCTGCGTCCGTTCGTGCACGCTTCTAATCATGGCCTCGATGTGCGCCGCAGCCGTGCCGACAACGCGTATATCCGCGGTTAGCTCTTCATTGCCTTGCGCTTCACGGGTCATCTTATCCGTGAACAGCTTGATCTTCCCGATGTCGTTCTTGATGGCATGATTCAGCATCGCCGTCCCGCTCGTGATTGCCCGCAGGGAATAATTGAGCTGTCGCCGCTCAATCAGCAGCTGCACGCCCAGAAACCCGTAGCTGAACAGCGACGCGATAAAGACGACGAAGGCGAATCCGATCGGCCAAACGTTATACACCCAGAGCCGGTATAGACCGAACAACGGAAGCACAAAGTTCATCATCAGCGCGATCAATACGGCAGGCAGAACAGCAAGCAGGAGTACGGCATGCGCGCGGCGTTCTGCCGGATGAACATGGCGTTTGGTTAGCAGCAGCGCGGCTCCGGCTAGAAAATAAGGGATTGCCCATCCAGCAAGAATCGAGTAATGAACAGGATAATCTTCGGCCAGCGGCAAACTCAGCATGCCGAGCGGCAGCAAGGCAGCTAATAGCGGCAGCCACTCAGCCAATCGCGAGGGAATCGATTCTCGGTTATAGGCCGCACCGAAGCATAGAAAGCCGTAAGGCAGTCCATAGTAGCTCGTCCATGAGCAGCAGCGCTGAATGACCCGCAGCACATGCTCGCCGGATGCATCGATATCGCCGTTCTGCTGCATTGTCGTAATCCAGCCTTCAAGCACCGATGCAAGCGCCCCCATACCGCCGCAAAAAGCGACGAAGCTGAGCCAGCGTCCTGCCGGATTTCGGCGGTTCGCGATAATCAGCAGCGCGGCAGCGATCCAAAGCACAATCCATACAAAAAACATCCCCTGCTGTTCCCCCGTTCCACAGGTCCCGATATTGTTATTTTTTCTTTATTATAGCATCAAGGTGAAACGACTGTCGCCGTCATCCGGTACAAACCGCGACATTAGCATCATTTACAACGGGACAGACAAGGACGATTGTCCCTGCAATCCGCAGCGGCCGCCCCCAAGCCCTTCGCAGCCAGCGCTATCAAACAAAAAACGCCCCAGCCAGCCCGACCGGGCCGCTGGAGCATTTTCTTTTACTGTTCTCTTTAAGATTAACGGGCTTTGACCTGTGCCCGGAGGGCGGGACGGAGTCGGAGAAATGAAGCATATGCTTACGAAGTCGGTGAATGCTGCACTCCTTGTCTGCCGACAATGAACGCAAACCAATCACCTAGTTCGCCTTTGTAAATCGAATTCTACCGCTCATCCCTTATAATCGAAGAATTCTATTTACAACAGCGATCGGAGGCCCGTCCCGCCCGCAGGGCATGAACTTGTTCAATTCACCGTTAAATCAGGCTCATTTTATCGCGGCGTCCCGGCGACTTCCGCTTCTCGATCAACCGGTTCAGCGCGTCCACGTAGGCGCGTGCACTAGCTTCAAGAATATCCGTGCTCACGCCGCGGCCTTGCGCGGATACTTCATCCTGCTTCAGCACGACATGAACCTCGCCGAGCGCGTCTTTGCCGTGCGTAACGGATTTGATGGAGTAATCCTCCAGCTCCACGTTCTCCGCAGTCAGCGCGTCAATCGCGTTGTAGATCGCATCTACCGAGCCGTTGCCTTCTGCTTTCATCTCCTGCACGCTGCCGTCCGTAAGACGGATTCGAATTGTCGCGCTTGGCGTAGACTTGTTGCCGTAGCTGACTTCGATCTGCTCTAGTGCATACACCTCAGGCGTATCCACCAGCTTCTCTTCCAGCATCGCGCGAATGTCCTCGTCGCTGACGTTCTTCTTCCGGTCCGCCAAATCCTTGAACTTCGCGAACGCCGTGTTCACGGCATCTTCGCCCAGCTCGTAACCGAGGTCGATCAGCTTCTCGCGGAATGCAGCGCGGCCGGAGTGTTTGCCCAGGACCAGCTTGGAATCGACCAAACCGATCGTCTCCGGAGAAATGATCTCGTACGTCGTTTTCTCCTTGAGCATGCCGTCCTGATGGATGCCGGATTCATGAGCAAACGCATTGGCACCTACGATTGCCTTATTGCCTGGAACGACCATACCCGTTAGCTTGCTAACCAGCCGGCTCGTCTTGGCAATTTCCTTCAGGTTCAGTGAAGTCGTCGCTTGGAAGAAGTCCGCGCGCGTAGCAAGCGCCATCGCCACTTCTTCAATCGCCGTATTGCCTGCGCGCTCGCCGATTCCGTTAATCGTGCCTTCGATTTGATCCGCGCCGTTCAGAATCGCGGCCAACGCATTCGCCGTCGCCATGCCAAGATCGTCATGGCAGTGCGCGCTAAGCTGGATTTTCTCGATGCCAGGTACGTTTTGCTTCAGCGTCTTGAAAATATGGCCGTATTCGGATGGGTTCATATACCCTACCGTATCCGGAATATTCACAACCGTTGCGCCTGCCCGAATGGCCATTGCCGTCACTTCGCACAGAAAATCGAGTTCCGTGCGTCCCGCATCCTCCGGCGAGAACTCGATCTTGCTGAAATACTGCTTCGCATACCGGATCGCGCGCTCCGCTGCTTCAAGCACCTGATCCTTCTCCATCCGCAGCTTATACTTCCGGTGAATCGGGGAAGTAGCAAGGAACAGATGCAGGCATGGATCCTGCGCATTCTTCAGCGCTTCGCGCGCCGCATCGATATCCTGTTCGCGTGAACGGGACAAGCCGATAACCGTTGCATTCTTCACGGCGCGGGCCACGGCGTCAACCGCAGCAAGATCACCGGGAGAAGCGGCAGGGAAGCCGGCTTCAATCCGGTCTACGCCGAGCTTCTCGAGCTGGTAGGCAATTTCAACTTTTTCATTCGTGTTGAGGTTCACGCCCGGAGACTGCTCACCGTCACGAAGCGTCGTATCGAAAATATAAATTTTGCGCATTAGCCACACCTCGGACTTCAAGAATAATCCCGGATAGCGAAACGGCCCTGACGTCATTCGCGAGAGCGAAAGACGCAGGGACCGGTCCGTACATCCGGGCAACCATGTTTACGATTATCCTATGACCGGTATGAACCGGTACATGCTTCTTATTTCTTGATCCAGTGCATCAATTCACGAAGTTGACTGCCAACCACTTCGATTGGGTGCTGTGCTTCGTTGCGGCGAGTTGCCGACATGAATGCATTGTTAGATTGGTTCTCCAAGATGAAGTCGCGAGCGAATTTACCTTGTTGAATATCCGTCAGAACAGCTTTCATTGCTTTCTTCGTTTCGTCAGTAACGATACGAGGACCTGTTACATAGTCGCCATACTCCGCTGTATTGGAGATGGAATCGCGCATTGTGGAAAGGCCGCCTTCATACATCAGGTCAACGATGAGCTTCAGCTCATGCAGACATTCGAAGTATGCCATTTCAGGCGCATAGCCGGCTTCAACCAATGTTTCGAAACCCGCTTTAACCAGTGCAGTTGCACCGCCGCAAAGAACGGCTTGCTCACCGAACAGATCGGTTTCTGTTTCTTCGCGGAACGAAGTTTCGATAACCCCTGCACGCGTGCAGCCGATGCCTTTTGCATAAGCAAGGCCGATCGCTTGCGCGTTGCCTGTTGCATCCTGCTCGATTGCGATCAGACCAGGTACGCCAAAGCCTTCAACATACGTACGGCGAACCATGTGACCCGGCGATTTAGGAGCAACGAGCAATACGTCGTTGTCTTTGCGCGGTTTGATTTGGCCGAAGTGAACGTTGAAACCATGCGAGAACATCAGTGCTGCGCCTTGTTTCAGGTTCGGCTCGATTTCTTCTTTGTAAACGCGGGCTTGCGTTTCGTCAGGCATCAAGATTTGTACAACATCAGCGAGCTTAACCGCTTCGCCAACGGACAATACTTCGAAACCGTCGTTTTTAGCTTTCTCAGCGGATTTACCGGCGCGAAGACCGATAATGACTTTCAGACCGCTGTCGCGCAGGTTTTGCGCTTGTGCATGACCTTGGGAACCGTAACCGATAACTGCGATGGTTTTACCTTGCAGAACGCTTTGGTCTGCATCTTTTTCATAATACAATGTAACTGCCATTTGTAAATGAAGCCTCCTTTTAATTAACCCTTTTGAGCGGGTGTTACAGGCGGGATGCAAGATTTATCGCAGCCATCGCGGCCGATCCGAATCCCGTGCTCTAACCCCCGCTCAAAAGCGGCGGTGTTTGATTTATTTCGCGTTGCCGCGAATCATTGCAGTAACGCCGGTACGGGACAGCTCGCGAATGCCGTATGGCTTCATCAGCTCTACCATGGCATCGATTTTCTCCGTGTCGCCGACAACCTGTACCATTAGCGAATGCGTGCCGATGTCGACGACGGCTGCGCGGAACGTTTCCACGACGCCCATGATTTCGGGACGAGCCGCTGGTTCCGCATTGACTTTAATGAGAGCCAGCTCGCGGCCAACCATCGGGTTCGCGCTCAGGTCCACGACTTTAATAACGTCGATGAGCTTGTACAATTGCTTGATGACCTGTTCCAGCGTTTTATCATCGCCCGTAGTTACGATGACCATCCGGGACAAGCCGGCTTCCTCGCTTGTCCCGACGGTGATGCTTTCAATATTGAAGCCGCGGCGTCCGAACAATCCGGATACGCGTTGGAGGACGCCGGGCTGGTCGTTGACGATAACGGCTATCGTATGCCTTTTCATTCCGCATCCCCCATTATCATTTGATCAATCGTCGAGCCTTGCGTAACCATCGGATACACGTTCTCGTGCTTGCGGACAACAAACTCCACAACGGCCGGTCCTGGGTGGTTCATCGCTTCGATCCATGCCGCGCGCGCTTCTTCCTTCGTCGAAGCACGGAAGCCTCTCACGCCGTACGCATCCGCCAATTTCACGAAATCAGGACTGCCGGACAGATCGATATGGCTGTACCGGTTATCATAGATCAGTTCCTGCCATTGGCGAACCATGCCGAGTACCTGATTGTTGATGATAACCACTTTAACCGGGATGTTGTTGATGGCGCAAATCGCAAGCTCCTGTGCGCACATTTGCATGCCGCCGTCACCATTAATCGAAATAACGAGACGGTCCGGATTCGCCATTTGAGCACCGATCGCCGAAGGGAAACCGAAGCCCATCGTGCCGAGACCACCAGAAGTCACCCACGAGCGCGGCTTGTTGAACTTGTAATATTGTGCAGCCCACATTTGATGCTGGCCAACGTCCGTCGTTACGATGGCTTCGCCTTTGGATTCTTCATAAAGCATTTCGATAACCCATTGCGGCTTCAGCTCTTCATCGCTGTCCTGGTACTTAAACGGTTTCTCCAGCTTTGAAGCCGCGATCTGTGCACGCCATGCATCGGCTTTCGCCGCGTATTTCACGTCTTTGTTCGCGAGCTGCAGCACCGTTTTCACATCGCCTACGATTGGAATATCCGTCGGCACGTTTTTGCCGATTTCAGCCGGATCGATATCGATGTGAACGATCTTGGCATGCGGCGCGAAGCCGGCGAGCTTGCCGGTAACGCGGTCGTCGAAACGCGCGCCGATGTTGATGAGCAGATCCGCCGATTGAATCGACATATTCGCCGTATACGTGCCGTGCATGCCCGGCATGCCAAGCCACAGATCTTCGCCGCTCGGGAATGCGCCGAGTCCGAGAAGCGTTGTCGTAATCGGGATGCCCGATTTGATGATGAACTCGTGCAGCTCTTCATGACCGCCGGAGTATACGACGCCGCCGCCAGCTAGAACGATCGGACGTTCTGCTTCGCTGATGGCTTTCAGCATTTTGTCGACCTGCAGCTTGTTCGGCTGTACGGTCGGGTTGTAGCCGCGGATGCTTACTTCCGTAACGGGTTCAAACAGCGTCAGCTCTGCGGATACGTCCTTCGGAATATCGATCAGGACAGGACCTTTGCGGCCAGTATTGGCGATGTGGAAAGCTTCATGAATGATCCGCGGCAGGTCCGCTGCCTTGCGAACCAAATAACTATGTTTAGTAATCGGCATTGTGATGCCGGTAATATCAGCTTCTTGGAAAGCATCCGTACCGATCAAAGTCGTCGCTACGTTGCCGGTGATGACGACAAGCGGCACCGAATCCATATACGCAGTTGCGATACCCGTGACTAGATTTGTAGCTCCAGGTCCCGATGTAGCAATACATACGCCAACTTTACCGCTAGCCCGCGCATAACCGTCGGCCGCATGAATGGCGCCTTGCTCGTGGCGGGTCAGCAGATGCTTAAAGTCCGAGAATCCGTGCATGGCATCATAAATATACAACACAGCGCCGCCGGGATAGCCGAATACGCATTCCACATCCTCAAGCACCAAGCTGCGGAGCAAAATTTCTGAGCCGGTGATAACCTCCGGTTTTCTCAGGTTTTCCTTAATTTCTTCTTTTGACCTTAACGTTGCGTTTTGAGCGACCATTAAGTCGTCCTCCCTTCTTTAAAAACAAAAAAACCTTCCGTTCCCAGACGCTTATCGCATCCAGGGACGAAAGGTTGATCTTCCGTGGTACCACCCAAATTGTTATACGCCTCACAGCGCATAACCTCATAAGGTAAGAACGAGAACCGTTCATACCTTGGCACATTAACGTGTGCCTTACGATTTTCCCTAATACCCTTCACCTTAACGGTGAAGCTTTTCAGGAAAACAGCTCCGAGGTGAGCTCGTTGGAAAGGGGTTTTGGCGTCGGTTTCAGCAGTTCCGTACGCTCTCTGGAGCAAAAGAGCCCTTAACACTTCGTCCTCTTCATAGCAGATCACTTTATGGGTTGAAACGGGTGTTTCGTGCAAGCACGTCAGCCTGCTTCAACTTGGCTTATCGCTTATTATATGCTTTGACATTTCATTCGTCAAGAAGAAGGACGTGCATATTTATAAAAAGTTATGTATACCCCTTTCCGATGCGCGTGCCGCGGGGCATTCACATACGATATAGCATACTTGAGCCTAAGAAAGCAGGATGATGACTTATGATTCGAGCAAGGCGGGCACGCACGGATGACCAGGAGATCATCCGCCTCATCAAGCAGGAGCTCATTCCACTTTCCTATACGGCATCGCCCCGAGATGCCCAGACGATCCGCGAGCTGCCCAAACGTCTCAGCGACGGCGTATCCCTTGTCTACTCCCGCACGAAAAAAAGCATGCCGCTCGGGTTCATTCACTTCTATACGCGGGGGCAGCTGCTCCTCTACGATATGCTTGTCGTTCATCCGCAGCATCGCGGCAAACAAATCGGCACGCTGCTCATGAACGAGGCGGAACTGCACAGCCGTCAGCAAGGCGCCACCCACGCGAGGCTCTTCGTAGATTACGGCAATCCAAGAGCCCAGCGGCTCTATGCGCGGCTGGGCTTCCAGACTGTCCGTTATTACTCCGATCTTCGCTGTTACGAGATGCTGAAGGCGCTGGTGTAAGCGGACCGCATGCCTGTTGTAAGGCGCTTGATGCGAGCCTTTAGTAGAACGGGCCGTTCGTGAAGCCCGGGCCTTGCTGGCAGCACTGGTCGAACCCGCCTGGGCCTCCGAAGCCGGGACCACCAAAACCAGGACCTCCGAAGCCGGGACCTCCGAAGCCGGGACCTCCAAACCCGAGACCACCGAAGCCGGGGCCGAAACCAGGACCACCGAAACCGCCGCCCCATCCAAATCCGCCTCCGGAGAACAAGCCGATGGCAAGCAGATCGAACAAGACGAGCGGTATGATCGCTCTTGTTTGTACTTCTTTGCCGTTGCTGAGCGGCCGCAGCTGCAGCTGATTGTTATGGGCGTGCACCAGCTTGCCCGTGACGACGGAACCATCCTTGCGAACGGCAAAAATGGTCTTGCCGACCAATCTCTGCACTTGATTTTTTGTGACGCGAGCCATAGGATTTTCCTCCTCATGATGTCTTGCTTGTGCCCTTCCGCGGCAAATGCTCATAACCGGCATTTGTACGGAAAGGTTAAACGGCGTTGTCCTATACTCTATTCACTAGCACCTGTTAGCGATTGTACCGATGTCCATAGGGCAGGAAACCAAAAAAAAGCGCCCTCCCGGCGAACGGGAGGGCGCTTTATATGAAACGCGGGTTATACAACTTACGCGTTTACTTTTTGTTTTGCAAGATTTGCAAACGTGTTGAACGAAGTGATGTCGTTCACTGCAAGATCAGCAAGCATTTTGCGGTTTACTTCGATGCCAGCCTGTTTCAAGCCGAACATGAATTTGCTGTAGGACAGACCGTTTTGGCGAGCTGCAGCATTGATACGAACGATCCACAGTTTGCGGATGTCGCGTTTGTGTTGACGACGGTCACGGTATGCATAAAGCAAGGATTTCATGACTTGCTCTTTTGCTGTTTTAAACAGGCGATGCTTGGAACCGAAATAACCTTTTGCCAGCTTCAAAATTCTTTTACGACGACGTGCGCGGACGAATCCGCCTTTAACTCTTGCCATGAGTAGAAACCTCCCGAGTATAAGTTATATGATTAACCTTTGATGTTTGCAAGACCTTGCGCCAGACGTTTGATATCGCCTGAAGCCATAAGCGGTTGTGTAGCTAGAACACGTTTTTGACGAGCAGATTTGCCGGAAAGAAGATGATTTCTGTACGCTTTGTAGCGTTTCACTTTACCGGTACCCGTAATTTTGAAACGGTCTTTCAAACTGCTGTGAGTTTTCATTTTAGGCATGTGGTGTTCCTCCTCAAAGAATGTTAGTTAGTCGGTTTAGGTGCCAAAATCATGATCATGCTGCGGCCCTCAAGCTTGGGGACACGCTCCATGACGCACAAATCAGCAACTTCGGTTGCAAGTCGGTCCAAAATCTTCTGACCGACAGAAGCATGTGTGATTTCACGACCGCGGAAACGGACGGAACATTTCACTTTATCGCCTTCACCCAAGAACTTCACGACATTGCGGAACTTCGTTTGGTAGTCGTTCTCGTCAATGTTGGCACGGAACCAAACTTCCTTCGTGTCGACGATCTTCTGGTTCTTGCGCGCTTCCTTGTCTTTCTTCTGCTGCTCATAACGGAATTTGCCATAGTCCATAATCCGGCACACCGGCGGTTTCGCTGTCGGTGCAACGTTTACGAGGTCCAAGTTCAAATCGATCGCCAATTGCAATGCTTCGCGGAAGAGCTTGATGCCGAGCTGCTCGCCCTCAGCACCTACGACGCGTACTTCTCTGGCGCGAATCTCATCGTTGATTTGATGTTCCCTGCTAATAACCTGCCACCTCCAAAAATTATGAATCAAGCAATCATCAAAAAATGCGGATCCGCAAGGGACCCGCATTCCATTAACCAAGATTGAAGGCATCAGCCTGTTCCAATCATCGATCGCGAACCTGACAGCCGAAGCCGTAAAGGTGAGAAGCGGGTGCCTCTACTTATGCGTAACCATGAATAACTACTTCATTCAAGACATGCTACCGAAATAATATAACACAGCGGATATAAGCTGTCAACATGCATGATGCTTTTTAATTTTGTGCTATACCTGCTTGCTCTGCACCTCTTCGAGACGAAGCACGCGTGTATGCTGCGTATGACTCCACTGCTTATTGTTCTGCGTGAAGAATGCATAGAACGTAATCGGCAGCCAGGACAGCTGGAAGAAAATCATCGAGAACAGATGCGCGTACATTTTCCACGACTTGATGCCTTCAAGCATCATGACGAGCGGGAACATAATGACCGTCGCGGCAATCGCAACGCCGGCAACCCAGTTCGGCAAATAATAATAAATGGACGTGAACACATTATCCGCCGGAATGATGTTATCGAGCCAGATCAACGCCGTTACGATAAAACCGAGGAACGTGTTATACACCGATATCGAGTACAGTGCAGCATCGAATTTCACGAAGCTGCGTTCCTTGATGCTCGCCCACAGCAGCGGGAAAAAATAGCTGCGCGCAACGGTAAAGTGGCCCTGCATCCAGCGCAGGCGCTGACGAGAAGAGGCTTTGAAGCTGAGCGGCTTCTCATCGTAAACTTTCGCGTCATAGTTCAGTACCGGGTGAATGCCGCGCTTCACGCAGCGCATGGAGAACTCCAGGTCTTCCACGAGGCTTGTGGCGCCCCAGCCCATTTCCTTCATCAGCTCGGTATCAAAGCACATGCCCGTTCCACCCAGGTAGTTGGCCATGTTCAGGTTACGGCGGGACAGCTGCCACAGGCGGTTACAGTACCAGTATGTGATGGCATAAGAAGCGGTAACCCAGGAATCTGTTGGATTCTTCGTATCCAGATAGCCTTGGATGACCTTGTGACCTTCGCAAAGATCGTTGTTCATGTGCGTCAAGAAGTCGTTGCCAACCAGATTATCGGCATCGAACATGACGATTGCGTCGTATTGACGAGGCATCGCCCACAATTCCTTCAGCATCCATTCGATGGCGTGGCCTTTGCCGCGCAGATGCGGATTCTTGCGTTCGCACGCGGTAACGCCATAGCTGCGGACGATTTCTGCCGTGTTATCCGTGCAGTTATCGCAAATCACGAAAATATCATAAAGCTCTTTTGGATAATCGAGATTCTTGAGATTCTCGACAAGTGCCCCGACGACCTGCGCCTCGTTATGGGCGGCGACTAGGACTGCGAATGATTTTTTTGGCTTGTGCGTCAGTGTTCTCCGTTTTCTCACGATGCCGAATAGGGAAATGCCGAACTGATAAATCCCTACAAAGGCAAGAAAAATTTGAAACAGAATAATGATCGTGTTAACCATTACTTGGTGTTACCCCCTTGAGACCCCATTTTTCATATTTTCTCTGTTTTTTGTTTACCTTGCTTCATGTTGATGGTCATAGTTGGTTTGGGTGTACGCGGATTTTTCTTTTTTACCGCAACCCTACTGATTTTCCACACAAAGCCGCCTTTTGTCAAAAGTTGAAATCGTCGTTCAACGGCCAAGAAATCGAAGAAAAACGCTTGCATTAGGGTCTGATCGGTTCTGATGGCCAGTTTTCTTCCGTTTCACCCTTATTTTCATCCATTTACGAATAAATCATGTCTCTTTTTCATTTAACGTACAAAAAAGTGGTTAAGTTTCATGCCGTTCATCCTCTAATGTGACGAATTAATGAACGAACCTCCGGCTCCGACGCTTCGCGCACCTTGGTCAGCAGCTCTTCGAAAATGGCATCCCACGATTGCCTCATGCTGTGGGCGAGCCCGCGCGCCCGGAAACGGCTCTGCAGCCCTTCGTCGCGATAAATCCGCTCCAGCGCTTTGCTGAACGAATCCGCATTGCCCGGCTCGCAGCGAAGGCCGTTCCATTCATGCTGCACCGTATCCACGACGCCTCCCGTATCCGCGCAGATGACAGGTGTGCCGCAGGCCATTGCCTCAAGCACGACGTTGCCGAACGTCTCCGTCGATGAAGGGAATAGAAACACGTCCGATCCCGCGTACCACTGCTGAAGCTCGGGCAGGGCCGTAAATCCAAGAAAGCGGACATTGACTCCCTCTCGCAGCGCCTGCTGCTTGAGTGTTTCCATAGATGGACCGTCGCCGGCCATGACAAGCACGGCATTGCGGCATACATCACGCTGAAACTTCGCAAAGGCGGCGATTGCAGTATCCGCGTTTTTCTCGGGAGCCAGTCTGCCCACGTACAGCACGACGTACGAATCCGGCGAAATCCCGTGTTTGGCGCGCCACAGCGCTCTATCTACATTCGGATGATAGCTCTTCGTATCGATCCCGCGCGTCCAGACGGCGAGTCGTTTCTCATCCCACCCCCGTTCCTTCAGCACCTGAAGGGTAGATTTGGAAGGTACGAATATATACCGGCAATCCGCATGGAACCAGTTGATATACCTCCATAACATCTTAACCATCCATTGGATATTGTAAAACGCTAAATAGCGATCAAAATGCGTATGATAAGAAGCAACGAGCGGCAAATGGTGCTTTTTGGCATAGTGAATACCGAAAAGCCCCATGTTGAATGGGGTTGCGACATGAATAACCGTGGGCTTGAACGCATCCAGCGCCCGGCGCACATGAAGGGGATTCGGCAGCGCAAGGCGGCATTCCGGATAGAGGAAAAAGGGAAGACTCGCGAAGCGTTCCACCGTGGAAGAAGCCTGGTATGACTTGTCGTATGCAGGGTCAGGCGCAAAAACAAGGCAAGGTATATTCTGAGCACGCAAATAATCCGACCACCGTTCCAGCGTTCGGGCAACTCCGTTTACATCAGGCGCAAACGTATCCGTGAATAACGCGAGCCGCATTGCTATCCCCTCCGTCACTCCGGCTTACGCAGTCTGCTTGTTGAGGCATCGGCAGCGGTGCGGCCGGGTATTTGGAAGCAACTATAACGGATTTGTATTACGGCGAGATCAATGCGGCGTGAAGGGATCGTGAAGATATTAATTTCGGCTTAGCAAACTGTTGATACGGCGCAAACATTTCTCCCCTATCATCGAAGGAGAAGAAGGAACGTCATCATGGTATGGGGAGTGGATTGACGTGGTAAACATGGTTTTCTGGGCCATTACGCAGGAGCAGCGCGTTTTCTTCTGGGCAAATCGCAGACCTTCGCATCAAGGATTGAACCGGTGGCTAAGCCGCTGGCTGGGAACCGTCACCCATACGGGCGGCGCCTCCTTCACGCTCCTGACGGCGCTTCTCGCAGCTCTTGCCGCACCGGGCTTATGGGGCACCGCAGGCTGGAAAAGCTTCGCCGCCGTTGCCATCAGCCATATTCCCGTCGCCATCGTCAAGCGGAAATTCCGCCGGCTTCGGCCTTACCAAGCGCTCACGGCCGTCCATACATGCCAAAAGCCGCTGCGCGACTCGTCTTTCCCATCCGGTCACACAACGGCTGTATTTGCCTGGCTGATGCCTTGGCTTCTCGTTGACGCCGCGCTACTTCCCATCCTGGTGCCTGCCGCGATCATCGTCGGCTGCTCGGTGGCATGGTCGCGCATGTATTTAGGCTTGCATTATCCTTCCGACGTTACGGTCGGCGCCGTGCTCGGCACATTGACATCCGTGCTCATATCCGCAGCCTGGTCCTTGATCTGAGCGGCGCGCTTCGCTTCCTTATGGGCAGCGATCGCCTTCTCGCCGATCACGACCTCCACGCGGTGAATGTTGTTTCCGCGTTCGACGAATTTTGCTTCGTATTCCGTAAGAACAAGATCATCGCGTAGCGTATCCCGGTGCAAGTGAAGCGCGATGTTGCGCATGTGAAGCTCCATGTCGGCAAAGCTGTTAAGCGAGAACTCGAACAGCGACTGCGAGTCCGTCTTGAAATGAATTTCCCCGAGGTCGTTCAGAATTTCGATATATTTCGCCACGAACCGCGGATGCGTCAATCTGCGGCGGGCGTGCTTCGCCTTCGGCCACGGATCGCTGAAGTTCAGATGGATACGCTGGATTTCGCCCGGCGCGAACATGTCCTCGATCCCTTCGATGTTGGCGCGAAGCAGCGCCAAATTCGGCGGCTGGGCAGCGCCCTGCTCATCCCAAGCCGCGCGTGCCTTCTCGCTCGCCCGGCGAATCAGCTCGTCGTACATGTCGACACCAATAAAATTAATATGCGGGTTCCGGACGCTCATGTCGCTGATGAATCTGCCCTTTCCCATCCCGAGCTCAATGTAGATCGGGTTATCGTTGCCGAAAAACTCCCGCCAGCGGCCCTTATAAGGCGCCGCGTCCAATACGACCAGCTCCGGCTGGGCTTCAATACTTTCCAAAATTCCTTTTCTTCCTCTAAGGCGCATCGTGCATCCATTCCTCCACGTCTTCATAAACTAGTCCCTATTGTGCCCGAACGACAGGCTTTTTGTAAAGTCCGCCCCACCCGGCAAGCAGACAAAATAAAAAGCCGAGGCGCTTGTGAGCACCTGCGGCTTAACCGGTTTTAGGAAGAACCATCAATTCAGCAGCTGACTTGGCGTGCTTTCTTGCGATTCCAAAATATCATGCAGTTTCTTGCGTGCGGAAACTTCGATATTATGGTTGCCATAGAAACGGATGCCTGCCAGCGACATCAGTTCTTTGCGGGTCAACTCAATCGTTACTTTCTCATCACCTTGCGGAATTTTAATGTTCGTGTTCATTCCTCATCACCTCACTGATTTTTTCCGAACGGAATTTCCAAAAAATCGACCTGCTATGAGCAGTAGTGGGAAGGTGGTAAATGTTGTGTTTTCCTTGATCTGTCGCACTTTTAATATAACAGCTCATGTCAGGTATTGCAAGCCCTTTTCTAAAATAATTCGCTTTCAATTCCCAGCCGTTTCACGGGCTTGTCCGCTTCAATCGGCGATTTAGACTTAAAACAAACCGTGCTGACATGGCGTTTTGCGCTGTTTTTCGTTATGATTATACGTAATGGAATACGAGAATGAAGAAGCAAGAGGAGTCTATGCAAATGCCTGTACACACATCACCGGCTGCCGCCGCCCTTTCTCCTAGACTGTGGAGCGACAAAAGGTTTCATACATGGAATTTCGAAATGCGCGAGCAATTCGGAGGCAAGGTTTTCAAAGTCATGCTGGACGCGGGGTTCACCTGCCCGAACCGGGACGGATCCATCGCTGCGGGCGGCTGCACGTTCTGCAGCGCGCGGGGCTCGGGCGATTTTGCCGGAAGCCGCAGGGATGACCTGATTACGCAGTTCAATAAAATCCGCGACCTGCAGCATCAGAAATGGCCGGAAGCGCAGTATATCGGCTATTTCCAGGCGTATACCAACACCTATGCGCCGGTTGAAGAGCTGCGGGAATATTATGAGGCGATATTGGCGCAGCCCGGCGTTGTCGGATTGTCCATTGCAACAAGGCCGGATTGCCTGCCGGACGATGTCGTTGATTATTTGGCCGAGCTGAACGAACGCACCTACCTGTGGGTGGAGATGGGCTTGCAGACGATTCATGAATCGACCTCGACGCTCATTAACCGCGCGCATGATACCGCCTGCTACGAGGATGCCGTCAAACGACTGCGAGCCCGCGGTATCCGCGTCTGCGCGCACATTATTTACGGGCTGCCGCAGGAAACGCATGAGATGATGATGGATACAGGCCGGGCCGTTGCGGCCATGGATGTTCAAGGCATTAAGATCCATCTGCTTCACCTCATGCGCAAGACGCCGATGGTGAGGCAGTATGAAGCCGGTCTGCTCCGCTTCTTGGATCAAGACGAATACATCAAACTGATCGTCGATACGCTGGAGCTCCTGCCCCCGGATATGATTGTTCATCGGCTGACGGGCGACGCGCCGCGCGATCTGCTGATTGGGCCGATGTGGAGTCTGAAGAAATGGGAAGTGCTTAACGCGATTGATCACGAGCTGGCCAGCCGCAATACGTGGCAGGGCCGACTCTGGGAGGCCATCTAATGGGCTTTCTGAGCGTGCTCGGCATGGCGCATAAGCTGGTGAAGGAGCGCGCCATGGCGGGCGGCATCGTCATTGACGCCACCTGCGGCAACGGCGTGGATACGCAGTTTCTGGCGGAGCTTGTCGGACCGCGCGGCACCGTTTACGCGTTCGACATCCAGGAAGCGGCGCTTCAGCGCACGGAAGCACGCCTTGCCGCTGCCGGCGGATCGGACAAGCCTGCTGGCGGCGTTGCTGCGCTTCGTCTCGTCCATGACAGCCATAGCGCCATGGACGCGCATATAGACGATGCACACCGCGGCGTCGTTGATGCCGTGATGTTCAATCTCGGCTACCTGCCCGGCGCGGACCAAGCCGTCATTACGACGGCCGAGTCCACCTTGCCCGCGATCAAGGCCGCCTTGGCGCTCTTGCGGAGCGGCGGCGTCATTACGGCGGTGCTCTATCCCTGCCATCCCGGCGGCTCGGAGGAAGCAGACGCCGTCTGCGAATGGGCAGCCTCCCTTCCGCAGGCGGCGGGCCAAACGCTGCTGTACCGGATGGCCCAGAAACCGAGCGCCCCATACTTGATCGCAATCGAGAAGAAGTAAGCCAATCCGATTACCCATTACAAGGAGGAATTATTCATGGCAGTTCGTAAACTTGAGCACGTAGGTATTATGGTCAACAACATCGAGAACTCGGTCAAATTCTACACGGAGGTCGTCGGTCTCAATCATTTGTACACCATGACGCATACAAACGGCGTCATCCGGATGGCATTCCTCTCCGGCACCGACGGTCAAGAAAGCGAGATCGAGCTCGTGGAGGGCTACACCGCCGAGCTGGCTCCCGAAGGCCGTACCCATCATGTCGCGTTCACGGTAGATGACGTGGAGGCGGAGTTCAAACGAATAACCGATCTCGGCGTACCGCTTCGCGATACGGAAATTACGACGCTTCCGAACGGCGCGCGCTATTTCTTCTTCTACGGTCCGGACGGCGAGTTTCTTGAAATGTTTCAACCCAGCAGCCGTGCGTAATTCACGCATGCACGCATAGATCATCATACAGATAGAGGAGAGAACCATAATGACACAAACGTATCCGCTGCAATTCAAACCTGAAATGAAAGAACGCATATGGGGAGGACGCGCGCTGGAGCAGTTCGGTCTTGAGCTGCCCGAAGGTGCCATCGGCGAAGGCTGGATGATCGGCGACCACCCGAACGGAACGACCAAAGTCATGAATGGCCCGCTTGCCGGACTCGGGCTCGATGAGATCCGCGAGAAATACGGCCGCGAATACTTCGGCACGAAAGGCTACGCCGAGGACGGCCGCTTCCCGCTGCTCATTAAGCTGCTCGACTGCAATGACGACCTGTCGATTCAAGTTCATCCGACGGACGCTTATGAAGGGCTGCCGAAGGGCGAGCTCGGCAAAACCGAAATGTGGTACATCCTGGCCGCCGAGCCGGGCGCCAAAATCATCTACGGGCTGAAAGACGGCGTAGACCGCGCTGCGCTTGCTGCCGCAATCGAAGAAGGCCGCGTCATGGACTGCCTGCAGGAAGTTCCGGTTGAAGCCGGCGATGCGTTCTATATTCCGGCCGGTACGGTCCATGCGCTGTGCGCTGGCGTCGTCGTGGCGGAAATTCAACAAAACTCCGATACGACGTACCGGGTGTTCGATTATAACCGCCCGGGTCTGGACGGCAAGCTGCGCGAGCTGCATGTCGAGGACTCGCTCAACGTGACCGCTTACGAGGGCGCAGGCGCTAGCCGTATGAAAACGGACAGCATCGGCGAGAATGAATGGCTCGTTATCGCGGAATCACCTTATTTTGTTGTCGAGAAGGGTCTTGTGCGCGCGCCTTGGAAGCTGTCGACGACGCCGGAATCGTTCGTGATCCTCGTGATCGCCGAAGGCACGGGCACGCTTAGCTGGGACGGCGGCAAGCAGGACGTGAAAGCAGGCGAGTGCTTCCTGCTTCCTGCCAGCCTTGGCGGCTATGAGCTGGACGGTAATCTGACTGTGCTCCGCAGCGTAACGCCATAAGCGATTTATAGCAAAAAACGACATCCCGACCGCAGACAGCGGCTTGGGATGTCGTTTTTTGCTATGCACCCGTTCCGGTTAGATGACAATGACGAAAGGCGCAACGATCACCTTACCTTTCACCTGGAACTGCGCCCATAGCTTATAGGTGCCCGGCTTCGGGAATTGGGTGTGAAACATGACGCTTGCACCGGCGCTCATCTCGGCGGCGGCGTGCACATGGAGGTACTGCTTCGCGGACGCATCCAGAATCACGCAATGTCCGACTGTGCCGAGATAGGGCTCCAGCACAGTCCGCTCTCCGGTCTCCGTCGATTTCAGCTTGAAATTCAGCATGGCCATCCCGCCAGCTTGAATTTCGCCTGGCATCGGCTCCGCCGAAAGCGTGATCTCAACGCCGTCAACGGTTGTCTTCCACGGAGGACCGGCCGTCAGCGGGACGGCAGCAGGCTCGTCGCCGTTTACGGCGATGCGCGTTTTGCAGACGGTCAGCCCCTTGCCGTCCGGCATGAACTCGGTGAGGAGCAGAAACGTGCCGCCATGCGGAAACGTCAGCTTCACCCGGAATTTCCCGTGTCCTTCGTACACGGGATGAACGTGGTCGAAGGAAGAAAGATCCTGGCTGACGACGATCAGATGCAGCAGCTTCGTCATATCCTCGGCGAAGACCTCGACAGGCCGTCCCCCCGAATCGCGCACCTGAAGGATCAGCGCAGCTTCCGAAGCGCCTGACGGCGGCTTCACCTCCGGCTCCACCGTCACGCTATAGCCCCGGTCGGACACATTCGCCATCCCATCCGACTGGAGCGCATGCAGCAGCCCCTTCGTCGGCGGATGAATTTCAACGTTGTCGAGCACGCTGCCGGCAGCGCAGCCGCCGAGCAGCAGCGCCGTGAGCAGAACGAGTGCCTTCAGGCCTGTGCTGCAGATTCGATTGGGCATGGCGCTATCCCTTCGTGATCTTCTGCGATGCCAGCAAATGAAGACCCAGCGACAGCAGTGCGGCTTCGACAATGGACCCCGACCACAGCTCCGTCTCCCAGCCGATGCCTCCCGAAGCATACATCCAGCCGTAATAGAAGCTCCATAGCGCGGCAGGGATTACAGCCGCCAAGATCCGTTCGGCATGAAGCCGCCCTTCACCCGCGCGCAGCGTATGGTAGAGGAGATCACCCAGCAGACCCGCGGCGCCGGCGATGAAGATGGACGGATAGTTCTGAAAGCCGTCGAGTACATTCATCATGACCGTGATGATCGTGAAGAGCAGCGTGATCGCGCCAAGCGGCAGCCGCCAGCGTTTCATAAGCAGAAACACGGGAAACATGTAAACCAGCGTATCCAGTAGAATGTACGATAATCCGCGCATGGCGTTATCTTCGGCAATCATGCCGCCTCCAAACTGGCTGGCGTACCAGTCGACCGATGACGCCGTAGGCAGATTGTAGCGGAACATCCAGGCGTACATCAGGAAGAAGCTGACCGCTCCGGTCGTGAACATAAGCGACAGGAAAGCGGGCGCAAACTCCGGCCAGCGCGGCCGCGTCATCGCCGTGTTGTGCCAGCTCGCCCGAAACGGGCTGGACAAGATGAGCAGACCGCCTAGCAGCAGGACGAGGTGGGTCGGACTTAGAAGCGCGGCCGTGTTTTGCTCGATGCCGAACACCGTATGCCAGTACATATCGCCTAGACCGCCTAGCAGGAAGACTACCGTGCCGATCAACCCAAGGCCGTAGCCGACCGGAGCGGCAGCCGTCCACGATGAACCGTTTACGGTCTTGGACTGGTAAAGAAGCCAACCCATCCATAGCGCGGAAGCCAAGAAGCCCGAATAGAGAATCGCATGCCAAGGCGTAAAGAACGTCTCCACGACGCCGTGGTTATGCGCAAAGCCGTCAACGAACACCCCGCCGATCAGCCACACGCCGAATAAAACCGTCCAATATTCTTTGCCGGTCGATACTCGAACTGCCGGCCGCCCAGCCGCCGGCGCCGATAATGGTACCTGCATGCATCCCGCTCCTCCCAAATGTTGATATATCCTCATTGTACGATAATGAGCAGCGCTTTCACTACATCTGAGCCAAATAATTCCGGCAAAAAAAAGCCGCCGGATCAACCGGCAGCCTAGTCTTGTTCCTGCCATTTTCCCCGCTTCTCCAGCAAAGAGACAACGGCAAATGCGGCAAAAATCGTTAATATGTCCATTAACGGATAGCCATAGCGTCCGAAGGTAATAAATGGTATATGAATAAACCAATAATAGAAAAATGGAAGAAGAAGCGGCAGCACACGCATCAAGCGTCCCCGCAGTCCCGCCAGCACAATGCCAATAAAGCCGACAAGCACATAAATGATATGTACGACGTTAATTGCGGGTCTTGGCAGCCCCGGCACCGGCCTGGAGTAGAACGGGCTGCTGAACAGCTGAATGGACTTGCCGATCGTGAACCAATACGCGTAATCGAACGGCTTATGCGTGAAGCCATATGCAATGAGCCGCTTCGCGGCCAGCTTCTGCGTCGTATCATTGCCGGCAAACAGCGCCTCGGTATCTTTGTATTCCGGGTACTCCGCGAAGAAGCCCTTCGGCGGTGCCCCGCGTTTGATCAAGGCGCCGAGCAGCATAGGGTTGCCAGTTGACTTCGTAAAGGGAATGAACTCGTGGAAGTCCACATAGTTGCGGATCCACCAGGGCGTAAGCAGAAGCATGCTGCAAGCGCCGACGATCGCCGTATATTTCATAATGTCGATCCAGCTGTACCGCTTGATCAGCCACATGATGAGCAGGCAGACCGGAATCAGCGCGCACTGCGGCTTTACGTAGCAGGACAAGCCCAGCATGATGCCCGCGAACGCGTACGCCCCGGCTGTTTTACGTTTAAGCGCATAAAGAAAGCTGCTGATCAAGAGCAAAAAGAGCAGCTTGAACGTCGATTCCGTTAGAATGGCTCCCGAGGCAAACAAATTCGGGACGTAAAGCGCATCCAGAATGACCGCCGCGACGGCTGTCTTTCGGCCCAGCACTTCCCTCGCCACCACGTAAATCAGATAAACAGATGCAGCCTGCATGGCGCACTGCAGCAGCCGAAAGCCCATGACGGCCGCATCATGATCTAGAAACGTCATGAAGCCGCTGACTAGAATCGGCACGACCGGCATGATGAAATTGGTAGGATACATGCCGCTATTGTAGACGAGCGTGCCATGTTCGAGCAGCACCTGCGCGGCGTACACGTATTTGACGTCGTCGTTGTTTCGTTTCGCATACTCGCCCAGCAGGAAATGGTCCCCCAGCCACAGCACGACCGTCATATGAATCAGAAACACGGCCGCTATCAGAATCCAAACGAACATCCTCATGCGGGAGGTCTCCGATCGGAGTGAATACACGGATCTAACCCCTTTCTCAAATAACTGGTATTCTTTTCAAGATCGTTTTCTATTATACTATATAAAGTTTGGTAGAAAGCAACCTCCGCAGCACCGAAGGACAGGAAAGAAGGTTCACGTTATGATGCAGCAGCGCAACAGCGATATTCTGGTCATTATTCCGGCCTATAACGAAGAAGCCGCCTTGGCTAAAACCGTCCATGAGCTCAAGCGGCACACGCCGTACGATTTCGTGGTCATTGATGACGGCTCCAAGGACCGCACCCCGGACATCATCCGCAAGGAGGGCTTCCCTTCCCTGCGCCATGCCGTTAATCTCGGCATCGGCGGCTCCATGCAAAGCGGTTACCGCTATGCCGACCGCGGCGGCTACCGATACGCGATCCAGCTGGATGCCGACGGTCAGCACCGGCCGGAGGACATCGCGAAGCTCGTCCAGGAAATCACGTCCAGTGATTACGATATGGTCATCGGCTCCCGGTTCGTTGCGAAGAGCAGCTATCGAGGCAGCCTTACCCGGCGAATCGGAATTTTCTACTTCCATCAGCTCATTCGGCTCCTGACGGGCATTCCCGTCCATGACCCGACTTCCGGCTTTCGTATCGTCGGGCGCGCGGCCATTGAGCAGTTCTCCCGCAGCTATCCGACGGACTACCCCGAGGTTGAGGTGCTGGTTAGCTTGTCCAAGCAAGGCTGCAAGATCAAGGAAATCAGCGTCGAGATGCGAGGCCGTCAGGGCGGCACCTCCTCGATCAATTGGACCAAGTCTATTTATTACATGATGAAAGTGACCCTATTCTCCCTCATCCGCAAAAGCTTCTCTTAAACGAAAGGAATCGTAAGTCATGAACCAGCTCGTCGCCATCTTGATTACGTTGTTTTTTCTCGGGCTCATCGTCTCCTTCACGGTAACGCATAAGCTGAAGGACCGCTACGCGTTCCTATGGCTCGTGACCGCCATCGCCGGCGTCCTTGCCGCAGTCTGCATTCCGCTGCTGAACCGTTTCGCGCTTTGGATCGGTATCGCGTACATGCCGACCTTTGTTTTTCTCATCACCATCATATTCATCCTCGCGCTGCTCGTAAGGCAAACGATGAGCTTGTCCAAGCAATCCGATAAAATCAAGACGCTGACGCAGGAGTTTGCCGTCATGGAGAAGCAGCTGCTAGAGCTCCGGCAGGCCGCGGAAGGACGTGAGCGGACATGAATCTTGTGCAATTCCTGCTCATTCTAGCGAACACGCTCATGCTCGTTACGGGGCAGTTTCTATGGAAATACGGATTGATGCAGCGGGAGAAGCCGTTCGAATCCCTCCGCACCATTCTGGAGCTCGTATTCTCGCCGTATATTCTTGGCGGCTTGTTCATTTACGGCTGCGCAACGGTGCTGTGGCTCTTCATCGTCTCCAAGGTAGATCTCAGCCTGGCCTACCCCATCCAAAGCTTGGCTTACATCATCTCCATCATTGGTGCGTATTATCTGTTCGGCGAATCGCTCTCCGCACTCAAAATCATCGGCTGCCTGCTGATCCTAGCCGGCGTCGCTTGCATCGGACTATCCGCCAGATACGCTTAAAATGAAGGCTATGTTATGTCTTATTGTTGATTTTCAGCCAAAAGAAAAACCGCCCTTATAAAGGCGGTTTATTAAGCTAAAGTATCGTTAGTTCAGAAGTTAATAGTAATACGTTCCCAGTACATAACTAAACCAGCGTGCATTTTTTGGTCTCCGCGAATTACTCTTTTTAAATGTCTATTTGCCGACTCCAAAGAAGGGATATTTTGAAGAACGGGGATTAGTACCAGTTCAATCTGTGATAAGGTAATTATCGATTGGTATCCTTCTATGAACCATGATGACATAACCGCCTCATACCCCTCACTTTGCTGCAAAGAAAGCAAAAAAGTAGTTAAATCATATAACCTTGGTGCCAAACGACAGCACTCAAAATCAATAATGCCTAATACATTTTCTCCGAGTGTCAACAGATTAACAGGTGCGAAATCTCCATGACAAGGCAGATGAGGCAGCAAAGAGTATGGCTCTTGGTTCAAAAACTTTTCAGCATTTTTCATGCGTTGCAGCAGGTTTTCAACGCTATCCCATAATCCTGGGTACTCTGATAACGTTTGTTCATTTATAATTTTTCTAAGTTCTTCAACATGTATCGTCTCATTACTGAATGTCTCGGTTAAGGGCTTCCACGGCAATTTACCCTTATACCCATCAACAGAGAGGTGATATTTAGCTAGTACTCTGCCCGCATCACGTATCAATTTTTCGTTATTTATATCGAATTTCGGGTCGGCATCAAGGTAGGGGAATATGCTAAAATCCGTCCCGTTCGGCAGTCTAGCAAGGCCAAGCATCGGAACGATCAGATTATTTTTTTCCGCCGCCCATTTCAAAATCATTTGTTCTGCCTTCAGTTCGTCTACATTGCTGGAATATTGGGAAACTCTAATTCTATACTTACCTAGACTGGTCGTAAGCAAGTAATTATAGTTACTGAATCCACTAGACATTTTTATAAGTGTTTTCGGTGTTCCTAAAGGAAATTCTATTGACCCTAAATATTTTAGAATTAACTCCATTGATTCCACCAGTAAAATCACCCTTTACGTTAAACTGCCCAATAGCTCAACAGTAAGCCATCCGTCGAAGTCTGGCGTTTGTATACTTCACAGAAAACAGGCATGAAGACAACAACATGTTTCTCTTATTCGACGTTGTGTTCTCGTATTCCTTGCTGTCGAGATAGCGGAACCACGCCAGGTAATGCTCCAAATACTTGGTTGCTACCCTTGGTTTCTGATTGCAAAATGAGAATAAGCTGTTGCTTGTCCTTACTGTCCAAGCCCTTTGCGAGTTTTATCATTTCCTTAAATTCCATAGGGTAATCAGCTCCGAGCCATATGATTACCCTCATTATAGAACAGATGTTCGAGAACTTCAAATATCAACAATGAAATTTAACATAGCCTAAACGATAAAAGCACGATCCTCCTCAGCTGCTTGCACGCGAAGCGCAGCTTTTGACCGGATCGTGCTTTTGTGTTTTGCAGCGAAGCTGCGGATCGAATGGCTGCCTATAATCAATCCACTGGCCGCATCCTGGCTGCTACGCGTCTTCTTCGCCGATGCCGCAGGCATCATCCGAGCATACTTGTCCCGTGGTGCGGTCCGTCGAGGACGGATCCAGAATAATCAATGGCTTGACCTCTTCCCAGCTCTTGTTCAGCACATCGAGGAAAACATCGCTTTGCTGCGCGCCGGCTACCGCATATTTGCGGTTAATCACGAAGAACGGCACGCCTGTTGCGCCAAGCTGCGAGGCTTCCGAGCATTCCGCCTGCACCTCTGTCGTAAATTCGTCACCGTTCAGCACATCACGAGCCTCATCGGGATTCAAGCCGATTTCCGCCGCGATGCCGACAAGCGTATCCAGCTCGCCGATATGCTTAGAATCGGTAAAATACGCTTTGAACAGCAGCTCCGCAGCCTCTGTCCGTTTCCCGTAACGTCCGGCATAATGGATTAACCGATGCGCGTCCAGCGAATTCGCCGGAACCGCATGCTCGAAATTGTACGTCAATCCAAGCTCCGCCGCCTGTTGAACGAGGTTCTCATGCATCGCGATGGAGCGCTCTCGGCTGACGCCGTATTTCGCGGCTACATGGCCGTACGCGTCCTCCTTCGGATATTTCTCCGCGCTCGGATCCAATTGAAAACTCCGATACACAATCTCGATTTCGTCTTTATGCGCAAAATCCGCGAGTCCCGCTTCGAACCGGCGTTTTCCGATATAACAGAACGGACAGGCGATATCCGACCATATTTCCACTTTCATGACTTGCTGCACACTCCTTTAGGGATAAGAAGAAAGCCCTGGAGCTCCTGCTCCAAGGGCTTCTACACCTTATGAACGTAAAATCGCTTCGATGCCCGCAAGCTCTTCGTTCGTAAATGAAAGATTGCGCAGCGCTGCAACGTTGTCTTCGATTTGGGTGACGCGGCTCGCGCCGATCAATGCCGAGGTCACGCGGCCCCCGCGAAGCACCCAAGCCAGCGCCAGCTGTGCAAGCGATTGGCCGCGCTCTGCTGCGATCGCGTTCAGCTTCTGCAGCTTAGCTACAACTGCCGGCGTGACAGCAGTTTCCTGCAGGGCTCCCGTGGAGCTGGCTGCGCGGGAATCGCCTGGAATGCTGCCGCCCAAATACTTGTTCGTCAGCAAGCCTTGCGCAAGCGGACAGAACGCGATGCTGCCGACTCCGTTCTCTTGCAGCACATCCTGCAGGCCGTCCTCCACCCAGCGGTCGAACATGTTGTAGCTCGGCTGGTGGATGACAAGCGGCGTGCCGAGCTTGTTCATGATGGCGATCGCTTCCGCCGTTTTCTCCGCGCTGTAGCTGGAAATCCCAACGTACAACGCTTTGCCGGAGCGGACCATATGATCGAGCGCGCCCATCGTTTCTTCGAGCGGCGTATCCGGGTCGAAGCGGTGCGAGTAGAAAATATCGACGTATTCCAGGTTCATCCGCTTCAGGCTCTGCTCCAGACTCGCCATCAAATATTTGCGCGAGCCCCACTCGCCATATGGACCCGGCCACATATAATAGCCGGCCTTGGATGAAATAATCATTTCATCGCGGTACGGCTTGAAGTCCGACTGCATCATCCGGCCGAACATTTCCTCCGCGGAGCCCGCTGGCGGACCATAGTTGTTGGCCAAATCGAAATGGGTAATGCCGAGGTCAAACGCACGGTGAAGCATGGCGCGTCCGTTCTCGAACGTATCCACGCCGCCGAAATTATGCCAAAGTCCAAGGGAGATCGCGGGCAGCTTAAGTCCCGACCGTCCAACCCGGTTGTATGTCATCGATGCATATCGTTCTTGGTTTGCTGCGTATACCACTTCTATCTCTCCTTCGCGAATCGATTTGATCATGCCTCTTCCATCTTACACCAGTGTACCTGCTGGCTCAAGCTTGTCCGACCGGTACCAGCGGCATCGTGTAGAACTCGGCCGCGCGCTGTTCTCCCTTGCCGCCGCCGCTGTAAATAACGATGAGCAGCGTTTCTTCTGCCTTAGACACGACGCCTTCCGCAAGATATCGCTTCAAATCGAACGGCAGCCGTTCAATGACGGCGTGCTTCTGCAGCTCCTTCTCATTCAAGCCGCGGGCGGCGAACGACTCCGATACGTCCAGTGGACGGTCCGCAAGCCGCTTCATCCAGCTGCTCCACTCGTCCTTCTCCATGCTGAAGTCCCACCATACTTTGCGCGGTTTGTAGTTGTGGCCCAGGAAGTAATCCAGCTTCATTAGACCAAGCGCCGTTTCGAGCTGCCATTCGCCGCTGTTCTGGTTCTCCGGCTGATGAATGTACGCTTCCGAAAGGAACATCCACAGACGCGAAAACAAATCCTCCAGCTGATGGCCGATCTTCTGCCAGCCGCGCCCTTCCCAGAAGTCGCCGAACAGCTGGAAGAAATCGAAGGCCGAAGGAAATGCCCGCTCGATTAGATAGAGCAGGGCATGGTCCATCCGGTGCGCGTTCCAATATTTCTCCAGCACGTCCTCGACGCGCTTGATGCGAACGATATCGGAGAACGGCAAAATATCATTGCCCAAAATCTCATACGGTGCTTTATCCATATAAATATAGCCGTGCTTCTTCGCATCAATCCGCATGCCGGTACCGCGCAGCATCTTAAGGAAGCCGAGCTGCAGTTCTTCCGGCCGCAGCGCAAACACATCATTAAACGTAGTGCGGAACGAGTCGTAGTTCTCGTGCGGCAAGCCGGCGATCAAATCGAGATGCTGATCGATCTTCCCGCTTTCCTTGACCTTCATGACCGTCCGCGACAGCTTCATAAAATTCTGGCGGCGCTGCACGGCTTCGTTCGTAAGATCATTGGTCGACTGGACACCGATCTCGAAGCGGAAAATGCCGGGCGGTGCATGCTCCGACAAGTAATCCAGCACCTCGGGACGCATAATGTCGGCCGTGATTTCAAACTGGAAGACACAGCCGCGATGATTCTCGATCAGAAACTTGAAAATTTCGAGTGCATAGTCGCGCTTAATGTTGAACGTGCGATCGACGAACTTGATCAGCTTCGCACCGGCATCGATCAAATACAGAATATCGGACTTCGTTCGCTCCATGTCGAAGTAACGGACGCCGACCTCGATGCTCGATAAGCAGAACTGGCAGCTGAACGGACACCCCCGGCTCGTTTCGAAATAAACGACGCGGCTGCCGAGACTCTTCACATCTTCCGCAAACCGGTGCGGAGACGGCAGCTTCGCCAGGTCCAGCTTCGGACGCGGCGGATTGACGATCGTCTCGATCCTCCCGTCGCCGTGCTCTTTGCGGTACGCAAGCCCGAACACCATATGAAACTTGCAGGAATCCGACAGCTCTGTCAGCAGATGATGGAACGTTTCCTCGCCTTCGCCGACGACGATATAATCGACCTGCGGGAGCCGCTCCATCCAGCCCGTTGTGTCATAGCTGACCTCGGGACCGCCTAAGACGATGCGAAGCTCGGGTTTGATTTTGCGCAGCATATCGATGACCGTAATCGTCTCTTCAATATTCCAAATATAGCAGGAGAAACCTACGACATCCGGGTTATGCGCGAATAGATCCGCTACGATGTTCATCGCCGGGTCTTTGATCGTGTATTCAGCAATATCAATGTCAAAATCCTTCTCGCTGAACGCTTTCAAGCAGCGCAAAGCCAGCGAGGTGTGTATATATTTGGCGTTCAACGTCGCCAGTACGACTTTCATCCGGTTCATTCCTTCGCCTTGCAAATTAGGACCAGTTTCCATTGTAACGAAATTTTGAACAAAAAAGAAGAGCAGCCCCCGGTCGCTAGACACGGTTACTGCTCTTCCGCTCGCTTTCGCTACGCGCGCACTTTCACGAAAACTTTCTCTTTGCCTTGGAATTCGATGACCGGGAAACGAACGCGCCACGTTCCGTCGCCTACAGCCGTTACTTCATTGTCCGCAAAATCGCGCGGCTTGAAGGTGAACACTTGATCGTAGTAGACGGTCAGCTGAATCTTCTCGTCCGGCAGCATCTTGTGCAGCTTATAGCCGGTATCGATTGCCCAGTAGCGCATATCGTCGCTCGCCGAGCCGCCATACAGCATGTAGAAAGCCGGGTCGATGACTGCGTTAATGACAAGCCAGCCTTCCGCATCTCGGGTCACTTCGAATTTCTTGAGCTCCGTCGTACCTTGCGAAGATTGAATCTGAGCAAATTCCTTCTCCATTAGCTCGCGGATCGTATCGGTAGAAGCGCCAGCGAGCGAATCTGGCAGCTGCTTCGGCAGGAATTCGATCTTAGCAGGCGGGCTGTCCTCGATATCATAGAGCAGCATCATGATGTTCATCGATGAAACCGCGAAGTTCAAATCCGCCTGAGTGGATTCGATCCCCGCAGCGGTAATGCCGATCAGCTGGCCGTAATCGTTGAACAAGCCGCCGCCGGAGCTGCCATGATCGATCGGCACGCTGATCTGGTAATAGTCCGCACCGTCATACATAAAATTGCTGATAACGCCATCGGAAATCGTATTTTGAAAGCCAAGCGGGCTGCCGATCGCGACGACGTGATCGCCCTTCGACGCGCCAACGCCAATTGTGACAGGCTTAATGTTAAGCGGGGTCTTCGTCTTCACGACTGCCAAATCATAATTCTCGTTATAGCCGACAATACCCTGCAGCTCCACTTGCTTGCCATTCAACAGCGTAATGCTGCCTTTGGCTGTGTCGACAATGACATGGTAGTTCGTCAATATTTCATCCTCACCGATGACAACGCCGCTTCCTTGGCCGACGTCCGTTGTAACCATCACGACTTTGCCGTCATTCATGTCCACGATTTGCTTCGTCGACAGCTTCGGCTGATTCGCCAGCTCTTCTTTCTCCTCTTCTTCCTGCAAATGCTTCGCAATTGCTTCGGCCGAAGTAATGCGAATGATTCCTTTCGCCAGATCGGACTGCACGTCCGCGCCCAAGGCTTCTGCTACGAAACGAAGCGGAACCATCGTCGCGCCATTGATTTGCTGCGGCGCTTCGGGCAGCGCGATCGTACTTCCGTTCTTGACGGCTCGTTTCGAACCGATCTGCAGGGAGATCGTGGTACGTCCCTTCACGGCCAGAATGGTCTTCGTAGCCGGCTCCCAGGTGACGCTAGAATTCAGCGCCTTGAAGATTTCGCGCATCGGCACGAACGTGGTTCCCTTGAGCTGAAGCGGCGAAGGGTTAAGCGAGAGCTTGGCGCCGTCGACGAAGACGGCGGTCACTTTCGCGTGCGTCGTTGCGGCTGCTGCCGTGCTCGGCGCTCCGAGAATGGAAACCGGGGTCAAAATAAGTCCAGCGGCTAGTACGGATGAGAGCATCATTTGCTTCCAATCAATTTTCCAATTCACGCTTATTTCCTCCAATAATCTCCTAAATCTTGCGTCATTTCATCGTATCACTGCGACTCTATTTTGTCTATGAATTCAAGATGAAGATCGTACTAGTTTTATAGGCAGAAGGATACACAGCAAGCCGTTCAGCCGAAGACTTACTGCTGCTTGAATTCTGTGGGCGTCAGTCCTGTCTCCTCTTTGAAATTGCGCGAGAAATAGTGGACGCTTGCGTAGCCCAGCCGTTCCGCGATGATTTCCATCTTCTCTCCGCTCAGCAGATAATATTTGGCCTTGCGGATGCGCTGCGATATGAGATACTGCTTCGGATTCTCGCCGGTGCACTTGCGGAACAACGATGAGAAATAAATGACGTGATAGCCGCACAGGGCAGCAAGCTCGCCAACGGCCCAGTTTCGTTCAGGCTCCATATGAATCGCATGAAGCGCAGGCTCGATCTTGCTCTGCTCCACGGACTTGGGCCGATCGGACAGCTGACCGCGGACCAGCATCAGAATGAGCTCCGTCAGCAGCGACCGCAGCAGCATCGTATAGCCGGGCTGTTCGTTCATATACTCTCTGACGATCCGCATCAGAATCGGGTCGAGACCCTGGACGGCCATCCTCGGAGGCAGTTCCAGCTGCTCGTCCTCCGTAATGGACAGCATGTAGCGAGGGCGCTCGCTTCCCTGCAGCTGATCCGCTGTGCTGGTATGGATCGAGAATGCCGGATGGACGGGAACCGGCGATGGTTGAATGAAGTTGAAATGAATGCCGATGAATACGGTCTCCTGCAGCACCCTAATCGCATGCGGGCAATGAGGGCCGTACAATGCGCACTCTCCGGGGGCCAGCGTAATGACCTCATCTCCGACGGCAACTTCCGCCTGGCCGGACAATACATAGAATAGCTGAAAGTCTGGGATCAGGCGCGGCCCCCAATAGACGGAAGGCTCCACCTCGGCGTGGCTGGCAAAATTAACGGTCGGCAGCAGCTCTTCGAGCGTGCCGATATGTACATCCCGATTACTCAGGCCCATACGGAAAACACTCCCTTCTCACAGCCCTCATCATCATTGGTTTGAAAGGATATTAGAAAAGTGCAAAGCCCTGTTTCGTCTGTGTAAATACACCGCTTTCATGATGAAGTATGCTTAACTCACAGCCAATACGATTCACATGTTATGGACACAGAGAGGATTGATTCTATGTTAAGTCAAGCACAAATGACAGAATTTGAAAACAACGGTTTTCTAAAAGGGGATGTCGTTCTGAGTGACGCCGAGGTGGAATCGCTGCGCGAAGAGCTGGATAAAGTTATGAACGGCGAAAGCGTAAAGAAGCCCGTTCTGAACCACAACATGCTGTCCTCCGATTCTCCCTATGACAACATGAAGATGATTGCGAGCGAGAAAGTCGTGCAAATCGTCAATATTTGGATGGCAAGCGATTTGTTCTTGCAGCATGCGGCTAATTCCAAAATTTGCGAGGAAGTCGCCCAGCTGTCTCATACGAATTCCCTTCGCATCTGGCATGATCAGATTCAATACAAGCCGCCGGTGACGGGCGGACCTACCGCTTGGCATCAGGATCATCCGCTGTGGCCGATCATTCAGCCGGCCGATCTCGTAAGCGCATGGGTTGCGCTTGACGACGCGGTCATCGAGAACGGCTGCATGTGGATGGTGCCGGGCAGCCATAAGTGGGGCAATCACCAGCGTTACCTGTCCAGCACGAAAGACTTCAAGCCGTTCCACAAGCAGCCGGAAATGCTGCCGAACAACGCGGTCGTCGAAGCGGTGCCGTTCGAAATCAAGAAAGGGCAGGTCGGCTATCATCACTGCCTCACCTGGCATGGCAGCCCGCATAACCGCTCCGATATGAAACGCCGCGCCATCGCCGTTCATTACATGCCTGGCCATACGCGCTATGAGCCGATCGGCAAGCATGCCATGCTTTCGTACGTGAACGTACAGCCGGGCGAACTTCTGGTCGGGGATCATTTTCCAGAGGTATTTAAAAAGCAAATCGTGCAAGCGTAGGAGAATCAAATACAGGCCGTTCATCACCGGATGAACGGCCTGTACGCATTGGACCAACCGATACGGTTTGTCAAAAGTCAAGTATATGAAACACCTTGGCCGACATGCAGCCCGAACGCCGCCGTTTGTAAGCCCGGGATACTTTCGGTATAGTAAGAGGCAGATAGAATTCGTCTTAGGAGCGTTTGAAATGGAAAAAAATCGTACGCGCACCACATCGGCAGCCGGAAGATCCGCTGCTCCAGGCAAACCAGCCGGACGCGGCAAGCCTGCCTCAGCCTCTCACAACCGCGCTGCCCTGCACGGCAAACCAGCCGCTTACGGCAAAACCGCAGCGCAAAGCAAACCAGCACCGGGCAGAGCACCTGCTCCCCCGCAGCCGGCCAAGCCTGCAAGCCGCACCTATGAAGTGAAAGCGCCTGCCGAGCTGCTGGCTTTCCTGATTCACGCCGTAAGCGGCGAAGGCCGCAATGCCTTGAAAGCCATGCTTAGCCGCGGTCAAATTGCCGTGAACGGTACGGTAACGAAGCTCTACAACCATCCGCTTCTGCCGGGCCACACCGTCACCGTGTCCAAGGAACGCATCGTAGAGGCTCCGCCGCTGATCGGTCTGACCATTCTGCACGAGGACGATGACATCATCGTCGTGCTGAAGGATGCAGGCTTGCTCTCTATCGCGTCCAACCAAGAGAGCGAGCTGACCGCATACCGCCAATTGACCGCCCACGTCCGCCTCGGCGATCCGCGCAGCCGTATCTTCGTCGTGCACCGTCTGGACCGCGATACGTCCGGCGTCATGATGTTCGCGAAGAGCGAGGCCGTGCAGCAGAAGCTGCAGACAACCTGGCAGGAAAGCGTGGAAGAGCGCACGTATATCGCGCTTGTAGAAGGGAAGGTCAAGAAGCCCGAAGGGACGATTTCCTCCTATTTGAAGGAAAGCAAGACGCTTAAAATGTACTCCAGCGCAAGTCCAGTCGATGCGCTGCATGCCGTCACGCATTATAAAGTGCTGCAAAGCAATGACAACTTCTCGCTGCTGGAGGTGTCGCTTGAAACCGGCCGCAAGAATCAAATTCGCGTTCATATGGAAGACATCGGCCATCCCATCGTCGGAGACAAGAAGTACGGCTCCAAATCCAGAGCCATCAGCCGGCTCGGCTTGCATGCCCGCGTACTAGCCTTCCATCATCCGACAACAGAGAAGCTGGTTCGTTTCGAGACCGACATTCCCAAGCTGTTCCTGAACCCGTTCAAGGAAGGCTTTAACCGCAAGTAAGCCTATGCATCCAGGAAGCTTCCCCATGTCAAAAGCAGATAACATGCTCGCCATCCTATGGCTGCTGAAAGCAAATAAACGCATGACGGCCAAACAGCTGGCAGATGCGCTGGAAATGCATATCCGCACCGTATACCGGTACATCGACGCGCTGTGCGCGAGCGGCGTTCCGATTGTGGCGGACTCCGGGCATAACGGGGGATACAGCCTGCTGGAGCAATTCAAAACATCGCCGCTCTTCTTCAATGCAGCGGAACAGAAGGCGCTCGTACAAGCAGCCGTCTTCGCCCAGGAAGCCGGCTATCCATACAGCGAAGAACTGAAGGGGGCAATGGTGAAGCTGAAGCGCTACACCAATGCAGAACAGCGCATCGCTATGGAGCATTATTTAGACGGGTTCGAGGTCATCAGCTCGGGTGCGGATATGGGTATGGAAAACACTTTGCGGCAGCTGGAGCTTGCCGTTTCCATCTGCAGCACCTTGCTGATCAAACATCAGAAGGGCTACGGAATGGACCCGCAGCAAAGACAACTGGTATCTCGTCGCCTATTGCCATCTCCGCCGGGACATTCGCAGCTTCCGGGTCGATCGAATCATTTCGACCTTGACCACGGAGGCTGTATTCGAGCGTCCGGCAAACTTCTCCGCACGGAGCTATATGCTCCAGGAATTAAAGCCTTGGGCATACAAGGAAGAAGAGGAGCTCACCCGCGTCATCCTGAGGGGCAAGCCCGAAACGTTGAACGCCTTGTGCGAAACCTGGCTGTTCAGCGATTCACTGGCCGAGCGTACGAAGGACGAAGCCCATTTCCTTCTGGATGAGACCGCGATCGATACGTATCTCCCCTACCATGTGCTAGGCTACGACACTCGGCTTCAGGTCGAGGCACCCCGCTCGCTGAAGGAGCGGTTAATTGCCCTTACGGAGGAGCTTCACGTGCACTACAAATCAACGATTTAGCGGAATGCCTTCCGACGCTCCATGACGGCTCAGGTAAGCGTCAATCTGCTCCGCAGGCTGAACGACAGAATCGCCATGGCAAATTTCCAACCGCTTCGGACGCAGCTTGCGAACGATCTCGCTGCTCCTGACCGCTTCCTCCATATCGGCCGTAAACATCGGCATCGGCTTGCGAAGCTTTCCCTTCTTCGACGTGAACAAATCCCCCGCCAGCATGACGCCGTCCCGTTCATGATAATAGACGACATGGCCCGGCGAATGCCCTGGCGTCAAATGCACGGATAACCCACCCACGGAAGCCAATTCTCCGCGTGAAGTCTCCGCGAGCGGATTGGCAAGCCCCGCCGCTACGGATTGCTGCGCTTTCTTACGGCGCGGATACGGCATCCGGCCTTCCATGTACGGAATTTCGACTTCATGCGCGTGCACCGTAACGTCTGGGTACTTAGCCAGCAACCCTCGGATAGCTCCCGTATGATCGGAATGACCATGCGTCAAAACAATGCGGCGAAGCGGCCGCTTTATCTCCTGCTCGATGAACCTGACAATCCCCTTATTCATTAGCGAAATGCCCGCATCCACAAGCGTAATGCCATCCTCTTCGACGATAGCCCAAATATGAATCGGAATAATGACCCATGTGCTCAAGCTCCAAATATGCTCGGAAATCTGTTCGATTCTCATCGTTTATTCGCTCCCTCTCAATTGTAACCACTGGTTACTAACCGTCGGTTATAATATATGTCACCTCATTCAAACTGTCAACAACAAGTTTATGTTTCGATTCACGAAATAAGGACATCGCGCAGCGCTGCTCGTCCTCGCCGCACTCTCGATCCGGACGACGAATTTACACCGACAATTTTCGCCAAATTGAGGAATTGTAAATATAGGCGAGCAAACAGGAGAAAACCGAAAGTTATGGGCGGTTAACGATACTTTTTATAATATTCTGAATATTTACAAAATATAAAAACGCCTGTACACTGAAGTCAGATCAAACGATGGCGCTGCTTCTTCAGAGGAGCAAGATGCTGCAGAATAGCAATCGCAATCGGGCTGATCGGCAGTCCACTTTCAAGCAGAGAGGGGATAGTCCATTGAAGCGAGTCAGCGAAGGATGTCCTAGAATGATCCGCGAAAGGAGTAAGGCGGATTAACGAGGTCGGGGCATTCGGGTTCCAGGATGAGAATTGCAGCAAACAAAATCTGAAAATGTGGTTATGCATTTTGAAATGGAGAGCGGTAAACAATTGAATAGTTGTAGATTGGTCCAATAGGGATTCCGGTTGTCATCAGACAAGCGGGATCCCTATTAACGTTGTTTGCACATTCTGAGAACGAGGCATGAATGGGCATCTGGGGACTTGACGCGAATATCTAATTAGAATATTATCTAATTAGATACTTATTTAATATAAGAAAGGCGGTTTATGCTTGTGATGCAGCTCGACAAGATCGTCAATTATCATAAGGCGCTGGCGGATCCGAACCGAATTCGAATACTTATTTTGCTGTCGGAGGGCGAGATGACCGGGCAGACGCTTGCCGAGAAGCTGTGTCTCTCCCCCGCTACCATTACGCATCACGCCGCCAAGCTGCGCGCCGTCAGCCTCATTCATGAGCGCCGCGACAAGAATGCGATTTATTTCTCGCTGGACGTTTATTTCTTGAAGCAGTATGAAGGCGCGCTTCAGGCTGTGCTTGCCAAGCCGGAACAATATATGGACAAGGAGCCTCAAGAGATGGATGAGAAGAACGAGAAGCTGAAGCAGTCCGTGCTGCGCAATTTCTTTACGGAAGGCGGCAAGCTGAAGCATATTCCAGCCCAGCTGAAGAAGAAACGCATCGTGCTGGAGCATCTGGCCGATCAGCTGCAGGAAGGTCGAAGCTATACGGAGAAAGAATTAAACAGCTTTATTCAACAGTTCCACCCCGACTTCGCCACCATTCGCCGGGAGTTCATCATGCACGCTTATTTGTACCGGGAGCAGGAAGTGTATGAACGCAATCCGAAGGAAATGTGGGAACGCTGGGACAACCTATCCTAAAGGAGGCTGCTTCATTCGATGAACAAGGAGCAACGCAAGGGCGGTGACGACCGGTCACCTGGCATTGCCCGGACACCGGAGCCGCCGTATTATGCCGTCATCTTCACCTCAGAGCGCACGGACGGAGACAACGGCTACGGCGACATGGCATCGCGCATGGAGGAGCTGGCTGCAGAGCAGCCCGGATACCTCGGCATGGAGAGCGCCCGCGAAGCAGATGGCGTCGGCATCACCGTTTCCTATTGGGCATCGCTCGAGGCCATTCGAAGCTGGAAGGCCAATCCCGCCCATCTTCTCGCCCAGAAGCAAGGGCAGGACGATTGGTATGCCGCCTACAGCGTACGCATTTGCCGCGTGGAGCGGGAATATTTGTTTTGAACTCGAAGAAAAGGCGGCCAAGAATCGTAGCATCGATTCTTGACCGCCTTTGAAGCATTGACCGGCTCTTATTCGCCGGTAATGTTGTTTTCTTTCAGAATCACGTCATGCGCGCCGCCTTCGACGATACTTGTCGCCGATACAAGCGTAATCCGCGCATTACGCTGCAGCTCCGGAATCGAAATCGATCCGCAGTTGCACATCGTGGATTTGATTTTGTGCAGCGTCTTGCTCAAGTTCTCATGCAGGCTTCCGGCATACGGCACGTAGGAGTCGACGCCCTCTTCGAACATCAGGCCGGCCTTGCCGCCCGTATCGTAGCGTTCCCAGTTGCGGGCACGGTTCGAGCCTTCGCCCCAGAACTCCTTCACGAAATTGTTGCCTACCTTCAATTTGCGCGTAGGGCTCTCGTCGAAACGGGCGAAGTATCTGCCCATCATGACGAAATCCGCGCCCATTGCGAGCGCAAGCGTGATGTGGTAGTCATGAACGATGCCGCCGTCGGAGCAGATCGGCACGTAAATCCCTGTTTTCTCGAAATATTCGTCGCGCGCTGCCGCTACTTCGATCATGGCGGAAGCTTGTCCACGCCCGATCCCCTTCTGTTCACGCGTGATACAGATGGAGCCGCCGCCGATGCCGACTTTGATGAAGTCCGCGCCTGCTTCGACGAGATAGAGGAAGCCTTCGCGGTCAACCACGTTGCCGGCGCCGATCTTAACGTCGCCGAAGGTTGATTTGACATATTGAATCGTATCTTGCTGCCATTCCGAATAGCCGTCGGAGGAGTCAATTACCATAACGTCAACGCCAGCAGCGACAAGCGCAGGAACGCGTTCCTTATAATCCTTTGTATTAATCCCCGCGCCGACGATGTAGCTCTTGTTGGCATCGAGCAGCTCGGACGGGTTTTCTTTATGCTCGTCATAGTCTTTGCGGAAAACGAGATTATCCAGGTTGCCGTCTTCGTTAACGATCGGCAGACAGTTCAGCTTGTGATCCCAGATCAAATCGTTCGCTTCCGACAGCGTAATGCCGGATTTGCCGTAAATCAGCTTGGAGAACGGCGTCATGAATTCGCTGACAGACTTCGTAAGCGAATCGCGGCTTATGCGGTAGTCGCGTCCCGTCACGATCCCGAGCAGCTTGCCCTTCGGCGATCCGTCGCTTGTAATGGCAACCGTGGAGTGACCGGTGCGCTCCTTCAGCTCCAGTATATCCTTCAGCGTATGGCTAGGCGTTAAGTTGGAACGGCTGACGACGAATCCTGCTTTGTAGCTCTTCGCTTTGCGGACCATCTCCGCCTGACCTTCGACCGACTGCGAACCGAAGATGAACGAGATGCCGCCGCTGCGCGCCAGCGATACAGCCATGCGGTCATCCGATACAGCCTGCATAACCGCGGACGAGAACGGAATGTTCAGATGGTAAGCCGGCTCCTCGCCTTTCTTGAATTTCACAAGCGGCGTTTTCAGCGAAACATTCGAAGGGTTGCACGCCTTGGTCGTCAAATTTGGCACCAGCAGAAATTCACTGAAGGTGCGGGATGGTTCCATGTAATAGTGAGCCAAAATTGTCGCCTCCTGTTGGATGGGTTCCGAAATAAATTTTTACAAGCATATCACAGAGCCCTGAAACAAGCAATGGAAGTTCTATATTTCCGTTATTTCGCCGCGGCAGACCCGCTTTCCGCCGTTTCGAGCAGTTCAACCGCTTTGTTTCGCTGCGGATCTTCCGACTGGAATTTGTCGGTCAGGCGATTCAGGATGCGATATGCGGTCCGGTCGTTCATGTCCCCGGTAACCGGCAGCGATTCCTGCTCTTGGAACGTGCGGACGGCTGCCGCCATGCTCGCATTGTAAATGCCGAAGCCGGCACCGACCTGGTAGCCGATAGCCTGCAGCATCTTCTGCACCGTTACAACGTTGTCGCCGTAATCGCCGACCGTCAGCTTCAGGCCTGCATCCAATCTTGGAAGCAGCGCGTAATCGGGTGCCGCCACCGTAACATTCGGCTCGATGCCCTTCTTATGAATCCATTGGCCGTTCGGCGTCCGCCACTGCGCTTCCGTCAGCTTCAGCACGGAGCCGTCGTTCAGCTGATTGAAGTTTTGCACGATTCCTTTGCCGAACGTCTTCTCGCCGACAACCTGCGCGCCTGCCGTATCTTTGAGCGCCGCAGTCAGTACCTCAGCGGAGCTCGCCGTATGCGAATCCACGAGAATAGCGATCGGCAGCCTCCACGGCTCCTTCTGACTCGATTTATGCGTCAGCACTTGTTTCTCATCCTTATAGACCACTTGCACGATCGTTTTGCCTTTCGGCACGAAGCGGTTCGCGATCTCGATCGTTGGATTCAGCAGTCCGCCGGGATTGCCGCGAAGATCGAGCAGCAGCGACTTCATTCCCTGCTTCTGCAGGCTCTTGACGGCCGCGTCAAATTCCTCTGCCGTCTTCTCGGCGAAGCGGCTGATCGTAATCTCCCCGATTCCCCCTGCTCTCATCTCCGAGGAAACCGTCAGCACCGGCACGTCGCCCCGAATGACGGGAATGGTAAGAAGCCCGCTTGCGCCCGCCCGCTGAATTTGAATGTTAACCGTTGTGCCTGCTTTGCCCTGCAGCAGGTTTTTCAAGTCATCGAACACCAAGCCCTTTACGCTTTTCCCGTCAACATTGACGATGGCGTCTTCTTTCTTCAGTCCGGCTTTGGCCGAAGGAGCGCCCTTAATCAGATTGTCGATGATATACGCGCCGTCCTCTTGACGAATTTCCACGCCGATGCCGACAAAATGATCCTGATAGGATTGCATGTACGCCTCGCCCTTTTCTCCGGAGAGGAAGACCGAATACGGGTCCCCGAGAGAATTCACCATGCCTTCGGAGGCTCCGTCGATAAGCTTCTTGGCATCTGCGCCGTTTAAGTAATCCTTCATAATTTCTTTATAGGAATACGATAAATTGCCGAATGCCTTTTCCTTTATAATGGGATTCTGCAGCACCATGCTGTAGCGTCCTCCCACGAACCCCACTGCACAAACAATAACGATCAGCACGGCCAGCTTAACCTGCCGCCGCTGTTTGACCGCTTTCTCGCCATAAATACTCATACGACACCTCTTCCAAAATGAACCTGTAACCCACTCTATCGCATTCCAAGTGCGGTAGCAAGTTCAGCCGCCGAAAGACAATAAGACTCCCGCCGCGAGCGTAAAGGACCGGCCTTGAGACCTGTCCTTCCGCCCCGCGGGGGAGTCTTGATTAAAGATGCGCCGGTTATTTCCCTAAACGGTACACCAATAGGGTACGTTCCATGCACCTGTTATTGTGCAACAGTCTCCGCCGATAAATTCAGCCAAGCGCGTTCCCCAGGCGTCAGTATGACAGGCAGCGCCTTGACGCTGTCCTGGAGTTCCGCAGGCGTTTGCGGTCCGATGATCGCAGCGACGGGAAACGGCTGGTTCAGCACGTAGGCCAGCGCGATATGATTGGCGGTCACGCCGTATTTGGCTGCAAGCTCGGCTGCTCTGCGCTTACGCTCCCAATTCTCTTCGCTGTAATTGACGCGGACCATATCAGCATCGTCACGCTTCTCCGGCGCGTAGCGGTCCGTGAAGAAGCCGCCCGATTGCGAGGACCACGACAGGATCGGGAGATGGGATTCCGTATGCCACGCTTCATCTTCCGCCGTCGTGGAGACGCACCCCGCCCAGCGCGCTTCGTTCGGCCGCGCAAGACTGAGATTAGGACTGCTGCAGGCAAAGCCGGTCATGCCCTGCTTGGCCGCGTATGCATTCGCCTCGCGAATGCGCGCGACGCTCCAGTTGGAGGCGCCTAGCGCACGGCAGCGGCCTGCGGCAAGCTGGTCGTTCAGCCCTTCCAGAATGTAACCGACATGGACATTGGGATCGTCACGATGCAGCATATACAAATCGATGTAGTCGGTTTCCATCCGTTCCAGCGACTCCACCAGGTCGCTTTGGATGCAGGTTTTCGTCATGCGCGGCTTCTCGTACGGATGCGCGCCTTTGCCAATAATAACAATCTCGCTCCGGTTACCGCGCGAAGTTATCCATTTGCCGATGGCCTGCGCGGAGCTTGCGCCGTAAATATGGCCGCTGTCGATCGTATTTCCTCCCGCTGCCGCATAGGCATCCAGCAGCTCGCCGGAATAATCCATGTCATCCGCCTTCAGCATCATGGACCCTTGAATAAGCTGCGTGATCCCCTGCTGAATGCCTGCTACTTCAATGCGTTTCATTGTCGTCATCTATTCCGCTCCTCTTCCTTAACTATTGCGCTATATTGATTATTATAAATGAGGATTTCGCGTTATAATATCGAAATATATTGCTTCTCATAAAACAATATTGACCTTATTTCCGAAGAGGTGAGCATATCGTGGCCCAGCACCATCTTACACTTCCCCTGCTGCGTAAGGAGCGGTTCTACTGTTTTCCCGAATCAGCCGGCCATTATGAGCCTTATACGAAGCACGAGGTTCGCCGTCCTGCGGGCGTGCTTCAGGAGTTCAATCTGCATCTCATCACCGCGGGCAGCGGCTTTGTCGAGCTCGAGAAAGGACGATTCGAGCTGAAGGCCGGCGACGCTTTTCTTTATTTTCCGGAGGAAAAGCAATTTTATTACGCGCATCCCGATCATCCGTGGGAGATCAAATGGGTGCATTTCTACGGCAGCGGCGTGCAGACCGATCTGACCGAGCGCGGCTTTCACCGTTCCATCGCTTGGCGGCTCCGCACATCGGCCGAGCTGGATGGCCGCATAGACGAGCTGCTCGGCGAAATCGAGCGCCATACGCTTCTGCGGCCCAGCCGAGTCGCCATGCTCATGTACGGGATCGTTGCGGAATTCATCGAGCAGGCGGAGCCAATCTCCGCGGCCGGCGGAAGCGCCTCGGCCGTCGAGCGCATTCTCGCCTTGCTGCCCGAGCTGCAGGCCGCGGCCTCCGAGCCGTTCGACTTGGATGCTTGGGCCGCACGAGCAGCAACAAATCGCTATACGTTCTGCCGGTCGTTTCGCCGCGCCATCGGCCAGACGCCGCTTGCGTTTCTAACGATGTGCCGCATACAGAGGGCTAAGGTGCTGCTCGTGGAGCGGCAGGAGCTCAGCGTCAGCGAAATCGCCCGATTGTCCGGGTACGATACGGCGAGCTACTTCAATAAACGGTTTCAGGAAAGCGAGAACATGACGCCGACCGCATACCGCGGGCAATTCGCGGGAACCGCCGCTTTACGAAGATAACGCTTGTTCCCCCCCTCGATTTTCGTTACAATCAATGAAAATGCATGAGGCTTATAGAGAGAAGGAGCGGAAGAGAATGACCTACAAATTAATTGCCATCGATATCGACGACACGCTGCTTACAGATGATATTCAAGTGACGCCAGGCACGAAGGCCGCGCTTGCAGCCGCCATTGAGCAAGGCGTGTTTGTAACCCTCGCGACGGGCCGCATGTTCCCGTCCGCCAAGAAGATTGCCAAGCAAATCGAGCTGAACGTCCCGATCATCACGTACCAAGGCTCGCTCGTGAAGACACTGCTGGACGAGCAGGTGCTGTACGAACGTAACGTCCCTCAGGATGCAGCTAAGGAATTGATCGCTTTCTGCAAGGCGAACAACGTCTATCTGCAGCTGTACATCAACGACACGCTCTATGTCCGGGAGGACAACAAGTACGCGCGCGATTACTCCGCCTTGGCGAATATCCCATTCGTCGTGGAACCGGATTTCGAATCGCTCATCGCCCAGCCGTCCGCTAAGATGCTCATGATCGACGACCCGGCCCGTTTGGACGAAGTCGCGCTGCAGCTCGCTCCCTTGATCGGCGATCGGGTGCATATTACGAAATCGAAGGCACACTACCTGGAAGTCACGCACAAAGAAGGCACGAAAGGCCATGCGATCGCCTTCATGGCGGAGCATATTGGCTGCACGCTGGATGAAGTCATCGCCATTGGCGATTCCTGGAACGATCATGAGATGATCGAAGCTGCCGGTCTCGGCGTCGCGATGGGCAATGCTCTGCCGAAGCTGAAGGAAATCGCGCAGTTCGTCACCAAATCGAACAATGAAGAGGGCGTCAAGCACGTCATCGATAAATTTATTCTCCAAACGGTATAACGAAGAAGAGCTGCCGCCCGAGCCGAATGCGACCCGAGCTGCGGCTCTTTTTTGTCGGTGTGCTGTCATGTTTCGTTAAATGGACACATACGTCCAAATTGCAAGCAGCAGCGAGGTAATCAGCATCGCAGCTAATGCCTTCAGCACCCCAGCGCCCATATTGCGGAGGCTGACGTTCAGTCCCAAGCCGACCATCGCCATCGTAAGCAGGAACGTCGTAACCATCGTCAGTCCGTTCATGGCGGCAGGCGCCGCATGAATGACCGCTTGGCCCCAGCTACTGCTGCCGAGCAGGCTCATGCCTGCAAATCCGACCAGAAACCATGGATATTGGAGGGGTGCCTGCTCTTCGCCGGCACCGCCTGCACGCTTGCTGATCCGGCGCTGAATGAAGATGAGCGCCAAGCAGAGCGGGACGAGTAAGAAAACCCGGCCTAGCTTCGCCAGCAGCGCGAGTGCCAGCGCGTCTTCACCCGCTGGAGCCGCGGCCAGTGCAGCATGCGCGATTTCGTGCAGGCTCGTGCCCGACCAGGTGCCGTACTGCATCGCCGTCAATCCGAGCAGCGGGCGAATGAGCGTGTACGTGACCGCGAACAGCGTGCCTGCAAGGGCAATCAATCCGGCGCTGACGGCCGTGTCCTCCTCTCTCGCCCGCAGAATCGGCGATACGGCTGCAATCGCCGCCGCCCCGCAAATTCCCGTGCCGATGCCGAGCAGGAGTGACAGCTTCATGTCCGCACGCAGCCACTTAGCCAACAGCAGCGTGACGCCGATTGCGAAGACCACGACGCAAGCATCACGAGCCAGCAATCCCATGCCCTCCTGCAGCACCTGATTAACGTTGAGCTTAACGCCGTAGAGGATGATCGCGAGACGGAGCAGATTTTTGCTGGAGAATTGAATGCCCTGCTGAAGCGAATGGGGATAGCCTAGGAAATGACGATAGAGCACCGCGAGCAAAATCGCGCAGGCCATCTGGCCGGCATAATGAAGCCCAGGCAATTGCGATAACCCGTAGCCTGCGGCCGCAATCGCGAACGTAAAGGCAATACCGCCTATGCGCGGCCTGCATGCGCCCAGCAGCAACGCGAGATAATGAAGCGGCTTGATCGTATAGGGAACTGCCATGCTGAGCCGCCTCCGGTACAAGTAAGATGGTTCCCATTATACTGCCCGGTCTCTGATAATTGAAATCAATCCTGCTGATGAAAAAGATAAAGGATCGTTATGCCTCGTATGCGTTTCTCGTTAACTCGTAGATCGTAACCATTTTGTTACACTCATAACCTATGCATCCACTATAGTAGAGCTATAACAGCCTTTATGGAGGGATTACAGTTGAACCAGCCAAAAAGTAAACATCCCATGAAACGCGCATCCATTGCCGTCTTGAGCACTGCGCTTCTCCTCACCGCATCCGCTCAGCTTGCTTTCGCGGCGGATTCATCCAGCCCGGCTCAGAGCAGCACGACAGCCGTGCAGGTCGTGAGCAATCAGCCGACCGGAGCCGTCAAGCTGACAAGCAAGAGCGTGAAACAATCCACCGCCCTGCTCGAAACGGATTTGAACGTACCCGTCATCAGCGGGATGAAAGACACGGCCTACCAGAATGCGCTGAACGCGAACTTGGCCGCACGTGCCAAAGCCGTCGTAGACGCCATAACAAAGCAGGCCAAGAACGACGCCGCAGCTGCCGACGGCTCCTATGAATTCCGCCCTTATGGCGCGACGATCAAATTCGAGCTGATTTCGGACGGCAGCCAGAACAGCGGTAATGTGATTTCGTTCAAAATGTTGACCTATACCTTTACGGGCGGCGCCCATGGCATAACCGTCGTCGATACGTATAACATTCATAACACGGCGAAAGCATCCCCGATCAAGCTGAAGGAGCTGTTCGGCCCAAGCTACCTGAGCATCATCAATCGTACGGTAAAAGCCGAAATCGCATCCCGGCCTGCCGACTTCTTCAAGGACGCGTTCAAATCCATCACCGATCAACAAGCGTTCTATGTGGAGGACGGCATTCTTTATCTCGTGTTCCAGCAGTACGAGATTGCTCCTTACGCCGCCGGCCTGCCTGAAATTGCGCTGGTCATTCCCGATACCGGCGTAACCGTTCCGGCAGGTATCGCCTCCTTGCCCGTCGTCGCAGATGGCCAGAGCCTACATGGTACGAAGCTCTACACCGCCGCCGGCGGAGTCGTTATGGCACCGCTTCGTCCGCTTGCCGAAGCGCTTGGCTTCAAGCTGGGCTGGAATGCGGCTTCCCGCACATACGAGGTGCGCAAAGGCCAAGCATGGACTTCGCTTACGAAGGGCAAGGACCGCTACGCCGTTACCGATAAGGCTTCCTTTACGCTCGGCGCCGCGCCGGTGCTAAAGAACGGCCAGCTATACGTGCCGCTTGCCTTCTTCTCTAAGGTTTTGAACGCGAAAATCACCTATACGAAGCAAGCCGTGGAGCTCTCGTTGTCGAAATAAGAGGGAGTAAAAGCCCGGAAGCACAAGAATGGCCCTGCCGCTTCATACGGTCAGGGCCATTCTTTATGCCATTTTAAATGCCGGCCAACACTTGGTACCAGACGCCGCGCGGCGAGTAAAGCGTCTTGCGCACATAATCCCAGCCGCCGAGGTACTGAATATCGAACAAATCCACCGGATTAACGTAATTGCCTTTGACCTCTTCCATAACAGTTGGATCAACGGGACGGAAACCGTAATCGGCGAAAATATGCTGTGCTTCCTTCGTGTGCAGATACGCCACGAAAGCGTCCGCTACCTTGCGCGTGCCGTGCTTATCGGCGTTCTTATCCACGACGGCCGCCGGGTTCTCGATCAGGATCGTCGATTTCGGCACGACGACCTCGTAAGGGACGCCCTGCTTAATTCGCGCGAGCAGTTCGTTCTCGTAGGTGACGATGACATCGCCGACCCCGTATTCGAATGCCGCCATGGATGCGCGGCCGCTCTTATCGAGCGATTCCACGTTGTGGTGAATCCGCTCTAGAAATGCTTTTGCATATGCCGGGTCCTTCTTGCCCGTCCTCGCCTCGGATTCCTTCAGGCCCGCGCCGTACATCGCGTTGATGTCCCATTGCGCGCCCCCGGAGGTCTTCGGATTGGGATACAGCACTTTAACGCCTTTGCGGGTCAAGTCCTCCCAATCGTGAATCCCCTTGGGATTGTCCTTGCGAGTGCCGAGTACCGCGATCGAGCGCGTGATCATGCCGTTGTCCCCGGCCTTGCGCCAATCATTCGTAATGAAGCCCGCCTTCTCGATCTTGCCGATATCGCTCTCCATCGCAAGGACCGCCACATCGGCTTCAAAGCCGCCTGCGATGGCGCGAGCCTGCGTGCCTGAAGCTTCATAGGATTCCTGAAATGCCACGGTCTGCCCTGTCTTCGCCTTCCACTGCTTCGCAAACGCGGGAAGCAGCACCGCAAACGCATCCTTCGCCACCGAGTAAGCACCGATGACGAGCGTCACGTCGCCCTTTGCCGCTGCGCCTGGCTGCGCGTCTCCGTTCGCCGTGGTTCCGTTGCCGTCTTTGCCGCAGGCGGCCGTCAGCAGCAGCGTCAAGGAGAGCAGTGCCGTACCCGCGATGCGCCATCCTTTTGTTAGGGTAGGTTTCATAGTGTACACACACTTTCTATTTAGCAAGTTATTGGCTATTAAATATGAATAGGCATGGGATCTTCCTTCAGCTTGTTCTCCATAATCCAGGTGTCGCTGTCGTTAAACAGATACGCGCGGTGAATGAGTACGCTAACCTCTTCGCCCGGCTGCAGCACTTCCTTCTCCAACGAGCGGTAGGTGATCAGCTTGATATCGCCCACCATGACCTCCACCATCCATTCGCTGCCGCGGAAATGCAGATGCTTTACTTTGCCCGGCACCGTCGCGGAAGCGATGCGGAATTCGCTGCGCTTGCCGATCTCGATATATTCCGGACGGATCAGCGCCTGCGTGCCCGGCCAATTGGCGGCTTCCTCGAAGCCCTTCAGCTGCTCCACGCGCTCAACGATCGTCGATTCGCCGATAAAGCTCGCCACGAACTGGGTTTGCGGGTTTTTGTATATATCCCAAGGCGTCCCTTTCTGCTCTAGACGTCCTTTGTTGATAATCATGATTTCATCGGCGACTTCAATGGCCTCGTCTTGGTCATGCGTAACGAAGATCGACGTGATGCCAAGCCGTTCGATCATATCCTTCAGCCAAGTGCGAAGCTCTGTGCGAATCTTGGCGTCAATGGCCGCGAAAGGCTCATCCAGCAGCAGCAGCTGCGGCTCTGGAGCAAGCGCTCTTGCGAATGCGACGCGCTGGCGCTGGCCGCCGGACAGTTGATGCGGATAACGATGCTCGAAGCCCTTCAATCCTGTCAGTTCAAGCAGCGACAATACGCGCTCGCGGATGACTTCCTTGCTTGCCTTCTTCACTTTCAAGCCGAATGCCACGTTGTCATAGACCGTCATATGTTTGAATAATGCATAGTTCTGGAAGACGAAGCCGATGCCGCGTTCCTGCGGAGGCAGGTCGTTCACCCGCTTACCGTGGAATACGATGTCGCCGGCCGATGGCGATTCCAATCCCGCCAGCATGCGCAGAATGGATGTCTTACCGCCGCCGCTCGGGCCGAGAAGGCCGATCAGCTGCCCTTTGGCGATGTCGAAGCTCACGTCGCGCACTGCATGGAAATCACCGAACTGTTTATTTAAACCGCGCACCTCGATATGCATCGTCTAATGCACTTCCTTTCTCTTCTTCGCCCATTCCATAAGCAGCAGCAGCCCTACGGAGAAGGCGGCGAGCACGAGCGCCACGCTGCTGGCCGACGTCACGTCGAAATTCTCAACATCCTGGTAGACGAGCGTTGTCGCCGTCTGCGTCTTGTTCATAATATTCCCGGAAACGACGAGCACAGCCCCGAATTCCCCAAGCGAGCGGGCTACCGTAAGCACGACGCCGTAGATGACGCCCCAACGGATGGACGGCCATGTCACTTTCCAAAACGTATACCACGAGTAAGCGCCGAGCGTCGAAGCCGCTTCCTCCTGCTGCGCGCCGATTTCCTGCAGCACGGGCATGACCTCGCGCACCATTAACGGGAACGTCACGAACAGAGTCGCAAGAATCATTCCCGGCAGCGCATACACGACTTTAAATCCGATATCCTCAAAGAACGCGCCGAGAACGGAAGTCGGTCCCAGCATCAGCACGATCATAAGCCCGCCGATGACCGGCGAAACCGCAAACGGAAGATCGACTATGCTGTTCAGCAGCCCCTTGATCCGGCGGGGCAGCCATGCGGCGCGGACTAGATAGAGTGCCAGCATCACGCCAAAGATCGTATTCAGCAGCGTGACGACGACCACGATCAGCCCCGTCATCATAAGCGCATGCAGGGACTGGGCGCGCGTTAACGCATCCGTAAAGCCGCTCCAGCCGTCTTCCCACGAACCTGTAAAAATCTTGATCAGCGGGGCGATCAGCAAAATCAGAAAGACCAGATAGGTTAATGTAATCCACAGCTTCCTCATTTGTGCTGCCTCCTTGCTTGCAGGAGGTTGACGGCCCCAAGAATGAGAAAAGACAACGTCAATAACAGCACGGAAACGGCCGCGGCGCCTAGCGCGTTATCACTTTCAATTTCGCCGAAGATATAAACCGCCGCGATCAGCGTCTTGCCTGGAATATTGCCCGCCACGAGCACGACTGCACCGAATTCGGCAAGCGCGCGGGAGAAGGCCAGCATGGCCCCGCTTATAATGCCCGGCAGCATGGATGGAAAAATAACGTGAAAAAATGTTCTTGCCTTGGAAGCGCCGAGCGTGTAAGACGCTTCTTCTTCCGATTTATCGAGCTCCTCCAGCAGCGGCTGTACGCCGCGGATGACGAAAGGAAACGTAACGAACACCATCGCCACGATAATAGCTGGCTCGTGAAAGACAATCTGGAAGCCGAGCTTATCAGCCATGCCGCCGACCCAGCTGTTCGGTCCTAGCAGCAGCAAAATCATCAAGCCGCCCACTGCAGTCGGCAGCGCAAACGGCAAATCGACCAAGCTGTTCAAAACTCTGCGCCCCGGAAACCGGTAGCGAATCAGCACCCAACCAATCAACGTGCCAAGAATCACATTCGTGGCCGCTGCAATAACGGACAGTTTAACGGTGAGAAGTACGGCTTCCCACGCCAGAGGGTCCGAAATGCTTTCCCAGAAGGGAAGCCAGCCAAGTTTAAACGATTGCGAGTAGATCCCGATAATCGGCAGTACAATCAGCAGAATGAAATAGAGCATAATCGTGCTGCGAAAACCGAAGCTCCACAAGCGGCCGCGCATTATGAAATTCAAGCTGAGTTACCTCCCGACGCTTTCCTTGAGGAATCGCGTAGTCCAATTTGTAATCCCTATTATTTTACTTGGTATTAATACTTTAGCAGAGGGCAGAACGTCTAGTCAATCCTTATTATTCGAAGTAAACTAGTCTTTTTGCCAAACGGCAAACACCCCGGCGCTTGGAATCGCCGGGGTGTTTGCTGTCATGAAGGCCGATGATTATTCGCCTTCAATATAATATTTATCTTCGCCGATGCTGATCCGCGCCTGACCTTGCGTCAAATCCGTAATCCAGGCTGCAAATCGCTCCGCCTCCCGCGCTTCGGGCAAGCACGCGATTACAACCCGATCCGAGAATGCCGTATCGCCGATCCGTACGTTTCGCGCGTGAAATTCATTCTCGAGCTTGCCGTACCACGTATAATCGACATCGACAATGACTTCGCGGTGGAGCAGCTTCGTGATCGGTTCGGCTGCTGCAATGGCCGTGACCGCTCCGTCCGTATACGCACGAATCAGCCCGCCTGCTCCAAGCATAATACCGCCGAAATAACGGGTTACGACGATGACGACATTTTTAAGGCCTTGGTGCTTAATGACTTCCAGAATCGGTTTGCCCGCCGTTCCGCTCGGCTCGCCGTCGTCGGACTGCTTCTGGCATTCGTCGCGCTCGCCGATGACATACGCCGAGCAGTTATGCGTCGCGTTCCAGTGAAGCTTCTTCAGTTCTTCAATGAACGCGACCGCTTCCGCTTCGGAGGCAACAGGCTTGCCGTAACCGATAAACCGCGATTTCTTGATTACGATTTCCTGGCTCCCCTGCTGGCGCAGCGTCCGGTAGCTATCTAACATGAACGGCAATTACAGCCGAGCTTCCAGTTCGGCTTTCTCTTTCTCGTAGCCCGGCTTGCCGAGGAGTGCGAACATGTTCTTCTTGTACGCCTCAACGCCGGGTTGATCGAAGGGATTCACGCCCAGCAGATAGCCGCTGATGCCGCAGGCGATCTCGAAGAAATAAACCAGGTAGCCGAACGTGTAAGGCTTCATGTCCGCAATATTCACGACGAAGTTCGGCACTTGACCGTCCGTATGCGCAAGCAGCGTGCCTTCGAAAGCTTTCTTATTTACAAAGTCCATCGTTTTGCCGGTCAGGAAGTTGAGGCCGTCCAGATCTGCTTCATCATGCCCAATCGAGATTTGCTCGGCAACTTGCTCGACTTGAATGACCGTTTCGAAGATATTGCGGTTGCCCTCTTGAATGAATTGACCCATGGAGTGCAGATCCGTCGAGAAGTCGACTGCCGCCGGGAAAATCCCCTTGTAGTCTTTGCCTTCGCTCTCGCCGTACAGCTGTTTCCACCATTCCGATACGAAGTGAAGCGCAGGCTCGTAGTTCACGAGAATCTCGGTCGCTTTGCCTTTGCGGTACAGCGCGTTGCGGGCAGCAGCGTATTGGTAGGCCTCGTTCTCGGCCAGGTTCGGATTGTTGTAGGCACGCGATGCGTCCGCCGCGCCTTGCATCATCTCTTCGATGTTGATCCCTGCAGCTGCAATCGGCAGTAACCCTACCGCGGTGAGCACGGAATAACGTCCGCCGACATCGTCCGGAATAACGAACGACTCGTAGCCTTCTTCATTAGCCAGCTTCTTCAGCGCGCCTTTCTCGCGATCCGTCGTCGCGTAGATCCGTTTGCGCGCTTCTGCTTTGCCATATTTCGCTTCCAACGCTTCGCGGAAGACGCGGAATGCGATGGCCGGTTCCGTCGTCGTGCCGGATTTGGAAATCACGTTGATCGACCAGTCGCGGCCTTCAAGCAATTGGAGCAGATGCGTAACGTATGTAGAGCTGATATTGTTGCCGGCAAACAGCACCTGCGGTGTCTGGCGCTGTTCGTTAGGCAGCAGGTTATAGAACGAGTGTGACAGCATTTCAATAGCCGCGCGAGCGCCTAGATAAGAACCACCGATACCAATCACGATCAGCACCTGGGAGTCGGATTTGATTTTCGCGGCCGCTTTCTGAATGCGGGCAAATTCTTCTTTGTCGTAGTTCGTCGGCAGGTCGATCCAGCCGAGGTAATGGGAGCCCGCGCCCGTTCCGCTGCGAAGCTGCTCGTGAGCCGTGCGAACCTGTCCTGCCAAATGATCAATCTCATGCTGGCCGATAAAACCAAGCGCTTTGCTGTAATCAAATGTAACTGCTTTCGTCATGGGGTTGAACCTCCTAAAAGTTTTTGCGACACTTCCTGATTATTCTTCGTTGCGAGCAAAAACTCGCTTCGGAAGCATAGGCTTAGTTTTTGCGAAACTTCCTGATTATTCTTCGTTGCGAGCAAAAACTCGCTTCGGAAGCATAGGCTTAGTTTTTGCGAAACTTCCTGATTATTCTTCGTTGCGAGCAAAAACTCGCTTCGGAAGCATAGGCTTAGTTTTGCGATAGCTTCCTCATTATTCTTCGTAGCGAGCAAAACTCGCTTCGGAAGCATAGGCTTAGTTTTGCGACACTTCCTGATTATTCTTCGTAGCGAGCAAAACTCGCTTCGGAAGCATAGGCTTAGTTTTTGCGGCACTTCCTGATTATTCCTCGTTGCGAGCAAAAACTCGCTTCGAAAGCCGCACCTTAGTTTCTGCTCTTTTTGCTGCGCGTATGAACGAATCCCATTTCGTTAAGGTTAAGAATAATGGATTTCTTAGCCAAAAACAAGGCAAGCCGGGTCGATACAGCTTCCTCTGAAATTATGTTAAAATGGGGGAAACCTACATACGGAAACAAGGAGATGAAGATGGCATGTTCAAAATCGGATTTATCGGTTTAGGCGTTATGGGTGAGCCGATGGCCGCCAATCTGCTTCGCAAAGGCTACCCCGTGACGGTCTATAACCGCACGCCTGGGAAAGCGGACAAGCTGATCGAGCTTGGCGCGGATACGGCGAATTCCCCCGCCGCAGTGGCCCGTACGGCGGAAGTCATCATTACCATGATCAGCAACGACGATTCCATCCGCGCTGTTTATTATGGCGAGAACGGTCTGCTCAGTTCGCTGATGCCCGGCACAATCGTCATTGACAGCAGCACGATTTCTCCTGCGCTCTCCCGCCAAATCCATAAGGATACGGCAGCAAAATTCGGCGATTTCCTCGATGCGCCGGTTACCGGAAGCAAGCCTGCAGCCGAAAGCGGCGCACTGGTGTTTATGGTCGGCGGCGAAATCGAGGTCATTCATAAAGTAAAGGACCTCCTTCTCACCATGGGACGCAAAGTCATTCCGATGGGGCCGAGCGGCAGCGGCTCTACCGCGAAGCTAGCCCATAACACCATCGTCGGCATCAATTTGGCCGCGCTTGTGGAAGGGATGGCGATTGCAGCGAGCGGCGGCATTGATGCCAAATCGTTCCTCGAGCTTGTACAGTCCGGCGGCGCAGCAAGCAAAGCGGCCGATCTGAAAGCACAGAAGCTGCTGGACCGTGATTTCAGCGTCCAATTCTCGCTTGGTCTCATGCTGAAGGATCTGCGCCTTGCCTCCACGTTGTCGGATGAACTGAAGACGCCGACGCCGGTTCTGGAGACGGTAAAAAGCCTGTACCAGGTCGGCGATTCCATGGGGCTCGGTGATTTGGACTTCTCAGCGCTGGCAAACAGCTACGAGCAGTGGATCAATAAGCGCATTACGAACCACGGCGATGCCGATATTTTTACTGCGGCTTCCACCGCAGATGCAGCACCTGCCTCTGTGCAAACAGTATCCGCAGCAGCTCAGGGCGACCGCAGACGCAGCGAACGACTGTCGCTGAATGTGCCGCTTAAGCTTTCCGTTTACCAATGGGAGCAAGAAGGCTCGTTCTCTGGACAACTTATCGACGGAACGCTATGCGATCTCTCCGAAAACGGCGTACAAATCATGTCCGGCTATCCGCTGGAACGCGATATGTTCATTGTCATCCACTTCCCGCAGGATTCCAAGCTGCCTCCGGTCACGGGTCGCATCATTCGCATCGACCCGAACGGAGCCGCATTCCGTTACGGCTGCATGCTGGCGGGGCTTGCCCCTTACCAGCGCCTCCAACTGGAGGCTTACATCAACAAGCAGACGATCACAGCCGACTAGATCGGCATGATCGTACAAAAGGCTGCTCCTTACTCAGCGCAGATGCGTTGAATACGGAGCAGCCTTTTTTTTGCATGCACAGTCGCTACATTATTCTTGGATGTACGAGCAAGCGTAATCCGTAACCGTTGCGATTTGAAGCTTGAACTTCGAGTTGGCCGGCACCGTGAATTCGCCTTCGCCGGAGATGCTGATCCACTCGGAATCGCCAGGCAGCAGCACTTTCAGCTCGCCTGCCAGAATTTCCATGATTTCTTTGGCATCTGTGCCAAATTCATACTCGCCCGGCATCATGATGCCGAGTGTTTTCTTCGTGCCGTCTGCGAACAGAACGGTGCGGCTTGTAACTTTACCGTCGAAATAGACATTTGCTTTCTTCACAACGGTTACATTTTCATACTGAGACATGATGGCTTAAGCTCCTCTACGCAATGAATGGTCTGACCTATAAAGTAAAAGAGGGCCGGCAGGCGCTCGAAGATCAAGCGGCTGTCAGCCCTGCGTTCACACGAAACTAAGCAGGGACGTCAATTACAGCAGCGCTTTTACTTTGCTGACGACATTCTCGACCGTAAAGCCGTATTCCGCAATGACACGTTCGCCTTTAGCCGATGCGCCGAAGGTGTTGATGCCAAGTACGGCGCCATGATCCCCTACATAACGCTCCCAACCGAATGGCGAAGCCATTTCGATCGCAAGACGCGCTTTGACGTCCGGAAGAATGACGGAGTCCTTGTACGCTTTCGATTGACGTTCGAACAGATCGAAGCTAGGCATGCTGATAACGCGAACCTCGATGCCTTCAGACGCGAGAGCTTTCTGAGCAGCAACCGCCAGCTGCACCTCGGAACCGGTTGCGATCAGCTGCGCTTGCGGTTTGCCGCTTGCAGCCTCGGAGATTACGTACGCGCCTTTGGTAATGCCTTCGCGCGATTTCTCGTTCGAGCCTTCTAGTATCGGAAGGTTCTGACGCGTCAGTACGAGCGCGACCGGCTGGTCAGCGTTCGACAAGGCGTATGCCCAAGCGGACGAAGTTTCGTTCGCATCCGCCGGACGGAGAACCGTCAGCTGCGGAATGATGCGCAGGGAAGCCAATTGTTCGATCGGCTCATGCGTTGGGCCGTCTTCGCCGACGGCGATGCTGTCATGCGTCAGCACGAACACGACCGGCTGCTTCATGAGTGCGGACAACCGAACGGCTGGACGCAAGTAATCCGTAAATACGAAGAACGTAGCGCCGTAAGGCTTCACGCCGCCGTGCAGGCTCATACCGTTCACGGCTGCAGCCATAGCGAACTCGCGAACGCCGAAGTAGACGTTGCGGCCTTCGTAGCTGCCAGGCTTGAAGACCGGCAAGCCCTTCAGGTGAGTCATCGTGGAGCTCTCAAGGTCGGCAGAACCGCCGATCAGGTTCGGAACGTTTTTCGCCAAGCCGTTAAGTGCATTGCCGGAAGCTACGCGTGTAGACAAAGCTTTATCAGCCGTCGTGTAGACAGGCAGATCCTTGTCCCAGCCTTCAGGCAGCTTGCCGCTGATGGCTGTTTCGAATTGCGCAGCAAGCTCCGGATAAGCCGCTTTATAGGAAGCAAAAGTCGCATCCCATGCAGCGTTCGCTTGTTCGCCTTTCGCTTTCACTTCTGCGAAGTGCGAGCGGACCTCAGCCGGTACGAAGAAGGGTTCGTTATCCCAGCCGTAGAACTGCTTCGTCAATACCGTTTCTTCCGCGCCGAGCGGGCTGCCGTGCGTACCCAAATGCCCGCCTTTGCCGCCTTTGTTCGGGCTGCCGTAGCCGATTGTCGTTTTCACTTCGATCAGCGTCGGTTTGCTTGTTTCGGCTTGAGCGGCAGCTACCGCTTTCGCGAGCGCATTCAGGTCGTTGCCGTCTTCTACGCGCAGCACCTGCCAGCCGTAAGCTTCGAAGCGGCCATGCACGTTCTCGGAGAACGACAGGTTCAATTCGCCGTCAAGCGAGATATCGTTGGAATCGTACAGTACGACCAGCTTGCCTAGCTTGATGTGGGCCGCAAGAGAAGCCGCTTCGCTCGCAACGCCTTCCATCAGGTCTCCGTCGCCGCAGATCGCGAATGTATAGTGATCGATGATATTCAGATCTTTTTTATTATAGGTTGCGCCGAGATGCGCTTCTGCCATCGCCATACCAACTGCCATGGCAACCCCTTGTCCAAGTGGACCCGTCGTTGCATCTACGCCCGCGGTGTGGCCGAACTCGGGATGTCCCGGTGTCTTAGAGCCCCATTGGCGGAAGTTTTTCAGCTCTTCGATCGGAAGATCATAGCCCGAAAGATGAAGAAGGCTGTACAGCAGCATGGAACCATGGCCGGCGGAAAGCACGAAGCGGTCGCGGTTGATCCATGTCGGGTTAGCTGGATTGTGATTCATGGTTTTCGCGAACAATTGGTACCCCATCGGAGCGGAACCCATTGGCATGCCTGGGTGGCCGGAATTCGCTTTCTCGATCGAATCAATCGCGAGTGTGCGAATGGTGTCGATGGAAAGCTGATCGATGGACTTTTGTGTAACTGTCATTACGTAAACTCCTCCTAAATCCGAATAGGTACTTCCTTATTCCGCCTAGGGCGGCGGTTCTTCGTTCAATCTTATTTTCTCTGTAAGTGGTAAGGCGGTTTACCCGCACTGGCTTTGAAATATTGTACCATTACCTTATCCCCATTTCCATCTTTTAAGCCTTGCCAAAATAAAAATCGACAAAATAAAAGGCGCGCCAGCCCCGGACCAATTCCGGGCGGCACGCCAAAAGAAGGATGACTGCTGCTGCATAGCGATTAATTGAATACGACCGTCTTGTTCTGATGAACCAAAATCCGGTCTTCCACATGCCATTTGACGGCGCGAGCAAGCACGACGCGTTCAATGGTGCGGCCGATCCGTTTCAAATTATCCACATCGTCGCGGTGGCTGACGCGCTGCACGTCCTGCTCGATAATCGGTCCGCCGTCCAGCTCTTCGGTCACATAATGCGCCGTTGCGCCGATAATTTTGACCCCTCGCTGATAGGCTTGCGCGTAAGGCTTGCCGCCAACGAAAGCCGGCAGGAAGGAATGGTGGATATTGATGATCCGGTTCGGGAACTGCTCAATGAACTTCGGCGAAATAATCTGCATGTAACGCGCAAGCACGACGATGTCCGCTTTGCCCGTAACGACTTCGAGCTGCTGCTTCTCGGCTTCCGCTTTCGTATCTGCGGTAACCGTGATATGGTGGAATGGGATGCCGAACGACTCAACAAGCCCTCTCATATCCGGGTGATTGCTTACCACCATTGCGATATCCGCGTCAAGATCGCCGGCCTGCCACTGCCAGAGAAGCTCCAGCAAGCAGTGATCTTCCTTGGAAACGAAGATGGCAAGGCGCTTCTTGCGGCTCGCGCGGAAGGTGTGCCATTTCATTTCGAATCTATCGGCTACGCGGGTGAAATCTTCTTGAAGCACTGGCAGCTCGCGGTCCAAATCGTTCAGATCGAATTCGAAGCGGATGAAAAACATGCCGCCGCCGGGGTCCATCGAATATTGATCGGATTGCACGATGTTCGCACCGTGCTCATACAGAAAATGCGAAACCGCAGCGACGATGCCGGAACGGTCCGGGCAGGAAATCAGCATACGCGCACGCTGCGACTTATTAGGACGCTGCGAGGATAGTTGTGGTTGGTATGAATTTTGCATAACAAGAGTGTCTTCCTTCCGTCAACAGAAATAGTCTGGCTGCCTGCGGCATCTTCGCTGTTACGCGTTCACCAACAGCGTCTTGCCCGCGAACCATGCCGTAATACGCTGATTGATTGCTTCTTCCGACAGCTCAGACAGCACGCGGTGTTCGGTAACGAGATCGTACAAGCGGTCCATCGGCTCGCGAGGGTCTGCTTTCTTCGCTTTCGCATCGTTCTTCAGCACGTCCCATACGTTCAGGACGAATTGACGGTGGTCAATCTCCTGCTTGCCGAAGAAATGATGAAGACGTTCAACATCATCCATGAACTGGCCGCCGAAACGGCTCAAGGCATCGCCGCGAAGCAGCGCAATCTCCGCCTCGTACATCGGACGCTGCGTTTTGTCTTCCTGGCCGATCCATGGCGTCTCGAGAATAAACGGACGGCCCTTCAAAGCCTCGTGATGCACGATGCTGCGGATCGCATCGTGGCCGATCCAGCCCGCCCCGATCGGAGCATGGCGGTCTTTGCCTGCGCCGCGCGGGTTTTTGCTGTCGTTGACATGCACGACGGCAACCCGGTCTAGGCCGACGATGCGGTCAAACTCATTCAATACGCCGTCCAAATCCCCGACGAGGTCGTAGCCTGCATCGTGCATGTGGCAGGTGTCCATACATACGGTCAGACGATCATTGGCGCCGACTTTATCAATAATCGATGCGATCTCCTCGAAGCTGCGGCCGATTTCCGTACCTTTGCCAGCCATCGTCTCGAGCGCGATATTGACATTCGTTTCTTTGGTGCCGTCAAGCACTTCGTTCAAACCTTCAGCGATTCGGGAGATGCCGTATTGGGCATCTCTGTCCGTATAAGCACCGGGGTGCAAGACAATGTTGCGTACGCCGATCGCATCCGTGCGGCGGATTTCTTCCTGCAGAAAACGCACGGCTAGCTCAAACGTATCCTCTTTATACGAACCAAGATTCACAATATATGGGGCATGCACGACAATCTCGTCAACACCCGCACTGCTCATGGCTGCTTTGCCTTCGGGGATATACAGATCTTCCATCGGTTTGCGGCGCGTGTTCTGCGGAGCGCCGGTATAAATCATGAACGTGCTGGAGCCGTAAGTAGCGGCTTCGTTCGCTGCGGTGAGCAGCCCTTTATCGGAAAATGAAACATGTGAACCGATTTTCAACATGGACTTGTTTCGCTCCTTTCGTTTCAACAACGGCAGCCTGTGACGGGCTGTACCTGTTCAAACGCTTGTCCTACCTATTTTACTAGGAATAGCGAAATAAATCTAGGTTCCGGTATTTGACTGTCGGTTGCGAGAAAAGCGCCTCATCGCTTATAATAGTTACGATTTGCCAGATTGAATCGGCATCCTGTGCAGGTAGAGGTGAATGTAAGCGATGGCTCCAAGTTGGTTTATGTACTTCATTGTGTTCTGGGCTATTGTCATGATTGGTTTCATGTCCATCGGCGGCTATTTCATGTTTCGAAAGTTTCTTAAAGTCCTTCCCATGCGGGACGGCAAATCTAAGCTCGACTGGCAGAACTATTGGGTCGACAGAAGCCGCGGCATGTGGCCCGAGGATTCCAAGCAATTCCTGGATCAGCTTGTTGCGCCGGTACCGAGCGCATTTCGCGATATTGCACGCCATTCCATTGCTGCCAAGATCGCGCAAGTCGCTGTCGAAGGCGGTGCGTCCGAAGTGTCTCGCAGCCATTGTATCGAAGGTTACATACGGGCTACGCCCAAACGCGATTACCGCAGCCTGATTTCGTTCCTGGAAAGAGAACAAATCGATTACTCTCCATACACGCATTTGCTGAATAAATAGCCGCCTCCTGGGCGGCTTTCGCTGTATCTGGAAACCTATGGCCATGCCAGCCATTTTACTCAAAGGGGGAATAGCGATGAAAGCAGCGATTACAGGGGGAACCGGATATGTAGGGAGACTGTTGACGGAAGCGCTGCTGCAGCGGGGCGATGAAGTATGGGTTATCTCCCGTTCCAGCCGTCAGCAGCATGCGAATCATCCGAAGCTTCACTATATGACGTGGTCCCAGTTGAACGATTCGCCGGCTGCCTTGGAGGGGATTGACGCTATCGTTAATCTGGCGGGCGAGTCCATTAACCGGCGCTGGACAGCTGAAGGCAAAGAGGCTATCCTGCAGTCCCGCTTGAAAGCAGCCCATTCGGTCAAGCAACTTGTTGGTTCTTTGGTACAAAAACCAGTCGTCGTCAATGCCTCAGGAATCTCGATTTACGGGACCGATGGCAGCAAGATAAACGATGAATGGAGCCAGGTGGAAGCATCGGATTTCCTCGCATCCGTCGTAGAGCAATGGGAAGCTGCAGCTGACCACATCCCAGCAGAACGTCTAGTAAAGCTGCGAATTGGACTCGTACTTGGCATGAAGGACGGCGCATTCCCGAAAATGCTGCTCCCTTACCGGTTGTGGGCAGGCGGCCGAATGGGCAGCGGACAGCAGTGGATTCCTTGGATTCACGAAGACGATATGATTCGGCTCATTCTGTTCTGCATCGATACCCCGTCGATCAGCGGTCCCGTGAACGCCTGCGCGCCGGAACCGCTGACGAACGAAGATTTCGGACGGACGATCGGTGAAGTCATGGGCAGACCTCACTGGTTTCCTGTTCCGGCTTGGCTGCTCCGAACCGCCCTCGGCGAGCTGTCCTTTCTCCTGCTTGAAGGGTCGAGAGCCGTACCGCGCAAAGCATTGGAGCTGGGATTTACGTTTCGCTATGCGATTCTTCGCGATGCTTTGCGGCAGCTGCTGGGACGAGGATAAGAGCACATCGTGCTAGCAGGCTCCTCCATCGGCAGGGGCCATTTTCTTAGAAAATTCAGGTCTCCCTCAGCCTGCGCGGAAGACATATTTAGGTCCTTCGCCGCCAGCCAGCTGCACCGTATCTTTATCCGCCAGCGCATAAGTCTTATAGGGTACCATTGCGTCGCCGTTCAATGTGCTGCCGTTGCGCGACCCCATATCTTTGACCGACCAGCTGCCATGGCTGCCTGCCAGCTCCAGATGCGCACGGGATATGCCGGATGAAGGATCCACGTAATGAACGCCCTCACTGGAGCGGCCAATGATGAACTGCGCATGCTCCAGGCGGATCTGCTCCATCTGGCCGCCAGACTGACGCTCAAGCCAAGGAAAACTGGCGAATTCAGCCCGTTTACCGTTCTCCCCTCCTCCTAGCAGCACAGTTGCGTCGTTTGCCGCTGCACGCATGCTGGAAGACATTCCACCTACTGAAGCGGAAACCGGAGGAAGGGCCTCCTGAATCCGTTCTTCATCCATAATCGAGATGAATTGCTGGCGGGATTGTTTCCAGTTCAATTGCTGCTGCGAAGGGTTGGCACGGTCTTCTGTCGAGTCATTGCTAAAGCCGCCTTGGTGTAACTGCTGCTTCTTCTGTCTGGACACTTGATCGTTTAAAGGCATGGAATCCGGCACAAAGCCATCCTCTTCATAGGGCCAAGCTTGTTCATCTGTCACTTGCTCATAAGGATCAGTGTTCGCATTCGGTCTTCGCAGCCTTCGAAATATAACCAGTCCGGCAGCACATGTGATCAGTGTCAAGCCGGAGCAGATCAGCATACTAAATGAGGACGGCGAAGCCAGGTAAAGGAATCTCCAAATAACGGCAGTGATTAGAATACAGCCCGCGCCGGTCATCCACCCTGCCTTTGAAGACATTTCCGATCCTTGCTCTGTTTTCTGTTCATCGGTCAGCACAGTTAAAGGCAGTGCAGCCTCCAACGATTGCTCATGCCTATCCTTTAATGCGGTGTTAGCCAGCTTATCGCTGGAAGCAAAGACAGTCTTGCGAGCTTCAGGTCGATCCGCGTGAATGGCATCAACAGCCGAATTACGCTGGACATGCGATGAATCCACTTGATTGATTCCTTCGCGAGCACGGTGATTGACAGCTGATTGAGGTTGTCTGCCGGTGCCTGAGCCTTCATGAAAGCCGGTATCTGCCAATCGTCTTCCGGGTCCATCCGACATCTCTTCCCGATAGCCGGCGCCAAGCAGCGCCAGGAGCGTTTGCCTCAACCGCTCCCATGAAACAAAATCGCCCCGCAAATGCTGAAATACCTGCTGCAGGCCAATTCCATCAGGCTCTTCGATGACGCTTACCCAGCGAATCGCCATAGCCAATACGGCTTCGCCCGCGGAAGCTGCCAGCCGCGGCCCCTGAATTGGCACATACACCAGCGCGATATCATCCCAGCTCTCCCCGACAAAAATATACTGCTCATGCAGCAAAAAACATTCCGTCCGCAGCATGTAATGTCTGCTGTCATCCATAGCTTCCACCACTGCAAGCAGCAGGGTATGGAATTGAAACATCGTCAGCTGCCGGGTTTGCAGCCGATGCTCCAGAATGCGTCTGCCGTTAGTGGGATACCTGAACGTAATGCCGCCGTCAATATCCACCCATTCCACAGGCAGCAGCTTAGGAATTCGCTGGTTCTGCAGCATTTGAATTTCAATGCTGTCGAGCTGCTCCCGCCGAATGCCGGATTCCAAGTCTACGATCATTTCATGGCCGCGCTTCATTGAGTAGTCAATCCGTAGTTGATCCAGAAGCATAATAACCCTCCCCCGTTCATTAAATGAGCATGAAATACAACGCGGTCAGCGCCCCGGGAACCACTGCGATCATAAATGGAAAACGAAGCGCCTTCTTGTTTGCAAAGCTCGTTTCCCAGGCTTGCACCTTCGATTCGGCAATGACGATCGACATCGCGCCGAACAGGAAGCGGCGGCTGAACGAACGGTTGATAAGCAGCATAACTAAACCGAACACCCCGCCGTACAAGATGGCATACATCAATATCTGCAGCACCGGGCCGACTCCGATAACAGCGCCAAGAGCCGCAAAAAACTTGACGTCACCGGCTCCGATCCCCTTCAATAAATAAAGCAGGAGCAGCGGAAACATGCCTGCCGCCGCTCCCAGCAGCGCGCCGACACCTCCCGTTAAGCCGCTCATCGCTGCGTGAACAATGATGCCCGAAGCAAAGAATGCGATATTCAATTTATTCGAGATGATCATCGAGCGGATATCGCTAACCAATGCCGTTCCTATGAACAGAACGGCCAGAATTCCCGCAAAAACGCCCTCCATCAGCTATTCCGTCCCTTCTGTTTTCTTCCGAATATCAAAGTGCCTGGCGGCCGTCGTTCCGTCGCTGGCCGTGACGACAAGCTCCCATACGCCCGGCGTTGTATTGCCGGATACATGCCATGTCCACTCCGCGAACCCGTTGGCATCTGTCACGGCGTCCTGCAGGTTTTTAGCCACACTTTGACCGCTTTTGTAGAGCACCTTAATCGACAAGCTCCGTCCCGGACTCGTCTTAACCACGACTCTAGCTTTATTGCCGGGCCTGACCGGAACCGGCTCGATAAGCACGATTTGAATCGGCTCGTGATCGGGATCTGCCGATTCTCCGCTACCCTGCGCCGGCAGCTTATCCGCGGTCCACACCCGCTCTGCGGCCCGCTCCTTGAGTACAATCGTTCCCTTCGTAAATGGAAAACCCAGCTTGAAGGCATACTCTGCTTCAATCGAGAGAAACGGATCACTGCCATCCTTCAAGTCCGGCAGCGAAAGCTTCGATAGATGCAGCCGTTCAGGATCGAGTACAGCGATGTCCGCCTCATGGCGAAGCATTGGCTCCACGATCGATCGTCCGATTATCGTTGAAGCCGCGTCCTGAGCCGGCTTCCAGTCGCCTTTCAATACTGCCGACAGCAGCGGGCCTGCGGGAGACGGCAGCCAGTTCTCCAATTTGTCGGCTACAAACTCAACTGCGGGTAGCGGTTCACGAACCGGCTTCGATTGCGCTTGATCCGTCGCAGTTTCCTCTTCACCTTCATCCGCCTTATCGTCCGAATGGCGCTTTTGCAGAGCAAGATCGATGGGATGAATATTCGCCGCAGCCTGTTTCACCGTCTGGGAAACGGCGCCGTGAAGCGCCATTTGCACGGTATTCAATCGAATCATGCAAATGAAGAAGATCACCACCATCAGCACGACAGGCAGAACCAGCGCGGCTTCTAGTGCAATGCTTCCTGATTCGCCCTGTTTATTACCCGTAAGAGGAGCCGATCGTCTGCGTTTTTTCATAACGGTTCCCTTTGACCTTTCCTTTCAAGATGCCTGCAGCCGCAAAGCTCCTCACTAGCCCTGGCAAAAACCACAGGTTGACCGATGAAGTGAGCTCCCCCGATAGACCTGTCGCCGTCTGCAGCAAATCTGCTCCCGTATTGTACTCGATAACCGCAATCATGCGCGCCAACCTGCCTTGACCGCCGCTGCCATGAAGTATCAGGAAGATTCGCAAATAATCCGAGTAGGTCAGCTCAACAGGCATGTATTTGGAAAGCTGAACTTTGCCTGTTTCGGCAAGCTTCGCCATATCAGCAATCGACTTCTCCAGACCATAAAGCACGGCCGCCGACAAGACCAGCAGCGGATTGCCGAGCGCGCGGCATGCGATCAGCCCTTCCATCGTGCGGACCGCCACTCGTGCCGCAAACAGTTCTCCGTATGCAGCAGCAACGTTAGCGCCTGGCTCATGGAAGCCGTACAGGATGTATTCCGCTTCCTGGTTGTCCAAAGACAGTGCCTTCGAGAATGCCTCGTTATTGCCCTTGATCGCTTCTTGAAACCATTTCGGATCGAACGTATGGAAGCGATGCACGACATACTCGTTGATGTACAATGGATCCCTAATACGCCCAAGCAAATCCGCCATGCCGCCGAATACGGTCCCCATAGCAGCCATCGAAGATTTCGCTTCTTCACCCGCGCTCGTTGATGTGGCGTCGGCAGCATCCTTCTCCCCATCCGCTTCGTCAGCCAAAGCTTTATTAAAAGCTAAATTTGCATCCGCCAGCTTCTTAACCCGTTCGAAAGCTGCCCGATGTTCCTCCTCGTTCGGCGCGGTTTTCATCCCGTCGATCATCGCTTTGACTTGACTCCATTTGGATTTCGCCGCCGATTCATTGGACTTGCGCTCCGAATCGCTGGACTGCCGCTGCGTAAGCTCTTTCTGTCTGACAGACAGCACTTCACCAGGCTGAGAATAGCGCTTCATATACGTATCGCTTGCTTCTCTTAACCCGGACAAGGCTGCATCCAGCATGCCGGAAGCGCCTCTGGCAGCTATTGCGGATTGCACAGCTTGCTGAAAATTTCCAGCTTGGATGTCAATTCGCTGAAAGCTGTCGTTCTGTTCATTTAAATCCTGCCGGTACTGCTGGAACCATTCCGACTTGATTAGCAGGTTGTCCGCGGACTCCCTAGTCTGTCCAAGCTGGGAAAGCTCTTCGGCGCCCATCGAAGAATTCTCTTGCCCGGCTACGGCCATGCCCCCCAGCCGATCAAAGCCGCCTCCCTCCTCTGATTTGCGCATGCGTGCGACAGCCGCGGTCATGGAAGCATTCCACTGCTCCGCTTCCGACAAGGCTGTCGACGCCAGGCGTATCACCTCCCGGTGGTTCTCCAGCGCAGCGGCCGTGCTAGCTTTCACGGATGCGGAGCCGCCCAACGCCTGGCTTCGATAGGCAGCGATTTCATCGCTGTGCAGCGGCTTCTCGTCTTCATCCAGCATGGCATCGGACTGAAGCCAGCTCTCGTACGCGCCGTAGCCGCCCGCGATGCCGGCTGCGGCTTGGACCGCAGAAGCTGCCTGCGCAGATTGAACGGCGGCTTGCTTCTGCTCTTGCATAACAAGCGCGAGCCGCTTTTCCCGCTCGTCATACATCCGGCGAATGTCCTCGAGCGCATTAACGGTTGCAGCCGCTTCTTTCATGGCCGAACTCATCGGCGCAAAGCGCGAAGCAATCTCGAGCGTAAAATCAATCGGCGCTTTATACTTCATCTCCTCCAGCACCTGGCGGCTGAAAACCTGTTGATTGCCAAGTACCTCGTAACGGTCCACATGAGAAGCTTCGCGCTGGATGCGAAGCAGCCGAAACCCATCCTCCTCTTCGTCCAAATTGTGCTGGATAGCCTGCGTGAACAATTCATTCCGATCCGAGCCGCCTGCTCCGAACAACCCATAACGCTCGTAGAGAGCATCGTCGTATGCAGACAGGGCGGAGCGGATACTGGACTGCGCGGCCAACTCACTCTTTTTATTGAATGCGGCAATTCGTGCGTAATCGATCAGCAGTGACGTAAACAATAGCATCGCCGCAGTTGAAACGATCAAATAGACCGAAACCGTTCCATCGCTTCTGTTCCACAGCCTTGCAGCATGCCGCCATTTCAGAAGAATCCATCCAATCCTATTCATGATCCATGACCTGCCGCCCGCCGAGAATGAGCTGTGCCTGTTTCCTTGTATCATCACCGGCCGAGCCTTTGAATTTCCCCGTGTAATAGCGAACTAAATCCACGTTTCGAATAAGCTCGACGGGGTCCGCAATGGATGCGGAGCCAATCGTTACTGGCTCCGAGTGTCCAAGGAGCAGTTCAAGCGGCCGAATCGTAAGCGGCTGCTCCAGCTTCACCTCGATTCTTTTCTCGATGATTCCTTTACTGCGCGACTCGCCTTGAAATGGAGAAACGACTCTTCCCGCTTCGATGCTCAGCTTAAGGTCGGACAGCGAATCTGGTGCCGCATGCGCTTCATTACCGATTGGATATGCCGCACCGCCTCTGCTCCCATCGCCGCCAAAGCTAAATAAAGTTTGAAGCGCTCCGTTGTCCGTCATCCGCCAATACAAGCCGTCGTACCGGCCGGTCGCTCCCATGCCGCTGACTGGATCTCTTGCGCTGTTGTCCCATCGAAATGCCGTGCGCTCCGCTGTCATGGAAGCCGCATGGTAGATGACAGCCATCTGATACGTGTACAT